>CAZEUJ010000067.1:0-10792 GCA_964514525.1 uncultured Dehalococcoidaceae bacterium
CTCAGGGTCCTGGACCACATCATCATCGGCGATAACCGTTATTACAGCTTCGCCGGCGAAGGATTAATCGAGGAATACGAGACCGACTTTTTGAACCTCATGTTAAGAGGTACGGCGGAGTCCAGGCGCCGTCTTTATCAGGTTAAAACACCTAATAACTATTAATGCCTTTCAATAGCGCTATCAACGCCGGCGGTTGAATAAATTGTATTATTTCATATCATACACTTGACAACAGGATTATTAGTTATCAATAATGGGGCATAAGATAATTAACTAACCATCGGTACGCCGGAATAAAAGGCGGTGTCCCATGGTAGTTGACAATAGAGAAACGGGCATTGACACTCTGAAGCATCTGCCCTGGGGCTCACATATATGCGTCTTCTATAGTACCCCGAATGACCTGAAAGATATCTTCATTCCCTATTTCAAAGCCGGTCTGGAAAATAACGAGTCTTGTATCTGGATTACTGCAGAGCCCCTCAGCAAAAAAGAGTCCGAAGAAGCCATGGGGAAGGCTATACCTGATTTCCCGCAGTATCTGGCGGGTGGACAGGTAGAGATTATCCCGCATACCGATTGGTATCTCAAAGGTGATGTTTTCAATGGGAAAAGGGTCCTTAATGCCTGGATTGAAAAGCTCGAGCGAGCTATGGCCTCGGGTTATGACGGCATGAGGGTAACCGGTGATACGGCCTGGCTTGAAAGAAGGGATTGGAATAAATACATTGCATATGAAGGAGAGATAAACAATGCCATCAGCAAGTACCACATGCTCGCCCTTTGCACTTATCCCCTTCATAAACATGGAGCCAGCCAGGCCATAAACGTGATGAGCAAGCACCAATACAATCTCATTAAGCACAAAGGCGACCTGGTCCTTATTGGAGGCTCCGAGCGCGAGCGGGCGGAAGAGAGTCAGATGGTGCTTTCCCAGGTAAGATCAGAAAAACACCTGACAGAGTTACAGGAAAAATTCATCCAAGAAGGTTTTCAGAATTTTGAAGACCGAGAAATTATTGAATTGTTATTGAGCCTGGTCATGCCCGCGCGCAAGGCCAAGCAACTGGCTATTATATGTATTGACAGGTTTAAAAAACTCGGCAATTTCCTGAGCGCCTCCCCCGAGGAATTATCACAAATCGGTGTCACCCCCGCTTGCGTGTTCTGTATTGCCATGCTCCATAAGTTACCCCTTAAAGTCCTACAGGAGAAAATCAAGGAGAAGTCTATATATGATTCACCTCAGGATGTTTTCGATTATCTCTACTATTCGATGCGAGACCTCAAGAAAGAAGTTTTCAAGGTTATTTTTCTTAATGTCCGGAATCAGATTACGGAGGTCGTTGACCTTTTCGAAGGAACTACGGATAAAATCGCCATAAATGGCCGCGAGGTTGTCGAAAGCGCCATCGCCCATAACATGAAGTCCCTGATTTTTGTCCACAATCACCCCTCTGGTGACCCTGCCCCCAGTAAAGAAGATAATCTTCTTACCAGAGACCTCGTCTTTATGGGTAGGATATTACAAATTAAGGTGGTGGACCACATCATCATCGGGGAAAACAGATTCTTTAGCTTCGCCAATGAAGGCTTAATCGAGGAATATGAGACGGACTTTCTGAACCTGAAATTGACGGGCACTTCCGAGGCCAAACGAAGGTTATCTAAGTCGAAATTATCCATTGGTACACATGTAATCTATCTAATATTGGATTTATTATTCGCTGCCGGATTTGCTTCCAGTCTCAGCAGTAACGTCTTCATTTGAAGTCCCCCGCTAAAGCCCCCCAATCCGCCGTTTCCCGCTACCACACGGTGGCAGGGAATGATAATAGGGAGCGGATTTCCGGCCAGGGCTTGCCCCACCGCCCGCACCGCTTTTGGGCTCCCCACCCACCCAGCCACCCAGGCATAACTCCGCGTTTGTCCGCAGGGAATACCACGGACTGCCCTCCATACGCCGCATTGAAATGGTGTGGCGTCATCAAAGTCGAGCTTATCAGGAAAGTCCACCCGGTGCCCCGAAAAGTAGGCCCGGTAGCGGTCAATCAGGTCTCCGAACCTCTGCGTCGCCGCTACCGCGTCCTCGGGGCCGGGGCGTAGCAATTCATACGCCGCCCGTTCCGTCCGCTGCGGCAAAGTGGCCTGGCGTAAACCTGTTGCGGAGCCCAGTATCCCTATCCAACCTGCGGCGGTATCAAAGACAGCGTAGAACAACTATTTGAACTCCGGCTCAATGAGACCGTAATTTCCGTCATTACGCCGGTATAGCAGCCGGACCTCCTGATTGTTGGCGTCAACGAAAAGGAAGAAATCATGGCCGAGTTTCTCCATCTGCTCGATAGCCTCTGTGCGGGACATCGGTTCAACGATGAAATGTTTAGTCTTGACCACCTTTCTTTCGGCTATAGGCTGGTCAGTCCCATTGTACCTGCCTCTGGCCATTGGGTTGCCCCGGCCCTTGTCATAGAGCTTGCCCTTGTGGCGCTCGAGTTGCCGAGTCATGATGCTGACCACCCTGTCTACCGCTTTAAACAGGTCTTCCCCCCGCTCTTCACCGTGAAAAGCCGAATCGGCGATGCCGCTATTGACCGTCACCCTCACCAGGTAACGCTGCTGCGGCGATTTTGTTTTCTCTTCGGAAATTTCTACTTTTGTATCGATAATATCGGGCAAATGCTTGCTGAGTTTACTGATTTTGCGTTCGATATAGCGCTGCGCAGCTGGCGCTATTACGGTATTGGTACCGGCTATCTTTAACTCCATATTTCCTCGCTCCTGTATTAATGCTTTTCCGACGTCACCCTTCTATAACTCCAGCGCCATTACCAGTCCCCATACTTGAGCGGCCCCGCCTGACTTAAGTGCTGCGGCACAGGCATTGAGTGTAGCCCCGGAGGTAGATACATCGTCGATGATAATTACCTGCTTGCCCTTGAGCCGCCCGTCAAGGCATGTAAAAGCACCGGCGACATTCTTTTGTCGCTCGCTGACTCCGGCCGACCTCGCCTGCGGTTGGGAGTAACTGTGGCGAACGAGGCAATCCGTCACGACTCCTAAACCGGTTGACTTTCCGAGTTCCCATGCCAGTAAAGCGGACTGATTGTAGCCGCGTTCCCGCCAGCGTTTCGGGTGTAGCGGCACCGGTACCAGAATATCTCCGGGGACCGGGTTTTTGACCAAGTAATCATATAACAACCCCGCCAGTACAGGCACGAGCGCTCTCAGGTTCCGGTACTTTAACTCGTGAACAGCCTGGCGTATCACGCCGTTGAAAATGAATGGAGAACGAATACCGTCTATCTCAACTGGCACATCGTTACAATCGCGGCAGATTACCCCCAGGCTTTGGGGACGTCCACACCTGGGGCAGATTGGAGGGGTAATCACCGGCAGTCCCTGGCGGCAGGCGCTGCATATATAATCGCCTTCTCTACCACAGCCGATGCACCACTGTGGAAAAAGCAGATCAAGTGCTACCCTCTTGAGACTGGAAATCGGAGGAAGCACGTTCGCCATCCGTCGTCCGGTATTTTGGTTGTGGCTCACTCGGGATTATCGGGGCCGGGAGTTGTGGAGCGCGCCACTCATGATAGGTTCGTCTCTATAGACATCACCGTTCCGGATCTTCAGGTTGAAGCCGCAATCGGGATTGGTACAAACCCAGGCCTTAAACTGGATAGATGCCCCCTGGCTGCCGAAATCCGAAAGAGGCACCAGGTCTCCAGAATTGCATTTCTGACATTTAGGGAAATTGATCTGTTCCATGGGGTCCTCCTCCCAACCAAAAATATAGAATAAACCATATAAGTATAACCTGAAACGGCGGTGGTTGACAAGTGTCCTTTTGGCCTATTTTCAGGCAGCCGGCCATTTTTGTGAAAAATGTGATGTGTTAAAGCTGAAAACTGTTCCTTCAGCCGGCGGGTTTTGCCTGGACCCTGCTCTGCACGGTATTGATGATGATATTGGTGATAATAGGGTCGAACTGAGAACCGCTATACCAGAGCAATTCATCTACCGCATCCGTCTTGGACAGTGCCCGCCGGTAAGGGCGGTCGGAAATCATGGCCTGATAGGCGTCAGCTACGGCTATAATCCGGGCCCCCAGGGGTATGTCTTTACCGCGTACCGTCTGCCCGAGGCCGCCGCCGTCATAATGGTCATGGTGGTGCGAAATTATCTGTACCACATTATCATTTACAAACGGTTTGACCAGCCTGGGACCGATGACGGCATGGGTCATGATGTGCCGGTATTCGCCGGGTGTCAGCTCGCGGGGTTTGTTGAGAATGTCCGGGTCAACCGCTATCCTGCCGACGTCGTGAAGCAGAGCCGCCCAGCGCAGGTCTTCCATTTCCTCCGGGGAAAGGTTAAGCTGCCTGCCGACGGCTAAAGCCAGCTCGGCCACTGCCTGTGAATGCCCTTTAATATAGGTGTCCAGAGATTCCAACGTGTTGATAAGGTTCTCAACGGCGCTGAGAAAAATTTTCCTGGGTTCCACCGCTTGCTGGGTGGCTTTCTTCTCCATGTCCTGTAAATAACGTTGAATCTCCAGTTCAATCTTTCTCTTATCCAGGGTGCCGTTGACGCTCTGTAAAACCTGCTCGAACCGGAAAGGTTTGTTGATAAAATCCTCGGCGCCTTGCTTAAGACACTGCGCCGCAATCATGGGGTCGGTAAAGCCGCTGGCCATAATAACGGCCGTCTCCGGGAAACGATTGATGATATCCGGTAAAACATCGCTGCCAAGCCTGCCCGGCATATTTATATCCATAATGACCAGATCGGAGTGATTAATCTCGAGTTTTTTCAGCGCCTGCTCGCCATTTTCAGCTTCGTCACAGGTATAACCGCGCATAGCCAGGCCTTTATTCAGAATTTGCCTGATGGCTTCCTCATCGTCTACCAGAAGTATACTTTCCTTCGGTTCACTCATTCGCGCCCCTCCCGACCTTTCATTGGCTGTCTGCGTTCATTCTAAAAGGCGGAAGCTAAACAAGACGTAAATTATACCGTCGGCGCATAAATATTTAGTAAAATTTTCCCCTCCTAAAAAATAGAGCTCAGTGTACGGTTCAACAAGGGTGAAAGAATGGAATAAGGTATGAATTAAGAGCGTGTAAGAAAGAACCTATTTCAATGTTACCGAGTTAATCCTGGTGTATATGGGGCCGTTCCTGGTCAGCTGGCTCCTGATCAGGTACACAGTATCTACGTTCACATTACCGCCCCCTTCCAGAGTGGTGCCGGTAACCAGCTGCCCCAGAGATTGCCTTTCGTCCGGCGTGGCCTGCTCGCGGACTCTGGCCAGGGTAAGATGAGGCGTAAAAGAGCGTTTCTCTGCCTCAAAACCCAGAGGCGCCAGGACGGAATCAAGACGTTTTTGAAGCAAGCCCAGTTGTTCGACCTCCCCCTTTAATCCCACCCAGACCACCTGGACCCGCCTGGGATTGGGAAAAACGCCTAGTCCGCTGAGTCCGAGAGGGAACGGGTGCACCCCGCGGCAGGCTTCTTCAATCGCGGCGGTTATCCTACCGGTCAGACCGGGTTCGATATTGCCGAGGAACTTGAGGGTCAGATGAATACTGTCCGGGTTTACCCACTTTACCGGCACCGTACTGCCCGACTGCAGTTGAGCTTGCAGTCGGGCGAGGGTTAGTTTTACTTCCTGAGGAAGCTCAATGGCGATAAACGAGCGAATATTTTCCATATTACCCGCTATATACCGAGCAGTCGGCGCGCATTGCCGGATAGAATCATTTCGCGGTCTTCGCCGGATAGTGCCACGGCATCGATTTCCTTGAGCAGGCGGGCCGGCGCTATCACCGGGTAGTCGCTCCCAAAGAGGATACGGTCGGCCCCCACCAGATCCCTTACGTACCGGTAGATTTCTGGCCGGTAAAGGAAAGGAGAAACGGCCGTATCGAAATAGACGTTCTCCAGCGTCTGCCGTACTTCGGGCATCAGCGTATAGAACGGCAGTCCCCCTCCCCAGTGCGCGCAGACGACCGGCACGCCGGTGAAATTGGCGATAAATTCATAAAGCTTTTCCGGCGTGGCCGCCCCTTTGCCGCGGTAAGGATGTCCTACCGGGTCGGAGGAATGTGTCAATAAAATCAGATTGTGCTCAATCAATAACCGTGAAAAAGGCGCCAGCGTTTCCTGGCTGACGGATTCGGGCAATTGTACGTCCGGACGGAGCTCGCCGACACCCCTTATGCCCCCGTGGACACAGCGTTCTATCTCGGCTAGAGAAAAGTCATCGTGATAGCTGGATACCGCGCAGAAACCCACCAGGCGTTTCGGGTAACGGGCGACGGACTCAAGGATATAGTCGTTGGTTTCCACGCAGAAGTCGTGGGTGCTCCAGCCGTAGTTGACGATGACGGAGATGTCTATTTCCTCGCGGTCCATGCTGGCGAGGAGGTCTTCGGCGGTGGCGATCCTGACCTTTTCTCCCGAGTATATTTCGGCGAAAGCGGCGTCCTTTTCCACATAGCGGCTGCGGTTGTTTTTTACCTGCGGCGGCAGCGCGTGCGTGTGGAAATCAATTATCATTATCGGACCACATGCCCGTGGTTAAAGTTGACCGGTAAAGGTTATTCTTTCTTTTCTGGCTTTTCGGCCTTTTCAGGTTTACCGGCGGCCGCTTCAGCCGTCGGTTTTTCCGCGGCGCCCTCGACCTCTTCACCCTCGACAGCGACCTCTTCCGCAACTACGGGTTTCTCTTCTTCAACCTTAATCACGATTTCCGTAACCTTGACCACCAACTGTTCCGGGTCGACGTGTACAGTGATATCCGGGTCGAGGACAATGTCTTTGACATGAATTGCCTGTTCGAGTTCCAGAAGGTTACTTATGTCAACTTCTATCTGCGGCGGTACCTTTTCCGGCAGACATTCGATGCTCAGCGAC
Source organism: uncultured Dehalococcoidaceae bacterium (assembly GCA_964514525.1). GTDB lineage: Bacteria > Chloroflexota > Dehalococcoidia > Dehalococcoidales > RBG-16-60-22 > JBFYTX01. The sequence goes on from CAZEUJ010000067.1 coordinate 6,925, forward strand.
ATAATACCGCGAGAGATCATGCGCCCCTTGCCCTTCATCGCCGGGGCTTCACCTATCAGGACGATGGGTACGTCCATCGTCATCTTTTCGCCCTTTCTTACCTGGTAGAAATCGACGTGGATCAGTTGCTTGCCCAGGGCGTCCCTCTGGATTTCCCGGATGAATACGCTTTTCGGCGCTTTTTCGCCGTCTATTTTAAGGCTAACGAGTCGCGTTGTGCCGGAATGGGCAACGACTTTCTTAAGCTCGACGGTATCGCATTGTAAGGATAGTGATTCTAAGCTATGGCCGAAGAGATGCGCCGGTGTGATTCCCCGGCGGCGCAAAAACCGGTTCCTCTTCCCGAGCACATCCCTCTTCGTAGCGGTCAATTTCAACTCTTCCATTTTTCCCCTTTCAACCTTTCAATTTAACCATAAATGACGATAAAAATCAATCTGATGGGCTCATTTCCCGTTTAGTTTAAAGCTGTGTTAGCGTTATGGACAGTCTTGTACAGGGTGATATATAATGAATTAATCACCGGAAACCCCGCCGGGTAATATAAAGCCGGAGCGGGGTTCAAAGATGGATTTATTTAGTGTCAGGTGATATAGGTTTTGCCCTTCTCTTGACCCTGCTGGCAGGCCTCTCGACCGGCATCGGCAGCGCTATCGCTTATTTCATCCGCAGGCCCAAACCCAGCCAAATGTCACTGATTCTTGGCTTTTCCGCCGGCGTCATGCTCTATATCTCCTTTGCCGAGCTGCTTCATGAATCCTTTGACAAGGTCGGCTACGCCACTGCCAACCTGGGATTTTTCATCGGAATAGCTTTTATCGCGATACTGGATATTTTTATTCCCCATGAGTACAAAGAGGAGCGTATCGAAGAACCCGAAATTAGTCCTGCTGAGGCAGGCCAATTGACCCACGGCTTCAGGCATCGCTATGGAAAAAGAGCCAGTCGCGCATCTCTTATGCGCGTCGGTATGCTTACAGCCATAGGTATAGCTATTCACAATGTCCCGGAAGGACTCGCCGTCTTCAGCAGTGGTATTACCGGCGACCGCACCTTCGGATTCCTGGTGGCCATCGCCATCGCCCTGCATAACATCCCTGAGGGCGTCAGCGTGTCCGTGCCTATCTGGGAGGCTACCGGCTCACGCGGACGGGCTTTCCTCTATTCTTTAGCCGCCGGCCTGGCCGAGCCGATCGGCGCCGTTATCGGCTATGCCGTCCTCTTTAATTTCCTTACCCCTACCCTGATATACTCGCTGCTGGCTTTCGCCGCAGGCATCATGGTCTATATCAGCCTAGATGAACTCCTTCCCACCGCCCATCTTTATGGCAAAGAGCATCTGGTGATTATCGGGGTCATTGCCGGCATGGTTGTCATGGCTTTAAGCATTTATTTGATACGCTGATAACTTGAGTAGACGTGCTAACGCCATTGATTATATAATACTGACAATGACCGCACCATCCGCTTCACATAATCCCGAACGAGCAAAGTTTTCCAATAATGGCATTTTTTCTTCCAACGAGGACCTTACGGCGGTGGCTAAAAGGTTGCGCCGCGACATCGTAACGATGATAGCTAAAGCCGGCAGCGGCCATCCCGGTGGGTCTCTTTCCGCCGTAGAGATAGTTACCACACTATATTGGAAGATATTGCGGCACAAGCCATCCGACCCGCAGTGGAAGGACAGGGACAGATTTATCCTCAGTAAGGGGCATGCCGCTCCCGTCCTCTACGCCGTACTGGCGGAGTGCGGGTATATCCCGAAGTCAGAGCTGGCCACCCTGCGGCAACTTGATAGTCGTTTGCAGGGACATGCCGACCGTACCGCCACGCCCGGGATTGAAATGTCGTCGGGGAGCCTGGGGCAGGGGCTTTCTTTCGCCGTCGGTTGCGCGCTGTCGGGTCGATTGGATAAACAACCATGGCGCGTTTACGCCCTGCTGAGCGATGGCGAGTGCGACGAAGGCCAGACCTGGGAGGCCGCCATGTCGGCGGCGAATTTTAAGGTGGACAACCTGACGGCTATCGTCGACAACAACGGCATCCAGTTGAGCGGCTTTAATAAAGAAATTATGAATCTCGACCCGCTGAATAAGAAATGGGACGCGTTCGGGTGGAAAGTCCTTGAGGTGGACGGCCACGACTTCTCCCAGCTTCTTATTGCCTTCGGAGAAGCCCAAAAAGTGAAGAGTAAACCCGCCGTTATCATCGCCCACACCGTCAAAGGCAAGGGGGTCAGCTTCATGGAAAACAACGTCGATTTTCACGGCAAAGCACCCAACGCCGAGCAACTACAAAAAGCATTGAAGGAGCTGGCATAAGCGTGGCTGAAGAAATCGCCCCGAGAGAAGTCTACGGTAAGACGCTGGTGGAACTGGGTAAAGAGAACCCGGATATCGTGGTTCTGGACGCCGACCTCAAGCCTTCGACGATGACCCAGTATTTCGAAAAGGAGTTCCCCGAACGCTTCTTCGAGGTGGGCATCGCCGAACAGAATATGATCGGCATAGCCTGCGGACTGGCCGCCTCGGGGAAAATACCGTTCGCCAGCACCTTTGCTGTGTTCGCGCCCGGGCGATGCTTCGACCAGATACGCGTCTCGGTAGCCCAGGCTAAACTCAACGTGAAAATAGTGGTCACCCATGCCGGCATTACCGTCGGCGAGGACGGAGCTTCGCACCAGGCCTTAGAAGACCTGGCCCTCATCTGCTCTCTGCCCGGCTTTACCGTCATCGTCCCGGCGGACGGCATTGAAACCGCCCAGGTGATAAGGGCAGTAGCCGCCCGTAACGGCCCCTGCTACGTAAGACTATGTCGACCCAAGTTGCCGATGGTCTACGATAATGACTATCATTTCGAAATCGGCAAGGGGGTGGAAATGAGGTCTGGTGCGGACGCCACAATAATCGCTATCGGCGTGATGGTGGCTCCGGCACTGGAAGCCGCCACCATCCTGGCTAAAGAAGGCATCAACTGCCGGGTACTGAACATGCCCACCCTCAAGCCTATCGATGAAGCGGCAATCACTAAAGCTGCCGTAGAAACTGGCGCTATCGTGACTGCCGAGGAGCACCAGGAGCACGGCGGTCTGGGCAGCATCGTGGCACGGGTTACCGCTAAATACCAACCCGTCCCGATGGAGTTCGTCGCTATAAAAGATGTCTTTGGCGGGTCCGGCAAGCCGGCGGAACTACTGGCAAAGTACAGACTTACGGCGAAAGATATCGTAGCGGCGGCGCGCGAGGCGATTAAAAGGAAGAATCAGTCCAGATAGGTTATCTGCGATGAAGGTCTATCCCTAATATCAACCTTGATACCGGCCTCTTTAAATATCTCAATAAAGCTGTCATCGCTGTATTTCCCGAAGGTAACGAAGCGTGAAATCCTGGCATTGACGAGCATTTTAGCACAGAGCACGCAGGGCGTATGCGTGCAATAAACAGTGCTCCCCTCCAGACTTACTCCGTGAAGCCCGGCCTGGATGATGACGTTCTGCTCAGCGTGGATAGCCCGGCATATCTCCTGCCTCGTCCCTGAGGGTATACCCAATTCGTCGCGGAGACAGCCCAACTCCAGGCAGTCTTTAGCCCCTGCCGGCGCTCCGTTATAGCCCGTGGTCAGGATATGCTTGTCCCTCACGGCAATGGCCCCCATGTGATGGCGTCGGCAGGTGGAACGCTCGGCGACTACCGAGGCAATCTTTAAGAAATACTCATCAATATCGGGACGTTTGTACGTAGTCATTTTATACTCGCGAATATTTTTTCCACCTGTTTGTTAACGCTGGCCAGCGAAGAATCGTTGAGGATGGTAAAATCGGCCATGGCAATCGGCCCGCCTTTATTAAGGTTCTCGATTTCGGCGC
>CAZEUJ010000068.1:0-4264 GCA_964514525.1 uncultured Dehalococcoidaceae bacterium
TGTCAATAAGGATGTTAATGGAGGACAACCCTTCCCCGATATTCTTCGCTGCGCTCAGAATGACATATTATAGGGAGTTTAAGAGGGGTGGAGCCCCTCTTTCCTTTTTTCTTCCCCCTCTCCTTAAAAGGAGAGGGGGACAAAGGGGGTGAGGTGACTGGATTCCCGCCTACTCGGGAACGACGGAAGAGAAGCTATTTGACGATGGACTTTTCCTCGCCGTAGACGCGCTCTTTCCAGCTAACGCTGGCGCCCACCAGCCAGCGCAGGAAGGAGTAAACAACAACTACAAAGATATAGCCTATGCCGAGCAAGTGCAGCCAGGCCGATACCGACGGCTCCTTGAAGCGGTTATCCACCAGCCAGCGCATAAAGATTACCAGCACGACCTGAAAGACGACCAGGCCGCGCCAGAGCAGAGGTGCATCATACATGAAAAAGCCGTTCCAGAGCCAGTAGAAGGGCCCGATATAGAACAGCCAGGCGAGGGGAATCAGCACCAGCAGCATGATGGGGGATATCGCCGTCACGGAATAGACGCAGCGCACCAGGCCGCTCCACATCCCCCCCACCGTGGGATACATATTACAGGAGACCACCGGGGAAAGGTCGACGGCCACGTGGCGACCGCCGCGGCGGGACACCTCGATGCCCATCCAGATATCTTCCAGAATCCGTGACTTCACCACCTTGTGTCCGCCGATACGCCAGTACTCATCGCGGGAGAAGAGAAGGAACTGGCCGATTGCCACCGAGGGGCGGGTCGACTTCAGGCGATGAATCAACCAGAGCGGCGCCCAGCCCATGATAATGAAGTAAATCATCGGGACGGCTATCATCTGGGGCAAAGACGCGGCCAACTGGCGGGGAAAACCAGAAAGCAACGAGATTTTCGACTTGAGAGCGGTATCCAGCACCGAGCGCAGCATGTTGGGGGCATGAATCGTATCAGCATCGACGAACAAAAGCCAGTCGCCGCTGGCACGTTGCGCCAGTTGGTAACAGGCGAAGGGCTTGCCCGTCCAATCGTCCGGAAGGGGCGCCCCCGTGATAAGCTTGATGCGATTGTCCCCGGCTGCTATCCGGTTGACGATGCCGGCCGTACCATCCACCGAATTATCATCCAAGACCAGGACCTCGAAATTGGGATAGTCCTGTTGCTGCAAAGATTCCAGACATGCGCCGATATTGGCTTCTTCATCCCTCGCGGGGACCAGGACAGAGATAAGGGGGGCCGGCCGCGGCACTTTAGCATGGCGAAGCGGCCTCTTAAGGCTCCGCAAATTAAGCACAAGGTTAACCAGAAAAACTAAAAGCCCGGCCGCAATAATAATTTGATACAACATACCAAGCCCTATACGGTTGTAGTCCCCCCGAATATCGATTGGAGCCAGCGAATAAGCCTTCCCCGGAACCGGGGCAAAGAATGCAGCGTGTCGTAATACTTAAAAACGAACAGAGCCAGTATGCAGAACAACAGCAGTATTACCCAGTAAGGCTCGCCGGCGATAGCTACGTAAGCCAGCGTGGCGGCGGCGCCGAGCACCACAATCCAGGAATCGTTTTCCACAAAAAGGAAGCCGGCGACCACGAAGGCGATATATGCCAACAGCACCTCGTGCTGAGGTAAACCCGCCAGCACCCCGAAGCTAATCGCCACCGCCTTACCGCCGTGCCAGCGCAAAAACGGCGAAAAAGCGTGGCCGAGCACCGCACTCAAAGCCACCATGACAATAGACAAACCGGGTAGATGCAGCCAGGCATGGGCCAGAAAAACGAACGGAACGCCTTTGGCGATATCCAGGAATACGGCCAGAAGCCCTGATTTTTGACCGCCCGCCCGGAAGACGTTAACGGAACCGGGATTACCATCGCCGTAGTCCCGGATGTTTTTCCCGAGAATCAGGCGGCCGATAATCACCGAAAAAGGAACGGCGCCGAGAATGAACGCACCTATCGCCAGTAGTGCCGTATAGATTATGTCCATCGGTCAAGGCTCTCGACTTTCAAGGCAATACCTTGAAACTCTTGGTATAACATAATCTAAATTACGACAATAGTCAAGCGCCATCAGCAGAACGACTCCGGCGGATGAGGTTAAACAGGTAAAAAATACCTACAACGATAAACCCTACAGCGCCGAATAACAAGCCCATCGGGACGACCAGCAAGATAACGTTGGTCATTATTACATGAAAAACATGCCAGGCGGCACTGTCCGTAGCATTAACGCCGCCAATCCACTCGGCCAGGGGCTTCGCTATCACCATGTAAAAAGCCGAAAGTAATATGGCCCCGCAAAACGATCCTGCTAACAGAATAAGAAAATACCAGGGTTTCCGCCATTTATGCACCAGGGCCACCAGCAGGACAACCACGGCCAGCCATCCCAGGATGATGCCGGTGGGATTATCCAGTCCGACCAGAATAGCGGCCAATACCATAATGACGAAAGAGAGCAAATAGGGGCGATTCCGGGGGAGTCGTACTAAAGCTTTAAATTTATCCTTGATATTAGACGTCATATAGAAAACCTTAACAATCCTCATCTATCCTATTATGTTAGCGGATTTTTATCAAGACATTACGCGGCATGATATAGCAGGGTAGATAAAAAGAGAGTATAATTAGGCTTAAGCCGGGAAAAAGACGATGAAGAACTTCCTACGCGAATTTCTGATCACCATATTGCTGGCCGTTATCATCTTTGTGGTGGCGCAGAGAACGATCCAGACTTACGAGGTGTTCATGACCAGCATGGAACCCAACTTTCACGAGGGGCAGAGGGTGGTGGTCAATAAAGCCGTCTATTTCTTCGGCGACCCGGAGCGGGGGGATGTCGTTATCTTCAAAGCACCCGACGACAGCGGGGAAGATTTCATCAAGCGGGTCATCGGAATACCCGGCGATACCGTCGAGGTCAAAGACCAAGCCGTATACGTTAACAATGTCAGGCTGGTCGAGCCGTACGTAGCGGAGGTCCCGCAGTACGCCATGCCCGCCGTAATGGTCCCGAAGGACAGATATTTCGTCCTGGGTGACAACCGGAACCACAGCAACGACTCGCACAATAACTGGTACGTGGACCGTAAAGATATCCGGGGTAAAGCCTGGCTATCCACCTGGCCGCCGGACGACTGGGGAATCGTCCAGAACTACCCCCTCGACGATCAGATCGCCAATGCCAGCGGCTAGCTATATCAAGAGCGAGCCTTAAGTAACAAACAATCGGGGAGCTTCGGGGTGACCGAGAACGTCGAGCGAATGTTCGAAAAAGCCGGGGCGGTGCTCAAGGGGCACTTCCTACTGGCTTCCGGTCTGCACTCCCCGGTCTACTGGGAGAAGTTCCAGGTCATGCAATACCCCGAATATACCGAGAAACTCTGCCGATTGATCGCCGAACATTTCCGTAAGAGTCGCGTCCAGGTGGTGGCCGGGCCGACTACGGGCGGCGTCATCCTCGCTTATGAGGTCGGACGGCAACTGGGCGTGCGCGGCATCTTCGCCGAAAAGAGCGAGTCCGGCGGCAGAGAATTCCGGCGAGGCTTCCGCATCGCGCCGGGCGAGCGTGTCCTCATCGTCGACGATATCCTGACCAAAGGCGGCTCGATACGCGATACGATTGACGCCGTCAAAAGGCTGGGGGGTAATATCGTGGGCATCGGCGTACTGGTCGACCGCTCGCCGGATAAGGTGGACTTCGGCTTTCCTTTCTTCAGCTGCCATCGCACCGAAGTAATAACGTACGAACCCCAACAATGTCCTCTCTGCGCGGCGGGCATCCCGCTGGTTAAACCCGGCAGCAACCAGTCGAAGAGTTGATAACCGGTTTTGACACCCTTCCGGGTAAAAAAATCATCATTTTACCCCCGTCATCAAGCTTTCCTTCCGAAGGTAAACCCAAATTGGTGAAGATAAGGTACTTTCCGTTTCAATAATTGCAGAAAATACTCACGGAGTTATTACTATTCTTTAACCGAAAATCACCCATAGGTTATCTAATATTAAAGAGCGGGAAATACCTGGTACATGAATACAAGATAAAAAACTCTGATATTACGAAGAGATATCGGAGGAATAGAAAAATGATGAAAATACAGAAACCCAGGACGCGAAACTCTCGCTTATTACTAGCTAGTACGCTAGCGTTAGTGCTCTTATTAAGCGTGAGTCAGGTGTTTCTGTTTTCCGGTATTGCCCTAGCTGATGATGTCGGAACCTCAGTGACAATTGGTGGTGGCGGCCCATCGAACAATCTGCCAAC
>CAZEUJ010000068.1:4364-10708 GCA_964514525.1 uncultured Dehalococcoidaceae bacterium
GCGCCGGTAGTCGACGTAGTCCCAGATAATCCTTACCAGGGCGATGACTTGACATGTCTTATAACCACAGAAAGCAGTGATGCCGATGCAGATCCGGTAAAATACACTTATGAATGGTACAAGAATGGCGTACTACAGCCTGGACTCACGAAAGCCAACACTACTGATCTTACGTACACCATAGACGGCTCCGGCACAATCGCCGGGGAAATCTGGAAATGCGTGGTCACGCCTAATGACTCTATCGGTAACGGACCTTCAGCCGAGGACCAGGTGACAATAGTGACAATTAGCGGTAACGGCCCACCGAACGATCTGCCAACAGCGCCGGTAGTCAACGTCTTCCCAGATACTCCCGACCCGGGCGAAGACCTGACATGTCTTATAACAACACAAAGCGTTGATGTCGATGGAGATCAGGTAACATACACTTATGAGTGGTATAAAAATGGCGTGTTACAGTCCGGACTCACGAAAGCCAACACTACTGATCTTACGTACACCATAGACGGCTCCGGCACAATCGCCGGGGAAATCTGGAAATGCGTGGTCACGCCTAGTGACTTAGTCGGCAATGGACCTTCAGCCGAGGACCAGGTGACCATCTCTGAGGGCACTCTTGAAAGCAGCGGAGGCGGGGGCGGCGGTGGAGGAGGGGGCGGATCCCTCGGTATTACCGGCCTGAACGATTATATAAACGGCGATGGACAATTCGTCACCAATAATGCCATTTTCCAATCCGCCGACGGTAAAGTAACACTTTACGTACCCCTAGGCACATATGGCTTGAACAAAAACGGCCAGCGCCTGAGTTTTATATCCATTAAACCGTTAGACACACCTCCGGATCCTCCCGACGACTATACGTTCGTATGCCTTAATTACAACCTCGGACCCAACGGCGCCACCTTCGACCCGCCTGCCATCCTGACCTTTAAATACGATGATTCACAGATAGCTGAGGGGTTCGCCGAAGAGAACCTGGTGCTCGTTATCTGGATTGACGGGCAATGGAAATTCTTCGATAACTGTATCGTCGACCCGGTCAATAACACCATTTCCGTACTGATAGATCACTTCTCTATCTTCACGGTCATGGCCAATACGACCCCTGCCAGCTTCGAAGTCAGCGGAATAATCGTTACGCCAAACGAGGTTTATCCCGATGAAACGGTGACGGTCAGCGTCACCATCACCAATACCGGGTCACTAGTCGGGAGTAAAGAAGTCACCCTCAAGATAAATGGCCAGCCGATACAGACGACAAACGTAACTCTAAACGGTGGCAAGAGCCAGACGGTCAGCTTTACGCTTACCTCCGCCTCAGGCGGGGAATATACGGTCGAGGTCAACGGTCTGTGGAGCACATTTAACGTAAAAGAACCCGTTCCTGAAGGCACGGTGACCGAGGTAACACCGGCCGGCTTTATCATCTCCGGTTTGTCAATCACTCCGGACGAAGTCAATACCTCCGGGGAAGTGACGATTTCAGCCGTGGTCACCAATACCGGAGGCAGCGAGGGGAGTTATACCGTTATCCTCAAGATAAATGACGTGGAAGAGGCCAGCAAAGAAATAACCCTCGGGGCCGGGCAGAATGAAAAGGTAACCTTCACCATAGCGAAGGACATCGAGGGAGTATATTCCGTTGATGTTGCCGGTAATACCGGACAATTCACCGTTACTCTGCCACCGCCTGCTACGAACGTGCCGGAAGAAACCGCGCCGGTACAGTCGTCAACCAACTGGTGGATCATCGCTGGCACCGTAGCCGGCACACTTGTCGCTATCCGCATAGCGGTCTTCATATTCAGGAAACGGCCGGAAATCAGCTAATAATCCGCCCGTCCTCCCGAACAAAATTTCCACACGGAATCGGTCTACGCCCATTTTAACCGCCAGTCTCCGAAGTGCATGTTTTTTCCGCTTGATCCAATTGCATAACGTGGGGCAACGTGGCAAAATAGACCCAAGAGATTTAGACCAGGGGTGGCCATGCAGACCGAAGACCTCGGCGGTGAATGGACTTTAAAACAATCAGGCAAGCGGGAAAGCATTTCCGCAACCGTGCCCGGCTCGGTCGATGTCATGTTATTTACTAAAGAACCCTTATCAATAGCAGAAATCAGGCAACGTTTCCGTTTCCACAGTCTGATAGATACATACGAATAACTAAAAATGACTTTCGTTAAAAAGGAGGTCGCCCATGGGAACCGCTGGCACCATAGCCTTCACAATAGTCGTCGCCATCCTGATTATCATCCTGAGCAACTTTATCATGCGCCTGATATATGAAAAGCGGCTCCGCGACTGGCGGGATGCCGCCATACTGCACTGGCAAACGGAAATAGAACAGGCCAAGAAAAGCGCCATCGAGCAGAGTCGGGCCGTCCTCGGCGGCAAGTTCACCGAACAGATGGTGCCCTTTTTCCCCGACTTCAAATACGACCCGACGGAAGTCAGGTTTATCGGCAGTCCCATCGACATGATAGTTTTTCCCGGGCTGTCCCATGGCGACCCGCAGGAAATTGTTATTTTAGAGGTAAAGACCGGCAAAAACGCCCAGCTTACCCCGCCGCAGAAGAAAATCCGCCAGCTCATCGAAGAAGGTATGGTGCGCTGGGACGAGATACATCGGGAGGGAGAAGGGGAAGAAAAGGGCGTTTAAGAGGGGGTGAGGTAACTGGATTCCAGCCTCCGCTGGAATGACATGGGCGATGACAGCCAGACGGCTAGTCGCGTCCGAACTCTTTTTCAAGCTGCGCGGCGCTCAAACGCATCACGGTAGGCCGGCCGTGCGGGCAGGTATGGGGATTGGTCGTCTGCTCGAGTTGTCGCACCAGCGCCCGCATCTCGTCGTCGGATAAAACCTGACCGCTCCTTACCGCCCCGTGGCAGGCAATCGAAGCGACGATACGCTCCTCCCACCGGCTTCTCTCCTCCCCGGAAAGTGTGTCGAGCAATTCTTTAAGCATCTGGGGCCAGTCGTCCCCGGCCACCAGCGCCGGCACCGACCGCACCAGATAGGTCCTCTCCCCGAAAACCTCTAAAGCAAAGCCGAAATCCGACAGGCTTTCCAGGCACGAGCGCATTATCGCGTCCTGCCGCGGCGTCACCTCGAACGCGGCCGGCTCCAGCAGTCCCTGCACCTCCGGCTTCCGGTTTTCCCGCTGCTTTTTCACCAGGTCGTAGCGAATCCGCTCGTGCGCGGCATGCTGGTCGATAAGGTAGAGTCCGTCGGGTCCCTCGGCGACGATATACCGGCCCATGACCTGTCCCACCACGCGCAGCACCGGCAGGGAGGTCATCAGAAGCGGCGCGGTTTCAGGGAGCGGGACGGCTGCGGGGGGCTCCGGCTTCCCCCAGAGCTTCTGTAACTCCGACGGAGTAGCTTTATACGGCGCAACGACCTCCTCGATTCGCGGCACGGGCATCTGCGCCACCAGCGAACGCCGCACCGCCCGCTGCACCGTCCGGAAAACATCGGCGTCGCTGAGGAACTTCACCTCGCTCTTGGCCGGGTGAATATTGACGTCGACCTCCCCCGGCGGCAGCGAGATATCGAGCACGGCCACCGGGTGCCGGCCCGTCATGAGGAGTCCGCTGTAAGCCTCCTCCACGGCATAAGAGAGAAGTCGGTGACTCACCCAGCGTCGATTGACGAAAAAGCTGAGGAAGTCGCGGGTTGCCCGGCCCAGCTCCGGCGCGCCGACCATTCCCGTAACTTTGATTTCAGACAGATTTGGGCTTCCCTGCCAGACCTCGTCGGTACCGGACACCGGCAGCATTTTACCAGCCATCGCCACACCGTAAACATCGATAACGGCGTCGAGCAATTTCCCCTTCCCGGTCGTCTTCAGATTTTCCCTGCCGTCGACTGATAGACTGAAAGCCACCTCCGGGTAGGCCAGAGCATACTGGCTGACCACGTTGGCGACGTGGCCGACCTCGGTGGAAATCGACTTTAAAAACTTGAGTCGGGCGGGCACCCTTTTAAACAGGTTTCTCACGGTCACGGTGGTGCCGCGGACACGCGCCTGACTCCTTTTTTGCGTGACAACGCCGCCTTCCAGGCTGAGGAAAGTCCCCGCCTTTTCCCCCTCAAAGCAGGTGAGCATTTCGACGTCGGCCACGGCGGCGATACTGGGGAGCGCCTCGCCGCGAAAGCCAAGACTATTGATGCTCTGTAAATCCGCCGGACTTTTTATCTTGCTGGTGGCGTGCCGCTCAAAAGCCAGATCGACTTCTCCGGTGGGAATGCCGCGGCCGTTATCGGTAACTTTTATGAGGCTGACGCCCCCGCCCCTTATCTCCACCCCTATTTGAGAGGCGCCGGCATCCAGGGCGTTTTCCACCAGCTCTTTCACCACCGAGGCCGGCCGCTCCACGACCTCCCCGGCGGCGATCTGGTTGATGGTGGCTTTATCCAGAATTTTTATGGGCATAGTATTAACGTTATCATACACGGTAGCGTGTAGGTTTGTCAAGGTCGATTGGGTCTTTGATTTTAGTTTAAACTTTTAAAGACAGGGAGTCAAAAGGTGTTTCAAAAATCCATCCCCCTGACCCCCTTCCTTTGCCAAAGGAAGGGGGAAGAAAGAAAAAGAGGGGCTGACGCCCCTCTTAGACGCCCTGAAAAACTTTATGCCCATGCGCTTATCTGGAACCCATGGTATTACATAAAGGGTATTGTAAAATAAATATTTAAGGCTTAGACTTACATCAAGAATTATTGAATATTTTTTATCAATTCTACTATGTAAGCGGAGGTGAAGATGTGGTTGAGGATGAGATAAAGGAAGAAATTTAAAGTTACCGCAGAAGGAGAAATTTCCTGATAGATGTAGGAAGAGAAGCTTCAAGGAGTTATGATAAATACATCTTGACTTTAGCAGCTGGCACTTTTGGACTTTCACTTCTATTTATGGAAAGAATTGCCAGTGATCCTGTGGGACAAACTAAGTGGTTTTTAATTACTTCTTGGATTGCATTTGGAACTAGTATCCTTTCAACTCTACTTTCGTTTCTATTTGGCCAAGAATCTAGTTCAAAAGAAATAGAAATACTCGATAGCAAATACAAAGGGGAAATTAAGGAAGGTGAAAATGTAAAAGATACTTTCTCAACATGGATAAAGTGGCTAAATAGAATATCGATGATTCTGTTCATTATTGGAGTTATACTGTTAACTACCTTCAGTTCTATTAATTTGTAGTTAAGGGAGGTTATATGTCTGATAAGGAGAAAGAAAAAAAGATCGGGAAAGCATATGTACCGCCAAAACCAGAAGTAAAACCCATCCCAAAACCACCAGATAAACCTGCACAAAAGAAATAGTTGTTCATTTAACTACATTCAGCTCCTTAGATATTAAACAGAGGAGGTTATATGGCTGATAAGAAGAAGGAAGTAAAAATCCATGAACGTGCGTATGTACCACCAAAACAGGAAGTAAGACCGGCACCAAAACCACCGAACAAACCGACAAATAAATAATTGGTTTTTTTAAAAACGGCAGGCCTATATTAAAATAAGTCGCGGTGAGGGCGTAGAATTCTCTACACCTTCTCCATCTTCCAAAACCTTAAAAGAAACCTCTTTACCCCCTCCCCGTCTCAGGATAGAAAAGTGACATTTATCTATTGCTAGTTGTTGGTTTTCAGTATACAGTTAACCGTAGATACTGGTGAAAAGTGTCAACAGGTGGCAAGGTTGAATAACATAAATTAAAAAACAAATACCCTGATTTTAAAGCCAACTTAACATATAACAAAAAACAAATCGCTGAAGCTGTCCAGGCACGAAAAATATAAAAAATTTTTAAAAACAAAAACAAATAATAAAAGAGGTCGGTGTAGTTTACACCTTCTCTATCTTGGCAAAACTCAATAAGAACCGCTTTACTCCCGTGCCGTCGAAAGCCACCACGACCTCGGCGTCATTCTTGACCTTGTGAAAGTTCACCACCACGCCCTCCCCGAACTGGTCGTGCCGGACGTGGTCGCCGGCCTTGAACTCAGGCAGTTCTTTCGCGGCTTTTTCCTTGGCCTCGGCGGAAGAGGTCGGCCACTCGTCTTCGACCTCATGCAGGCCACCGATAGTTATCAGGTGCGAGGGTATATCCAGCAGGAAGCGCGAGGGCTTGTTCACGGCGCTGGAGCCCATCAGGTGGCGGCGGAACGCCCTGACTAAATACACCTTCTTCTTGGCCCGCGTAATACCCACGTAGCAAAGTCGGCGCTCCTCCTCCAGCTGGGCGGGGTCGTCAATGCTCTTATAGTGCGGGATAATGCCGTCCTCCATGCCGACGATGAACACCACCGGGAACTCCAGCCCCTTGGCCT
>CAZEUJ010000069.1:0-1205 GCA_964514525.1 uncultured Dehalococcoidaceae bacterium
CATAAATCGTCTTAACGACCCCCTCCTCCTTTTCCACCAGCGCCCTCAGGACATCATCGGCGGGATTATCCAGCAACCTGTTTTCAGCCAGGGCTTTTTCCCTGATTCTCTCGGCCGTGCGGGCAAACTCTTCCAGATTAATCTTCGAACTCATCTCCAGAACCTCCGTGCGATTTCATATCACTAACCTGCTACCAAAACACTTCCCCCCCGGTAAGGGAAGAAGGAAAAGAAAGAGCGGGCAAGAAACCAGCCCAAGAAAGCGCGCCCCCGATAGCTCAGAGGCACATCAACGAAGTATACCCAATTATAGCATATTTTTTTGTAACAAATATATAACATTTAGTAAAATCCCCTGTTTAAGACTTTTTTTCATGAACCACCTTTTGTATAATATCTTGAGAGGTTTATTTACAATGAGTATGAGCAGGTGGCTGATAAGAATAGTTGAAGCGGCCGTGATTACCGTTACGCTGGCGGCGGTATGCCAGGAACTGGAAAAACCCAAAGAGGAGAGGCGCTGGCACGGCAAGGTAGGCTTCGTACCCTATGACTTCCGCCTGCCGACCATCGAAAGGGTAAAGGAATTATGCTGGAACCCGGACGACAGCCGGATATTTACCCCGGGACTGTGGGGAATAGGCTGGGCAATCAACTTTTTCACGCTATTTGAAAGAATGAGAATCATCGGGGAGATATATGTAACCGAGGACGATTTCCTGATGCCGACGCCGACGCTGCGAAAGATACTGGAAAACCGGCCGGTGATGCCGTAAATCCAGCGAATCTTATATACAGTCTTAAAAAGTTGCTTTTTCATTTTAGCTGCAGGGTAATAGCCTCATCCGTTATACCTCACCCCTGCCCCTCTCCAGCCTGCTGCATTTTTGATAATTGAGTTTTTGTATTGGCTGGAGAGGGGAAGTGTTATCGAGAGGGGCTAGCGCCCCTCTCAGCAAGCTACTCCCCTGAAACAACGGAACGTCCGAGAGGAATAGCCCCACCCCGAGATTCTTCGCTACGCTCAGAATGACGGGTAAATTATTGGGCGTTTAAGAGGGGTGAAACCCCTCTTTTTTCTATTTTCCCCTCTCAAACAAAAGAAAAGTCAATCATCAAAAATAAACCTGTTCGAGAGGGGGAAAGGGGGTGAGTATATGTTAGTCTTTCTTCAATAACTCTCCCCAGATCCCGTCACGGTAAAT
>CAZEUJ010000069.1:1305-10690 GCA_964514525.1 uncultured Dehalococcoidaceae bacterium
GCCGCGGCCGTGCCGGGGCGGGGGGAAAAGGGGAAGACATGGATACGGGCGAATTTTAAATCCCGGCAGAAATCCAGAGTCTCCTGAAACTCCGCGTCAGTCTCGCCGGGAAAGCCGACGATAACATCGGTAGTGATTGCCACATCCGGAATAGAATCGCGAATAATAGCCACCGCCTGAGAATAGTCGGCGATAGAGTAACGCCGTTTCATCTTTTTTAAAACAGCATCGCTGCCGCTCTGCAGAGACAGGTGGAAATGGGGACATATACGCGGGTCGCGCCAGAGGTCGATAAGGCCGGAGGAAATATGGTGGGGTTGAAGAGAGGACAGCCTCAAGCGTGTTACGGATGTGTCCGCCAGGATGCGTTCAATAAGTCCGGCCAGGTCTATCCCGTTACAGCGATAGGCGCCGATTTCGGTGCCGGTTAAGACGACCTCTTGAAACCCGGCGGCAGTTTTTTCCCTGATTAGAGCCATGATTTCCTCCGGCGGAACGTTCACTTCACCGGTGCGGACGTAAGGCACGATGCAAAAGGCGCAGAAATTATGACAACCGTCCTGCACTTTAAGGAAAGCGCGGGTACGGCGGCTGCTTTCACGGGGCTCCAGCGAAGCAACGGACAGGAGCTGTTTAGTGCCGATATCATCTAAAATTTCTAAAAGATTCATTTTGCGGTCGTTGCCTAGGGCAAGCTCGACCCCTTCAATTTTCATTAGCTCCTGCGGGGCGCGGTGGGCATAGCAGCCGATGGCCACCAGGCGGGCGGAAGGGTTAAGGCGGCGGGCGAGCCTGAGCAAATGCCTTGACTTGCGGTCGGCGACGTGCGTCACAGTGCAGGTATTCAGGATATAAATATCCGCTTTTTCCGGAGAGTCGACGAGCGTATACCCTGCCTGGGTGAACTGTTCCGCCAGATGCTGTATTTCCGCCTGGTTCAGCTTGCAGCCGAGGTTGTCCAGAGCTACGGTAGGAATATGAGATATTTTATTCATTTACGTAATAATTATACCTTCCCCGTTCGAGAAGGGTCAAAAAATAGAGTCACTAACGTACGATTTGTCGAGTTTACCTCACACCCTTAGCCCCCTCTCCAACCTGAAAGATTAACAAACCACGACATATATTGGTTGGAGAGGGGGGATAAAGAAAGAGGGGTCAAGACCCCTCTTAAACGCCCCGTATAATATTTTGGGCTGCGCCTCCCCTAAACGCCCCGTTATCTGAAGGGAGAGCCTTCGAGAGGGGGCTTCGCCCCCTCTCTTTTTAAATCCCCTCTCCAGCCAGAAATACTACAGCCGGCACGTTTAAACAGGCTGGAGAGGGGCAGGGGTGAGGTAAAGCACGAAAACGAGTACCCTAAGTGTAAATACTTGAAAACAGGCGTAAAATGTGTTAAAAATACATTGTACCTCACATTTGATTTTTCCCATTTCTCATAGACGAGGGGGTCATTACTATTAACGGCCAAGTAAATAGAGTCGTTGTTACGGGCATCGGGGCGATAACGCCCCTCGGACTGGACATGGCCACTACCTGGGACAATCTTATCGCCGGGAAATCCGGCATCGATTATATCACGCTGTTCGACGCATCGAAGATGGAAGTCAGGTTCGCCGGCGAAGTAAAAGGATTCGACCCTAACCGCTACATCAACCGTAAAGACGCCCGGCGTATGGACCGCTTTGCCCAGCTGGCGGTAGCCGCCGGTTACCAAGCGGTCAAAAACGCCGACCTGACAATCGACAGCACCAACGAGGACGACATCGGCGTATTCATCGGGAGCGGTATCGGCGGCCTGACCACGCTCTTCGAGCAAGCCAGGGTGCTGGTGGAAAAGGGGCCGGACAGGGTAAGTCCGTTCCTGGCGCCGATGATGATCGCGGACATCGCCGCGGCCCAGATTTCCATAGCGCTGGGTGCCAAGGGGCCCAACATGTGCATGACCTCCGCCTGCTCCAGCGGGTCGGACGCGATAGGCGCGGCCACGGAGTACATTAAATTCGGCAACGCCAACGTCATGATCGCAGGCGGGGCCGAAGCCATTATCAACCCCCTCGGCGTGACCGCCTTCAGCGCCCTGAAAGCGCTCTCCACCAGGAACGACGCGCCGCAAAAAGCCTCCAGGCCTTTCGATAAAGACCGCGACGGCTTTATCCTCTCCGAAGGGGCCGTCGTCCTCATCCTGGAAAGCCTGGAACATGCCCTTAACCGGGGGGCCAATATCCTGGCGGAAATCGTCGGCTATGGCGCCACTGCCGATTCCTTTCACGTCACCCAGCCGCTGGAAAGCGGGGAAGGGGCCGCTAAAGCCATGCTGATGGCTATGAAAAGAGGCAATATCAAGCCGGAGGAAATCGACTATATCAACGCACACGGCACATCCACGCAGTTGAACGACGCCATGGAAACCAAAGCCATCAAGACAGCCATGGGCGAATACGCCTATAAAGTGCCCGTCAGCTCGACGAAGTCGATGACGGGACACCTCATCGGCTGCGCCGGCGCGATAGAGCCGGCCATCTGCATCATGACGATTCTAAAAGAGATGATACCACCGACGATAAACTATGAGACACCCGACCCGACCTGCGACCTGGACTACGTGCCCAATAAAGCCCGCCCGGCCAAGGTCATCACGGCGCTGACCAATTCCTTCGGCTTCGGCGGGCACAATTCGGTCCTGATTCTGCGAAAGTATATCGAGGCAGGAACTTGAGTCACAGTCGCTGGAACCTGATGCCGCCGATAACAGACCAGCAAAAGGTCGGCGATTCCGGCTTTTCACCCCTGCTAATACAGCTTCTCTATAACCGCGGCGTTACCCGGCCGGAGGACTTCGCGGCCTTTCTCGCCAACGACGCAAGCCTGCTGCTCGATCCCTTCCTGCTTCCGGACATGAACCGGGCCATCGTTAGAGTCAACCAGGCACTACTCGGAGGAGAGACAATCGGCATCTACGGAGACTTCGACGCCGACGGCATCACCGCCACCGCCGCGCTCGTCCAGGGACTAACGCTCATCGGGGGAAAGGCCGTCCCCTACATACCCCACCGCCAGACAGAGGGACACGGGCTGACCGACGGCGTCCTGAAAAGACTCCATGAGCAGGGCATCAGCCTGGTCATTACCGTCGATTGCGGCGTAACCGATGTGACCGAAGTAAAAAACGCCATGAAGGCGGGACTGGATATCATCATCACCGACCACCACAGTCCCCTGAACGAAATACCGGAAGCCATCGCCGTTATTGACCCCAAGCTTAAGACCTCGACTTACCCGTTTTCACAGCTCGCCGGTGTAGGCGTAGCTTTCAAGCTGCTGCAGGGCATATACCGGAACCTCGGCATCGAGGATAGTTTATACAAAATAATGGACCTGGCGGCCATCGGCACTATCGCCGATATGTCACCGCCGCTGGGAGAAAACCGGTACCTTGTTAAAGAAGGCCTGAAACAGATGAACACCAATCCGCGACCTGGCATCAGGGAACTGATCAACCAGACCAGGCTCGAACAAGGCAGTCTTAACGAGGACAGGATTTCCTGGGTCATCGCCCCATGCCTTAACGCCGCCGGCAGACTGGCCGACGGATTGACCGGCTACAACCTGTTGATGACAGAATCTGACCGGGAAGCCCAGGAACTGGCCGCGTGGCTCTCCAGGAAAAACGAGGAACGGCAGCGGCTGACCACGGTGACATTAGTCCAGGCCAGGGAGCAGGTCATCGCTCAAGGACTGCCTCCCCTACTGCTCACAGCGGATAAAGAATACCCGATGGGCATCGCCGGCCTGGTGGCGGGTCGACTTACGGAGGAATTCTACCGGCCATCGGTGGTAATACATACGGCGGACACGGTCTGCCATGCCAGCTGCCGCAGCATCCCGGAATTCGATATCATCGGGGCACTCAATACATTCAGTCGGTTCTTCACCCGCTACGGGGGACACGCTCGGGCGGCGGGCTTTACCATGCTGACAAAAAATCTGCCGGAACTGGAGCAGGAGCTGGCCGCGCTGGCTAGAGAAAAACTACGCGGAATCGAGCTGCGCCCCCATTTAGACATCGATGCCCTCATCACCTTGCCCGAGCTCGGCGGGGACACCTACCAGATGACGCAGCTGCTGGCACCCTTCGGCGTCGGCAATCCGGTACCGACATTTTTAAGTCGGGCGGTAGAGGTGCTGGAACAACGAACCATGGGCAATACCGGTGAGCACCTGAGGCTGAAGCTGAGGCAGGGTGGCACCGTCTGGGACGGCGTGGCTTTCCGACTGGGCAACCATATGGCGGAACTCGCACCGCGCATCGACGTGGTCTATAACGTGGAGGTGGACACCTGGGGCGGGAAAAAGCAGCTGAGGCTGAACATCCTGGACTTCAAGAAGAGTAATTAGCTTTAAACACCAGCGCTCTGATTCTCTTTTTCTACTTCAACTTCCTTCACCCATCGAGTCCTTTTGGCTATCAGAACGATACAAATCACCAAAACGATAATGCCGATAACCTGCGCCTGGTGCAGGCCGAAAAGAAAGTCCGTTCCTTCCCGGAGAAAATCGCTGCCGATACGCCACACCGAATACAAACCCAGATAAACGAGGAAAAGCGAGCCGTCCGGCTTCAACTTTTTCCGCAGCGTCAATAATATTCCAAAGACAATGAGGTTAAAGATGATTTCGTAGACCACTACCGGGTGGGTGGCCGTCAGACCTATAGCCTGATTGGCGGGGCTGGCGGGGTGGGTATAGACAAAGCCCCAGGGGAGCGTGGTGGCGTAACCATAATCGTCACCTAAAATGGTACAGCCAATCCGGCCGATGGACTGCGCCAGGATAATGCCAGGGGCAATGACATCAGCTAAATGACCGAAAGAAATCTTGCTGAAGCGACTATAAATCCAGATGCCCAGGGCGGCTCCAAGAACCGCACCCCAGATAGTCAGCCCGGAGCCGCCGATTATCTGACCGGGATTTTGAACATAATAGTCCCACAGGTCGATAACGTGGAGGAGGCGGGCAAAAATAACGCCGGAGGGGATGCCGACGATGGCGGCGTTTACGACCGTATTATAAGTAAGGCCGGAGCCCCTTTTTACCGACACCAGCGCCCAGACGACCAGGCTTATGACCGCCAGGGCGACGAAAATACCGTACCAGCCGACAGCGATGGGACCGATGTTAAAGGCGACCGGGTCGATACCGATAGTAATCACGTTACCTCTCCACTCCTCCTCTGGATTCCCGCCTTTGCGGGAATGACGATAAATAATCTATGCAGTCAAGGCTTCGACGAACTCCGGCGCATTAAAGGTTACCATATCATCAAGGCCTTCACCAATACCGATGAGTTGGATGGGGACTTTCAATTCATCACAAATGGCAAGGACAATGCCGCCTTTAGCGGTGCCGTCCAGCTTGGCGATAAAAATACCGGTGACACCGACCGCATCGGTGAAATAACGCGCCTGGGTGAGGCCGTTCTGGCCGGTGGTGGCATCCAGCACCAAAAGCACTTCATGGGGGGCGGCAGCGTCCAACTTGCCGGCAACGCGCCGGACTTTTTTAAGCTCCTCCATGAGATTAAACTTGGTGTGGAGTCGACCGGCGGTATCGATAATAACGACATCGGTCCCGCGGCTTTTAGCTGCCTGCAAAGCGTCGTAGACGACCGCCCCGGGGTCGGCGCCGGGCTGGTGGGCGATAACGTCCACCCGTGCCCTTTCCGCCTGTTTTTTAAGCTGGTCGATGGCGGCAGCCCTGAATGTATCCGCCGCCGCCAGCAGAACAGTCTTGCCTTCCTTTTTGAACCTGTAAGCGAGCTTGGCGATGGAGGTGGTCTTGCCGCTGCCGTTAACGCCGACGACCAGATAGACCCTGGGGGGATTCACATCAGCGGTCGGGACGACTGAGGGAACGGTAAGGATTTTTACCATCTCTTCTTTAAGGACGGAGCTGACGCCAGAGCCGTCCAGCTTTTCCGCGGCGGCGCGCCGCTTAACGACATCGATAAGCTTGGCTGTGGTGGCGACGCCGACATCGGCGGAGATGAGCAGCTCTTCCAGCTCTTCCCAGACCTCTTTGCCGATAGCGGCGCGGTCGAAGAGGGACATCGCCCGGCCAAACCAGGTATCGTGGGTACGCTGGAGGACCTTCCGGAAGATATTGATATTTACCTCACCCCCTGTTATATAAAAGAGGGGCTGACGCCCTATTTATAGTATAAAGGAGAAAGGGAGGAAAAGGAAATTTTGAGAGGTTCTACTTACCCTCACCCTGCCCTCTCCCATCAAGGTAGAGGGTTAAAATTGAGAGGCAAAGAGAACTACAGGAGAAATCGGAAATCAAGATTATAACGCCATTCCCCGGCGCTTGGGCTTGGTCTCCTTAAAGTCATCGGGAGGTTTGACGAGCAGGACCGGCACACACGTGTCCTTGATAACTTTGGCCGCAATAGTGCTCATGTTCCAACGGCTGATTTTAGATTTACCCGTGCTGGCCATGACGATCAGGTCCGCTTCCTTTTCTGTGAGGTAACGGGTAATCTGTTCGGCGGGATTACCGACGAGGACAGTGGCGGAAACGTTGAAGCCTTTTTCCCCCAGACTATCCGCTACCTTGCAGAGATAGTCGGCGGCGGTCTTGGCCATCCTGCCCATCGTCATGGGTACGTCCTGGACGCGGCCGGCAGCATAGACGTTGTAAACGACGTTGAATTGCGGCGTACCGGTAGCCGGAAGGGCATTGGGGACGGGCCTTTCCGGGACGAAAGGCTCGAAGGTCTGGCCCTGAGAGATTTTACCGGTTATTTTTTCCGTCACGGACACCAGCAGGATATCCGGGATGCTGCAACCTCGGGCTATTTCTTCAAGGTGGGGCAGGGCTAACTCCGCGAGCTTGGAGCCATCCAGCGGCACGACGACTTTTTTATACATTTTAGCCTCCCGCGCGTTATTGCAATGAATGACGATAATATATTAGCACAAAATTGATTTAGGGGTCATAAAATGGGGCGGGAAAATGTTGCGGAATTATAACATTATGGGTGGATGACCTCACCCCCTTTAGTTCCCCCTCTCCTGACGAGGCGGGACGCAGGAGAGGGGGAAGGTGGTTGAGAGGGGGCTGGCGGTTCGTGCCGCCCGCCCCCTCCGTTTCCCGCGCTAGTCGGGGTCAAGAATTGTCAGGTCAGGTTAGGGCTCAACTGGCGTTGTGCCCGTGTAAGCAGCTACGCTCACGGTCACGAAGCCCTTGTAGTTGCCAGCTTCTTGTCCCTCGCCGGCTTCGGGTTCTACCGAGAAACAGATCTTGGCCGGGCGGCATGCCTGCAGTAAGACTGGGTTAGGGCTGCTAGTGATTACCGCCGGGTCAGTATCGGCAAGATAGTCGATTTCACCCACCTGCACGACATCGCCTGCGCCGTCGCAGAAGTACAGCTTCGCGTCGAAGTGTATTATGGTCTTGGCATCCTGATCGTAGTAGATGCTGTCGTGAATATCGGGGGGATTAACACCGTCGTAGTCCTTGACCAATTTGGTGGAGGCGACCAGTACCTCCGCGCTGGCGTTGCCGTTGTTCCAGACGGTCGGGAAATCAGGGGTGGTCAGTAAGCGGTCGCCCTCATCCCAGGAGGTGCCGCCGACCTGGACTGGCCCGTAGTTGACTGCGTCGAAGTCGAGGTACAGGCCGATGACGCGATTGTATTTGAGGAATTTGCTGGCCCCGCCAGAAAGAACAGGGCTGGTGGCGCCACCCTCTGTGGCGGCCTTGGCGCTGACGTTATAATGGTCGCCGGGCTGGTGGAACCAAAACCAGCCTTTGATTTCGAGCACGATGGCCTCGCCGAGCTGGTACCGGTCAAAGGCAGTGTCCGCGTCATAGCCGCTGGCGTATTTGACCCTGGAGGTGCCCCAGTAAGGCAGGAAGTCCTCCCATGACTTATCATTATCGTTGCCCAGATTGTGGTCGCAGTTTACGTCAACCATATCATAGTTGGGAGATGAAGAATTGGCACTATAGACAAGCTCGCGTGCCAACCAGGGCGTCTTGGGGGTTAGTGGGTCGGCGGGGACCATGCCCGGATAGAATTCCGAGTATGGGTAGACAACCTCAGTAAGCCAGCTTGAGCCGTCCCTGTGGACGTTGATTTCGAACTTCAGCGTGTCGGCTCTGGCACCGAACAGGATTGTGTCTCCCGCGTCAGCAAAAGAGGCCGGGTAGTTGACGTCGATGGCTACGTTATCGATGTTCGAGACGCCGTCCGGATGGCCGATTTCAACGTAGAACTTGACCATTTTCCAGCCATCAGTAAAAATATTTGTTGGCGGGAAGCTGCCGTCGAGGTTCGGTTTGCAGAACTCGGGGTCCACCTGGACGCCGTCCCCCGCTGTTTCGTCAGGCGTCACGGTCAGGGCTATCATGTAGGGGGGGGTGGTATTGGCACCCACGACGACGCCGCCGCTCACTGTGTCGGCGTAGGCCGGTATGACCATCGCCAGTATGGCGATAAGGGCTATTGCTATTGCAATTAGTTTTTTCACGTTTGTTTCTCCTTTTATTAGATTTTTGTTTTAAGCTTGGGTCAGGATTGAGGGGTAGTGCAAAATACTTTGTGGCTATTACCGCATATCGACCCCGGGGATTTGCCTGGTGGTGGGAGTGTGCTGGAGTTACCGTGCGCGGCGGCTCATATCCCCATGCGGGGGTTCCGTGCCGGTGGTCTCGGCGCTGGAACTCTCTCCTCTTGCCACGGTTCTTCCTCCCTTTTTAGATATTTTCAGATTTGATTTTCTTCATTAATCATGGCTTGATTTCCCCATCCTATCACCTCCCAACATAAAAATAACCGACCATATTTCAGGTCGGTTTCACTGTTGGCTCGTCGCCACCCAAGTGGCCAAATACAGGTGGCGAGTCATTGCCCCCTTTGTCGCTGGTGCTGGGTTAATATTTTTATGTATTAAGTTTGGCTATATCACAATCCAAGGACCGTAAAAATTCCTTTTAAATGTCCTTGCAGGGATGATTATAAACTTTTTGCATAAAATGTCAAGAATTTCTGATGCGCCTGTTCCAGCAAAAAGGTGACAATCGGGACTTTGATAATAATGGACACTAAAAAAGCCATACCACTGCTACCTGGCGGTTAAATTATATTCCGGTTTTTCGCCGATGTATATCCAATATTGCAGTCATGGTTATGGGAATACGTAGGTATACCAGGCACAATTTCTTCGGATATGGACTACACAATAACTCCTTACGAATCGTAGAAATAAGTTTTTTATCCCCCCTGTATCTCCTCCAGAATCCACCTGGCGGCCAGCTTGTCTAAAGGCTTATTGTTGTTGCCGCACTTGGGGGACTGGACACAGGAGGGGCAGCCGTC
>CAZEUJ010000070.1:0-10591 GCA_964514525.1 uncultured Dehalococcoidaceae bacterium
AATCAGGGATATCTGCGTGCCGTAAATAAGACGGCTCAGGGTATCTCTGCCGGTCGCGTCGGTACCCAGCAAGTGCTTTGCGTTGGGCTGTTGCAGGGCTTCACTAAGGTTTGTCTGGAGCGGGTCATAGGGCGCGATTTGTGTAGCGAATACAGCGATTATCAGGAATGCCACGATAACGACCATACCGAACACAACTAAGGGGCGACCCAGGAATACCCTTAAAAAGCGCCTCAACTCATTGACACGAGGAGGCGCTTCATTTACCGACGAGATACCGTTTCCCTCCGCCATATTGGAAGCACTCTCTTATTTATACTGTACCCTGGGATCAAGCCAGCCGTAAGACAAGTCTACGACCAGGTTGGTCAGCAGTACCATGACCGCGAAAATCAGGATAACACCCTGGATTACCGGGTAGTCCGAGTTACCCATAGCCTCGACCGCCAGTCTTCCCATGCCGGGGACATTGAATACGGTCTCGATCAGGACCGAGCCGCCGATAATTCCACTCAGCCCAAGGCCTAACAGAACGATGACCGGGATGAGGCCGTTTTTCAAGCCGTGTCTTAGTATCACAGCGCGCTCTTTCAAGCCCTTGGACCAGGCCGTCCGCATATAGTCCTGTCCCATGACTTCGAGCATGCTGGACCGGGCCTGGCGCGCTGTCACCGCGACGCTGGTAATACCCAGACAAAAGACCGGCATAATAATCTGTTTGGTGTTCATCCAGAAATCGGTGAAAGGGGACGTATAGCCAAAGACGGGAAGCCATTTTAGTTTGAGCGCGAAGAAGTACATGAGTATGTAACCCAGCCAGAAAACGGGGATGGTTATACCTATATTTGCCAGCGAAGTCACCACCGTATCTATCCATGTCCCGCGTCTGACCGCACAGATGACACCCGCCGGTATGCCGAGAATGAAGCTCATTATCAGCGCCAGAATACCAAGATGAAGAGTTATGGGTAGTCGTCTGAATATTTCCTGACGTATATTTACATTATTAATGATTGAAATCCCGAGATCTCCATGAAAGACTCCACCCAACCAGTCGAAATACTGCACCATCATGTTCCTGTCCAGGCCGTACTCATGCCTGATCTTATCTAGCTGCATTTCAGTGGCTGTTTGTGACGCTGCCCTGGATATTATCATGAATATCGGGTCACCGGGCAGCAGGCGCATGACCAGGAAGATCAAAAGGGTAATCAAAAAAAAGACGATGACCGCCTGTATTAACCTGCGAATAATATAGGTTGTCATTACAGTACTTCTGCCTTAAGGAGATTCTAGCGCGGGACAGTAACTCAACGTATACAACGCGGTCTTGCATCCCGCTGGAATAGCTGGACTTTTCTAATACCGGTGCATCACGGCGGAGGCTTTAAAGCCTCCGCCGGGATATTCCTTACCCGCAATATTTCCCTTAGTCGCTCATCCAGACTTTTTCGGCATCGAAGGCGCCCCACTGGCCGTAAGTGCTGAAGTTCAGGCCGTGAACTTGATCAGTGTAGGCGTAGTTATCACCATGATGCTCGATAGGAGCCCACAAGCACTGGTCGTATATATATTTAGCGGCTTTATTTGTCAGTGCAGAATCCTCCGGGATGGCTTTAACCGCTGCTAAAACGTCGTTAGTTAATTCGTCCGTCCTTATTATGCTGTACATCTCGGTAGTGCCCGGGCGGAAGTACGTCCACAGGAGACTGTTGAAGTTGGCAATCATCCCGGACCCGGCCACAAAGATGCCATCCCAGCCCTCTTGCCGCATTGTAGACCACTCACCCCACGAGATTGTTTTTATTTCGGCATCGATTCCTATAGCTTTTAAATCATTCTGCATGGAAATGAGGCCGTCATCGAAGTCACCGGTCGCATGTATTAGATAGGTATGAAACCCAGTTGCCCAGGCGGTCTCGGACAGCAGCTCCTGAGCTTTAGCGAGATCATATTTGCGTTCAACAACATCGGTGAGGTAGCCGCTCATGCCGGGAATGGGCATTTGGTAGGCGGCTTCCCAGTAGCCGTATCCCAGAGCGCTAATAATGGCGTCCTTGTTAATGGCATATTCGACAGCCTGACGCACTTTAACATCGGAGAAGGGGGAAGCAGGATCGCGGCTGCTGAAGTTCATGGCTTCCATGCCCATATAGTCCTGCAGGATATTGAAGCCGGCTTGTTTCAGGTCATATATCGTCTTAGCCGCTCTCGAGTGGGTCACATCACCCTGTCCTGCCTGCATAGCCATGACCTGGGTTACCGGATCGGCAACGAACGTGCCTTCGATAGCATCGAGGTAAGCTTTCTGTCCCCAATAGTCGTCGTACCTCTCAAATGTGACCTTGACGCCATCCTCGTAGGCAATCTGTCTAAACGGACCCGTTCCACAGGCATGGTGCGCGGCATAATCCGCACCGTAAGTTTCCACGTATGTCGGTGATGCTATCATTACACCAGCCACCGTGCCCATATTGATGTTCATACCTTCTTCAAAGTTGAACTTGACCGTGTCGCTATCGACGACATCGCATCCCAAGAAGTTGGCGGACATCCTTCCGGCGGCTATCATGGCATCGTAGGTGTATTTTACCGCGTCGGCATCGAAGTCTGTGCCATCATGGAACTTGACGCCATGCCTCAGATTGAAGGTTACCGTTTTCCCGTCGGTTGAGACTGTATAATCCGTAGCCAGTCTCGGCACGTATTCTCCGCCAATGAACTTGCCCTCCATGAGGGATTCCATGCCCATTTCCCCATAGGCTCCTTCACCGCCGTAGATTGCCGGCGCCCATCCCCAGCCGGACCCGGGACCGGTGCTCCAGATTATTCTGAGGGTACCGCCGTACTGCTGCTCGGGGGTGGCGGTAACGGTTGCTGTGGCTGTGGCTGTGGTTGTTGCTGTGGCTGTTACAGCTTGTGTCTTAGTTGCTGTTGCCGTTTGCGTCACTGTCGCCGCCGGGCCGCCGCAGGCAGTTAACAGTAACACTAACAGTAAAACCAGGGCTACCATTACGATTGACCAGTGTCTGACCTTCATACTATCTCCTCCTTTTTAATTTAAGTTTTCGACTATTGGTATCTAGTACTGTAAGTTTATTATAATATAATAGTTGTATATGAGCTTTGTCAAGTATTGCGGAAATATCAATAAATATTTGTAGTAATGATGAGAAAAGGAGTAAAATAAACTGCACTTATAAGCAATCCATAGCCCGCTATAGGTATATGAAGCGTTGCGGAAAAGGGAACCACCTTACCCGGTGTTATATACGGGGTCACTTTCATCCCACCGGCAAGTTGGCGGGTATTAAGTATGAATAATTGGAAATAATGTGTAAGGAGTAAGAGATGGACCTTGGTTTGAAAAACAAAGTAGCCATTGTGACCGGTGCCGGTAGCCAGATAGGGTTTGGTAAGGGAATAGCCATGGCACTGGCGAAAGAGGGATGCGATTTAGTCATAGCCGACATAGACATCGAGGGGGCAAAAAAAACAGCCGCTGAAATCGTAGCCTTGAAGCGCCGGGCGATAGCCGTCAAAGTCAATATCACTAAATTGCCCGAAGTGAACGACATGGTAAAGACATCCCTGGACAAATTCGGCAAGGTAGACATCCTGGTGAATAATGCGGGAACCAGCGCCAAACCGAAGCCCTTTCTTGAGATGACCGAGGCAGAATGGGACCTGGATATAAATACCAATCTAAGGGGCGTCCTGAACTGTACCAAAGCGATACTCCCCCACATGATCTCGCGAAAGTACGGAAAGGTCATCAACATATCATCGGGTGTCGGCGTGACAGGCATGCCAACGGAACCGGTCTACGCCGCGGCGAAGGCGGGAATCATCGCCTTTACCAAGTCGATGGCAAAAGCCATGATATCGCAGGGGATATATTTCAACAACGTGGCGCCCGGCGTCGGGGATACCGGTCTACTCAGAGTTAGCCAGATGCCCCCGGGTTTCATTGACCAGGTGGTAAAGATGGTCCCGCTAGGAAGGGCAACAACCCCCCAGGACATCGGCAATTTTATTGCCTACCTGGCTTCAGATATTTCCAGCGATATCGTAGGGCAGACTTTCAGTGTTGATGGCGGCGCTCTGATGCTTTAACAGCAGACCGGGGTCTTCAGGATACAGGGATTTACCTGGGGGACTTGGTCCTGACCCACTCCTTGCCCATGTTAATGCCCATCGTTACCAGCAGGAACGGCCGCTTGACATTCTTGAAAATCATGGGCAAGTGTACCAGCCCTCTCGGAACAAAGATGGACGTAGACGTGGTGAAGTGATACTTTTCCGTATCTTCTTTCTCGCCCAACCAGAACTCCACCTCTCCTCCGAGGTCGTCCGGGTCTTTGGAATTGCTCCCTAAGAAAACGAATAATTCATCGAATTCATGAGAATGAGGTGGCCTCTTCGGGTTAATAGCCGCGGCACCTTCTGCCCAAATCCAGACGACCTCTAGAAATTGATTGGCCCCTTTCACGGGTATATCGCCATTCAGGAAAATCAGCGGCGGCATGGTCATAAAGCCAGCGGCCATTTCGTCCATGAAATCCTCGGGTCGCATTGCCCTGGGCACCACATATTTCGCATATTTATTACCGGCCATAAACAACTCCTTCCAGATTTTTTATAGAATATAAAGGCACATAGACGCGGGATATTTTCCGCTCCGGTTAATCAATTATTTTACCTTTTCAGCGATATACTCCGCGGTGAAATACATATTGTTGAACAGGAACGGCTTCCCGACACGGTTGATATATAGAGGGCAGTGTACGACACCCCCAGGGATATGGATTACCGTCGTTTCCGTTATAATATGTTTTTCACCACCCATGTAGAATTCTATTTCTGCGTCCAGTTTCTCTAATTGAGTGATATCACCCGGAATAAAGGCCAAAATCTGAGCGTAGTCATGTTTGTGAGCTTCTTCTACCATCTTAAACGGACGGGTAACAGGATGCCAGCCTATACCGAAATCCGGCCCGAGTATACCTTTATCTGCCTTGATAATCTTATGTTCTATAGCCACATTCATGCCAGTCTGGATAATCCCATCCGCCTTCGTTAAAAAATACTTCCCATATTTCGACATTGAAATGACCTCCATGCTTCAAAATCGTCAAGAACAATATTAGCATATTTCTCCCGATAATTGCCTGTTGCCTGTTCGGTGAGTTGGTACTGTTTGCATTTTGCTTGTATTTGATACTTCACCCCCGTCCCCTCTCCAGCTATTAATAGTTTTGTTTTACTCCAGATGTATCCAGCTGGAGAGGGGAGTAGAGAAGAGAGGGAACTTCGCTCCCTTTTGAAAACTTTCCCTCACTCAAATATTTTTAATAATGCTTGTAATTATGAATGTGCTTTGAGCAGGGATGATGGGTGAGTGTTGAACAACAACTAATAAGAAACAGAACCGTGGAATTTGACATTAAGAACCGGCCCAATATATCATATATTGGATTTTCTTTAGTAGACCACGATTACCCTTATAAACAACGTAGTTTGTTATCAATGACGTTGATTTTCCTTTGACATGGTTAATCACCGTTATTCACAATCACGACAGATTAATATCTATGCAATACAGATCAATAAATATTGAAAGGAGTTATTCATGACGGAAAAGGAAATGGAAGCAAAAATCGAGAAACTGGAAGCCAGGATTCAAACTATGGAGGACATCGAGGAGATAAAGAAACTGCAAAGGGCTTATGGTTATTATCTCGAACACTGGAACGTCGCGGACATAATCTCGTTGTTTTCAGTGAGCCCCGAAGTCAATGTAAAGGTGCATGCCGGAGAGTTCCGCGGCATAGAGAGCATTAGAAGGTTTTTTCTCCATGGCAAGGATGTCAAGCCCGAAAAGGTGGTCCATCCTCCGGAGTTCCTGCACCAGGTGATGCAGCTCTCTCCCATCATCGATGTAGCTCCCGGCGGTAAGAGGGCCTGGGGGAGATGGTACGGGTTCGGGGCTAATTCCTTCCCTGTTTCGGGTGGTATCGCCCCGGGATGGATGGACGGCGTTTACGAGAATGAATATATCAAAGAGAACGGCAAGTGGAAGATCCTTAAACTCCGCTGGTGCATGTTCTTCCATGCTCCATACACACTCAGCTGGGTAGACCCGAAAAAACGAGTCGATATACAAATAGAACCGGACTTCAGTTCCTTGCGACCTGACGGACCTTCAGAGGACACGTTTTACCCGTCCGGTTTCCTCGCACCTTTTCACTATAAAAATCCCGTTACCGGGAAATGAATTATAGGAAATTAGCGAGAAAAAGAAGTTACCAGCCGTTGCCACATTACCGTTGAAACAATATCAGATATAATATACTCAACAGTAAAACGTAAGAAAGGAGAAATTATGGCCAAGACCAAATACGGAAACTTAATTATAAAAGAGGACAAACTGGTAAGAAAAGGGCATTTTGTCGATTCTATCTTTTCATCATATGACAACTTAAAACTTGATATGCACTTTAATTATCATTGTATGACCAAACCCTTGTTAATGGTCACAAAGCCACATGCCCATCCCTGTTATGAGATCCTGGGTTTCATCGGCGGCAATCCGCTGAATATCCGTGACTTTGGAGGGGAAATTGATCTGGATATC
Organism: uncultured Dehalococcoidaceae bacterium; assembly: GCA_964514525.1. Classification (GTDB taxonomy): domain Bacteria; phylum Chloroflexota; class Dehalococcoidia; order Dehalococcoidales; family RBG-16-60-22; genus JBFYTX01. Next base: position 6,638 of record CAZEUJ010000070.1, read on the forward strand.
GATGGGGAAAGGCACCTCATTAACAGCACGTGTATGGTAATCTTACCTCCGGGATTACTTCATTGTCCGATCAATTTCAGGAGAGTCGACCAACCTTTCATATTTTTTGTATATCTGGCCGCAGGCAAGTACGCGAATTTACCCGAAGAACCCAGGCCGGTTGATGCCGATGGTAACCCGCTACCACCGCCGTAAAAAATTTAGTTGGTCTGATCGGTCAGTTAAAATCCTGATCGGTTGAGATTATTATAAGCTGCGTATGTAGTTGAGACCTCGGTCAAAAGCACCTTTTCGCGCTTATATATGGCATGTCTTTGTTATTCTGATATAATAAGGACCTGTCTCGCTTTCGTACTGATATACGACATATTATTGGGATAATGACAACTAATCGGCTTCGGTATTGATTGCACGATTTTAGAATTTAACAACTCGAGATATTTTTCTCTTACTTTTTGAATTGGAATAAATCTGATAATGAAATGTTCAATGCCTCTGCTATCGCTGAGATATTTCGCAACGCCGGATTTCTTTCACCACGCTCTATGCCACCCAAATAAGTTCTATGCACTCCAGCCTTAAATGTCAGTTCTTCCTGTGATAACCCTCTGGTCTGCCGCAATCCCCGATAAATAGGAACATTAGACAATCTAAATTGAGTGAAAAGCCTCAATATTAGCTAGGATTGGAAGTAATAAAATATAGCAGATAGATGCGAACAGGGTAAGAAACGGGGGTACGCTTTCTCATCTCAGCGGATGCACAAAACCAAGTATTGTGTAGCCCACGGTAATGAACAAAACTTAAGGTGTTGATTTAGGTAAATTCAACTAATTTGATATGATCCAATCTATGTTACCATCAAGATAGTGCAATCATTTTGAAAAACACTAAATTTTTTAGTAAATTTTTGACCTCTCCAAAAAAGTACTATCTTGTTGACGAGGGAATTCAGGTATATAATCACAATAACCAAAAGGACTTGGCTTTGGAGATCCGAGATTACCTGTTTAAGCGAGTAATTTGGGGTAAATCAATAAAAACAGTCGGCTCACATCTTCGTTAATACTGGACTTTGAATCCGTTAAGACTGACGCATTTATAGCTGCATATAAATGCCTGAGCTTACAGTTAGACTAAACCCGCAAACCGTGTTGAGATATAAAAACATGAGACTGGAGTAAAGGAGGACACAAGTGGAAAAGGAGCCTATACGTGGAGCCGAGAAAACATTCATAAAGGGACTTAGCCTTACGGGGGGAGAGAGCGGATATCCCTGTGCGGTTGATGTTAAGGATGGGAAGATAATCAGGCTCAGGCCATTACACTACGATTGGAAATATGATAAAAAGGAATTTAATCCTTGGAAGATGAAGGCACGCGGGCAGACCCTTGAACCATATATGAAATCGCTGATATCTCCTTTCGGCTTAGCCTATAAAAAACGTATCTACTCCCCCAACAGGATTCTCTACCCGCTGAAGAGGGTCGATTGGGACCCCAACGGCGAGAGAAATCCGGAAAACAGGGGAAAGAGCGGCTATGTCAGGATCTCTTGGGATGAGGCTGTGGATATCATAGTTAGCGAGTTGAATAGGGTCAAGGGAAAATACGGGCCGGAGGCCGTGCTCTCCCAGGCAGACGTACACGGGGAGGGAAAGGCTATACATACTGCTCACGGTAGCGCTAACAAACTCCTGTCATTGCTGGGGGGTTATACAATACAGATGAGAAACCCGGACAGCTGGGAGGGATGGGTCTGGGGTGCCAAGCACGCCTGGGGCATGGAAGAGGTAGGGCAGATGCAACCGGCGACCAATGTGATACCCGATGTAGCCCAAAATAGTGAACTGCTCCTGTTCTGGGGGTGTGACCCGGAAACAACCCCCTTGGGATTCAACGGGCAGATGGCCACCCGTCTATGTTACTGGTTTACCGAACTAGGGATAAAATGTATCTATATCTGCCCGGAGCTGAACTACGGGGCCGCTATTCATGCTGACAAGTGGATTCCCATAAGGCCAAACACTGATGCAGCCCTGCAGCTATCCATAGCTTATGTCTGGATGACCGAGGGGACTTACGACAAAGAATACATCGCCACGCACACGTTCGGCTTTGAGAAATTCGAGGAGTATGTCCTGGGGAAAGAGGACGGTATTTCCAAGACGCCGCAATGGGCAGCACCAAAATGCGGTATCCCGGTTACGACAATCAAGGCGCTGGCGAGGGAATGGGCATCCAGGCGGACGACGATAGTACATGGCAACGGCGGGCCCGGCATCAGAAGCCCATATTCAACGGAAAATGGCCGGCTTGAGGTTTTGCTGTTAGCCATGCAGGGATTGGGCAAGCCTGGGGTTCACCAAGTTAAAATGCTTGAGTGGGGGAGGCTTCAAATGGGGGAACCGATGCCCCCAGGCGTGATAGGTGCGCGTATACTGAGATTTGCTGAGGTTGTCCGTCCTGTAGCGGAAGGTGCAAAAAGACAAGGTGATGTTCCTCCGGTAATGGTTGAGGCGATATCAGAATATAAGCAGGGGAGACTTGTGCCGCTAACACCAATTGGTCCAACGCAATTTATTCCCAAGGACCGCATCCACGATGCCATCCTCAATCCGCCAATTAGTTGGTATGGTAACTCAACATTTCCCGGCAAGATTGAGGACCAGTTCGTGAAGTACACCTATCCTGGGAAGGGCTGTTCCGAGGTGCATATGATATGGACCGATTCACCCTGCTGGATAACCTGCTGGAACGACGGCAATGCCTTCATAAAAGCGCTGAGAAGCCCGAAAATAGAGTTCATCCTGGCACAGCACCCCTGGTTGGAAAACGATTGCCTCTTTGCCGACATCATCCTGCCGGTCAGCACTAAATTTGAGGAGCAGGATATCGGATCGGACAGGAGCAGTGGGCAATTCTCCGCTATTTATTATGAAGGCAAATGTATTAGATCTTTAGGAGAGTCCAAGAGCGACTACGAGATAGTTTGCATGATAGCCGAGAAGCTCGGACTGCTGGAGAAATACACGGGGGGTAAGTCTGTTGAAGAATGGATAAAGCTCGGCTTTAAGAATTCGGGCGTACAGGATATGACTACCTACGAAGAATTAAAGGAAAAAGGGTACTTCGTCATCCCGACCGATCCCGAATGGAAGAAATATCCGCCGGGTTTGAAAAAGTTCTATGAGGACCCCGAGAAAAATCCTTTGAAGACCCCCTCCGGCAAGATAGAGTTCTATTCCCAGAATCTAGCCAAGCACTTCCCCGATGACAAGGAGAGGCCGCCGGTGCCGCATTGGATAGAAAGGGGGGTAAGCCATGACGAGAGGCTTTCGAGCGATAGGGCCAGGAAATACCCTCTTCTCATCATGTCCAACCATGGCAGATGGAGAGTACACGCCCAGTGCGATGATATTACCTGGACAAGGGAAATACCGACCTGTAAGGTCAATGGCCCGGATGGTTACAAATATGAGCCGCTGTGGATTAATCCGGCGGACGCCGCGAGAAGGCGCATCAGAAGTGGCGACGTGGTTAAGGTGTATAACGAAAGAGGAACGGTGCTCGGCGGCGTCTATGTAACCGAGAGAATGATGCCCGGCGTCGTCTATATGGACCACGGGGCAAGGTATGACCCGATAGTCGCCGGAGAGCTTGATAGAGGAGGCGCCATTAATACGATAACGCCGCATAACACAACCTCCCAGAACGCTACAGGAATGGTGGTCAGTAGCTTTTTAGTTGAAGTTAAGAAAGCTGACTTAGATGAATTGAGAAGTCAATACCCTGAAGCATTCGCAAGACCATATCAAGCGGATGCCGGCCTGCGTATGGAGAGACTGCTAGCTGGTGCCCTAAAATGAGAGTGGTAAATCCAAATAGCGAAACAAAGGTTGTGAAGTCTATATGCATGTCTTGCCATTGTGGCTGTGGTGTGGTAGTCCATGT
>CAZEUJ010000071.1:0-10450 GCA_964514525.1 uncultured Dehalococcoidaceae bacterium
CTTTACCTGGAACGACTGCGTGTATTTACAGCCGGGGTAGCCGCTGCAGGCGATGAACTTCCCGAAGCGTCCCGTTTTAACTATCAGGGGCTTGCCGCATTTGGGGCAGGCGTCGCCTGTTGGCTCATCCGGCAGCTTTACTTTCTCCGCCGTCCTGACCGCCTTTTGCAGGTCTTTATCGAAAGGCACATAGAAGTCCTGGATGACGTCCGGCCATTTACGCTCTTTGCTGGCGATGTCGTCGAGCTCGTTCTCCATATCGGCGGTAAACTTAATGTTGATGATATCGGGGAAATGCTGGACGAGAAGGTCGTTGGTGGCGAACCCGAGTTCGGTGGGCTGGAAGACCCCCTTGACCTTGCTGACGTAGTCCCGCTCCTGGATGGTGGATATCGTCGGGGCGTAGGTGCTGGGCCGCCCTATGCCGAATTGCTCGAGTGTTTTTACCAGGGTCGCCTCGGTATACCGGGGCAGCGGCTGGGTAAAGCGCTGCTCGGGGATAACTTTAATCAAATTGAGCTCGTCCCCTTTTACCAATTTGGGCAATGATATCTTGCCTTCGTCCTCGACCTCGTCCCGGCCTTCGCTGTAAAGGGTCATGAAACCGGGGAAGGTATTGACCGATGCCGCCGTCCGCATCAGGTAGTCGTCGTGGTTTTTAGCCTCTACATCCACCGTGGTGTTGTCGAACAGGGCCGCCGCCATCTGGCTGGCGACCATCCGCTTCCAGATGAGGTCGTAGAGTCGAAACTGGCTGTTATTAAGATATTTCTTAATCAGCGCCGGTTCGCGGTGGGTCCGGGTGGGGCGGATGGCCTCATGAGCTTCCTGCGCTCCCCGACTCCGCGCGGTATAAGCCCGGGGACGCGGCGGTAGATATTTCGAACCGTACTTTTCTCGGATGAAAGCTACCGTTTCGGCCACCGCCGATGACGCGACGCGGGTGGAATCGGTACGCATATAGGTGATCAGGCCGACGTTGCCCTCATCCCCGACGGGCAGACCCTCATAAAGCTGCTGGGCGAGGGCCATGGTCTGTTTGGCGCTGAAGCGGAGCTTGCGCCAGGCTTCCTGCTGCAGCGTGCTGGTGGTGAAGGGCGGGGCGGGCTGCCGCGTCGCTTTCTTGGTGCTTACCTTGAGGACGTCATAAGCGGCTTTTTCCAGCGCGCCTTTAATCTTCTCCGACTCTTCTTCCGTATGAACATCGAGTTTCTTACCGTTGACCAGGCCAACCAGCGTCGCCCGGAAAGAGGCTTTTTCCTTCTTTTTGCTCAGTTCGACTTCGATTACCCAGTATTCCTCGGGCTTGAATGCCTGGATTTCCCGCTCGCGGTCGACGATTATCCTTACGGCCACCGACTGCACTCTTCCCGCGGAAAGGCGTTTCCTGACCTTCTTCCAGAGCAGCGGGCTGATGTTATAGCCGACCAGCCTGTCGAGTATGCGCCGCGCCTGCTGGGCGTCCACCAGCGGCATATCTATATCGCTGGGGTTCTCGAAGGCATTTTTAACCGCTTCCTCGGTTATTTCGCGGAAGACGACGCGGTGGAAAGGCTTACTATCGGTCTTGGTCACTTCCGCCAGGTGCCAGGCGATCGCCTCGCCCTCGCGGTCGGGGTCGGTGGCGAGATATACAGCGGACGCTTCCTGCGCTGCCTGTTTGAGTTCGTTGACCAGCTTCGTCTTGGCCCGGGGCACCACGTATTTAGGGGCGAAGCCGTTTTTCACGTCCACGCCCATCTGGCCTTTGGGTAAGTCCCGTATGTGCCCGAGCGAAGCCCTGATGCTGTAACCTTTTCCCAGTATTTTACCAAGCGTTTTGGACTTGGCCGGCGATTCTACGATAACCAGTTTTCTACTCATATTATTTATTCAACTTTCACCCGGTATTCCTGTCTTAACTCCCTCGCTAAAACGTAGTTCATGGTGCCCACCTGCTTGACCAGTCCCTTGAGCTCCATCATGGCCAGGGTGCCGCTGACCGTAGCGGCGGGCAGACCGCTCCGCCGGCAGACCTCGTCGATGTGAGACGGCTCGGCGGAGAGCTGTTTAAGCAGGACCGATTCCGTTTCGGACTCCGGGAGAATCTCCCGCATCTCTATCTGCCTCTCCACCGCCATCAGGTTGAGCTCTTCTAAAATATCTATATGTTCCCGCACCAGCTTGGCGCCCTCCTGAATGAGGTGGTTGGTGCCCCGACTGGCCGGCGAGAGGATGCTGCCGGGAATGGCGAACACCTCCCGGTTCTGCTCCAGCGCCATGTGAGCGGTAATCATCGCCCCGCTGCCCTCCCCCGCCTCCGTCACCAGCACTCCAAGGCTCAGGCCGCTGAGTATTCTATTACGTCGTGGGAAGTTCTCCGCCCTCGGCCTTGTGCCCAGCGGGTACTCGCTGAGTAAAGCCCCATTTGCCATGATATCCTGCGCCAGCTTATTGTTTTCCGCTGGATAGACGATATCGAGTCCGCTGGCGAACACCGCGATGGTCCTGCCGCCCGCTTCCAGCGCGCTCCGGTGGGCGATGGTATCGATCCCTTTGGCCAGGCCGCTGACAATCGTTATTTTGCTCCGCGCGAGGTCGGCAGTTATCTCCTCAGTTACCTGTTTACCGTAAACTGTCGCCCGCCTCGTGCCGACTACCGCCAGGCACCAGTCGTCCTCCGGCCGTAGCGCACCGCGCATATAAAGCACCGGCGGGAAGTCGTAGATTTCCTTGAGGCGGCGTGGGTAAGCCTTATCGTTACTCGTAAGCACCTGGATGCCCAGGCGTTCTAAGCTGGCCATCTCCGCTTCCGGGTCGATGCCGTCACGCCACTGGCTGATGGCGCGTAAAGCCACGCTGTCCAGTCCGGCTTTTTTCAGCTCGCCGGGAGAAGCTTTCCAGGCCTGCTCCAGATCGCCGAAATAGCTTTCGAGCTGTCCCAGCCGCACCCTGCCGATGCCGGGGATACTGTTGAAGGCCACCCAATATTTAATGTCAGCGTTCAAAGCAATTTTAATTCTATCACAGGGGTTGCCCGATGACAAAATAAACTCTCTCTTTGTCATTCCCGCGAAAGCGGGAATCCAGTCACCTCACCCCCTTTGTCCCCCTCTCCTGTCAGGAGAGGGGGAAGAAAAGAAAAAGAGGGGCTTAACCCCTCTTAAACGCCCCTTTATTCTTCACCCCTTTTCCCTTAAACTAACTACTAATTACTAACTACTAGCTACTCTCCTTGACTCTCAGCTACAAAACTGGTAGAATATTTAATTTGGAGGCCGAAAATTTACGCGATAATTGAAACGGGTGGCAAACAATATCAGGTAGCCGAAGGCCAGATTATCGATGTCGAACGCCTGGATGTGGCCGAGGGCGGCTCTGTCATGCTGGACAGGGTCTTACTCCTCGTTGACGGCGATAATATCACCGTAGGCAAGCCGGTCGTTGACGGGGCGAGGGTGCTGGCTACGGCTAAAAAGAACGGCCGCGGCGATAAAATAATCGTGTTTAAATACAAAGCTAAAGTCCGCTACCGCCGCAAGAAAGGGCACCGCCAGCTTTTGACCACCCTGAGCATCGATAAAATCCTGCCGCCGGGGGTCGAGGCACCCAAGCCGGTGAAAAGGACGCGGCGCAAGAAAAAAGAGGAGACAACCGATGGCGCATAAAAAGGGAGGCGGCACCAGCCGCAACGGTCGGGACAGCCAGAGCCAGCGACTCGGCGTTAAGAGGTTTGCCGGGCAGGCGGTCAATGCCGGCACTATTCTGGTACGCCAGCGGGGCACGGCCATTCATGCCGGTCTTAACGTGGGTATCGGTAAAGACCATACCCTCTTCGCCCTCATCGACGGCGTGGTCAAATACGAACCGACCACCGATAATCGTAGAAAGGTCAGCATTTTGATAGCTGAGTAATATGAAAGAGAAGATTCATCCCCAGTATTATACCGATGCCGAGGTAATCTGCTCCTGCGGGAACAGGTTCACCACGGGCTCGACGAAAAAGCAACTGAAAGTCGAGGTGTGCAGCAACTGCCACCCGTTCTTCACCGGTGAACGTCGTATGATGGATACCGCCGGTCGCGTCGAGCGGTTTAAGAAGCGCTACAAGATTCAGAGTTGACGACAATCTACCGGGAGGGAGGGCCGATTTATCGGCCCTTTTTCTTTAAGTCATATGGCAGAGAGAAAAAAATTTAACTACGGCGGCCAGGCGGTTATCGAAGGCGTGATGATACGCGGCCGCAAGTCCCTGGTAACGGCCATCCGCCGACCCGGCGGGGATATCGTCACTCATGTTAAGGAGTTGCCGTCAATCACTACCGGCCGTTTGCGGCGTATCCCCCTGGTACGCGGGGTAGTTGTCCTGGTGGAGGCTATGGTTCTTGGAATCCAGAGTCTGCTATTCTCCGCCAATGTCGCGATGGAGGAAGAGCAGGAGGAAATCCCCACCAGGGCGCTCTGGATTATGGTTGGCGCGGGAGTGGTCCTGATGGTTGCCTTGTTTGTCCTCGCCCCCCTTTTCCTCACCAAGCTGATAAACCCCTATATCCCCAATTCTCTGGTCTTCAACGTCATCGAAGGCGCGATACGTCTTATTATCTTTATCGCTTATCTCAAGGTAATATCGCTCATGCCCGATATTAAGCGGGTCTTTACCTATCACGGCGCCGAGCACAAGACGGTTAATGCCCACGAGGCCGGCGTGCCAATGGAGGTCAGCGCTATCAAGTCTTACAGCACTGCCCACGTGCGCTGCGGCACCAGTTTCCTATTCTTCGTCCTGATAATCGCCATCATCGTCTTTGCCTTCGTAGGGCGCCAGACGCTCTGGCTGATGGTTGTCTCCCGTATTGCCCTTATCCCGGTGATCATGGCGCTCGGCTACGAGGTCATTTACTTCGGCGCCAGACATTCTAAAAACTGGCTGGTGAAAATTATCCTGGCGCCGGGACTTTTCCTTCAGGCATTGACCACCGGCGAGCCCGACGATAAACAGATTGAAGTGGCTATCGCCGCGATGAATAAAGCCATAGCAATCGACGAAGCGGAAGAAGCACAACCCGCTACTTAAGACCTGCCTTCCGGTTGTCATTCCAGCGAAAGCTGGAATCCAGTAACCTCACCCCCTGTATCCCCCTCTCCTTCAAGGAGAGGGGGACTAAAAGGAAAGAGGGGCGGCCGCCCCTCTTAAACGCCCTTTACTTAATCGTAAATGACAACTGGCGACTGCCTATTCTTCCAGCTCCGTGAAAAAGCAGTTTTTATTGCCGGTGTGGCATACGGGTCCGGTCGGGTGTGCTTTCACCAGCAGCGAGTTATTTTCGCAGTCCTGCCATATCTTGACGACCTTGATAACGTTGCCGGAGGTCTCTCCCTTGTGCCACAACTTCTTTCTACTCCGACTGTAAAACCAGGCCTCGCCGGTGGCTAGCGTTTTCTTCAGGCTTTCTGCGTTCATATAGCCCAGCATCAACACCTCGCCGGTATCGTCGTCCTGGACAATCGCCGGGATAAGGCCTTTTTCGTTAAAGTTCAGTTCGCTCATCTCATTTCACCTTTTTAGAATCGATTCTATTTTTCCTTATATCTTGTTGATCTCAGCCAGCGCCTGTTTCAGGTTGATTGCCCCGGTGTACATGGCTTTGCCCACGATGGCGCCCTCCGCCCCGAGCTTTTTAAGCATTTTGAGGTGGTTTAACGACGCTATGCCGCCGGCGGCGATGACCGGCCGACCGATGATATCGATAAACTCGGTAATCGCCGAGAAATTGGGCTCTGTGAGGGTGCCGTCGCGGTTGATATCGGTATAGATAAAGCGGCTGACACCCACCTGCGTCATGGTTTTTGCCAGCGCCACGGCGTTTCTTTCGGTGCCTTTTACCCAGCCGCGGGTGGCCACGATACCGTCGCGGGCATCGATGCTCACCGCGATTGCCTCGCCGAAGTGTTCGCAGGCCTCTATTACCAGTTTGGGATCCTCCACGGCGGCCGTGCCCAGGATCACCCGCTCGATGCCGTCTTTAAGTAGAGTCTTGATTGTTTCCATGTCGCGGATGCCCCCGCCCATCTGCACCGGAACCAGTATGGCTTTGGCGATGTTCTTAACGATTTCCAGGTTGCCGATTTTCCCGGAGGCGGCGCCATCAAGGTCGACGATGTGCAGTCGGGGCGCCCCTATCGATTGCCACTTCAGGGCAACATCCAGCGGGTCGTCGGAGAAGACGATCTCCTGCTTGTAGTCGCCCTGGTACAGGCGGACGCATTTGCCGTCTCGTAAATCTATGGCCGGTATTATCTCTATTGTCGACTCCTTTAACAAAATATTATGAGGAAATTATAGCACCGGACTATCTCTAACACAATTGAGACCGGCTTTCTAGCCTTGACGCTGGTATCTGAATCGGTCTAAGATTAGTCCGGTCAGGGAGGAGAAAAATATGCCGTATCAGACCATCCGTTATTCCAAGAAACGTCACATCGCCACTATAAAGATGGGACGCCCGACCGCCGGAGCTATCAGCCGGGAGCTTGCCAGCGAGCTGGAAGAAGCCTGCGCCCGGATTGAAGACGACGATGCTGTTTACGTGGTGATACTCACCGGTACCGGAAGTTCTTATGCTGATTTTCGCGATGGAAAACAGGGCAATATACCGCCTTCAGGTTCCTCAGACGCCGTTGCCGGCACCTACCGTTCAGGTCCCGCCGCCGCCATCGCTGGCATCGACCGCCCCGTTATTGCCGCCATTAACGGCGATGCCCTGGGCGAAGGGCTGGAGATAGCTTTAAGCTGTGATATTCGTATTGCCTCGAATAAAGCGCGTTTCGCCCTCCCGCAGGTAGCTAGCGGTCGCCTGCCGATGCACGGCGGCACGCAGCGTCTACCGAGGATAGTCGGGCGGGGCAAGGCTCTAGAAATGCTCCTCACCGCTGAGATAATATCCGCCGCCGAGGCTCTGGAAATAGGCCTGGTGAGTAATGTAGTCCCCTCGGAAGAGTTAGCGGCGGAGTCGCAAAAGCTGGCGGAAACTATTGCCGCCCGGGGACCTGTTGCCCTCAGGTATCTTAAAGAGGCGGTCAATAAGGGCCTGGATATGACGCTGGAACAGGGCTTGCGCCTGGAAGCCGACCTCTATTTCCTGCTGCATACCACCGCCGACCGCACCGAGGGGGTCATCGCTTTCCGCGAGAAAAGACCACCGCAATTTAAGGCTAAATAACACAGGGTGTCTAAGAGGGGCGAAGCCCCTCTTTTCTATCTTCCCCCTCTCCTTGTTAGGAGAGGGGGACACAGGGGATGAGGTAGTCGATAAATGAGCGCCTTTGAAACTATTATCTTCGAAAAAAGCGATGGTATCGCCTGCATTACCCTCAACCGCCCCCAGGCTCTGAACGCCTATAACGTTAAGATGCGCGATGAGCTTTATGAAGTCCTCGGCGCGATAAAGGACGATTCCGAAGTAGCGGTCGTTATTTTAAAGGGAGCCGGCGAAAAAGCCTTCTGCGCCGGCGCCGATCTCACCGAGTTTTTAACCGCCCCCCCGCCGGTATTCGCCCGGCAGGCGCGCTTCGCCAGAGATGTCTGGGGTCGTTTCTTAAGCATCGAACAGCCCGTCATCGCCGCCCTGCACGGTTACGTGCTCGGTTCCGGTATCGAGATGGCACTCTGCTGCGATATCCGCCTGGCTTCCGAGGACGCCCGCTTCGGCCTGCCGGAAACGGGCCTGGGTATTATCCCGGCGGCCGGCGGCAGTCAGACTTTGCCCCGCACCGTAGGCCCGGCCGCCGCTCTGGAAATGCTCATGACCGGCCGTTGGATAAACGCCGGGGAAGCCCTCCGTATGAAGCTGGTCAATCGCGTTGTCCCCCGCCCCGACCTTATACCCGAAGCTGAAAAATGGGCGCGGAAAATCAAGTCGTACCATCCTCTCGTGGTAAAATATGCCAAACAGGCGGTAACACGGGGACTCGACCTGACTTTAAAGGAGGGATTGGTGCTGGAGACCCGACTCGGCCAACAACTGATAGCTCAGGACGAAAAATGAACCAACCGGACCTGGATATATTGACGGAAAGGGTCGCCGACCTTATTTTAAAGAGCCGTAAACTGGTCGTTTTTACCGGCGCCGGTATCAGCACGGAGTCCGGCATCCCTGATTTCCGCGGTCCCGCCGGACTCTGGACCCGCTTTGACCCGGACGATTTTAGCATAGAGAAGTTCCTCAATAACCCCGATTCCCGCCGTAAGCAGTGGTACATCTTTCGGGAGGGTATTCTGAGCGATAAAGCCGCGCCAAATGCCGCCCATATCGCCATCGCGGAACTGCACCGCCTGGGCAAGCTCGATTGCGTCATCACTCAAAACATCGATAATTTACACCAGAAAGCCGGCGTCCCGGACGAAAAAGTGTTTGAACTTCACGGCAACATGAAGTGGGCCATTTGCCTGGATTGCGGTCGGCGCTATCCCTTCGATGAGATCAGATCGCGCTTTGAGTCCGGCGAGGAAATACCGGACTGTCAGGAGTGCCACGGTATGTTAAAGCCGGATATCGTCATGTTCGGCGAGCAGCTCCCGTACGAAGTTCTGCAGGAAGCCGGCCGCCGTTCCCGTGCCGCCGACCTCTTTATCGTCATCGGCTCGACTTTGATAGTCTATCCCGCCGCTTATATGCCCGCTTATGCCATAGAATCAGGAGCCAGGCTGGTTATCATCAATCTCGGCGAGACTCCTATGGATAGAGAGGCGTCCGTCCTCATTAACGCCAGCGCCGGCGATACTATGGCCGCTATCGTTAGCAAAGTCAAAGAAAAAGCCGCCATTTAGTCCTGTAACCCCTTTTCTCCTCAACCCTCTACCCTCAACCCTCGCCCCCCGGTATTATATCCAAAGTTTGATTTTCTATCTGATATTAGTTAAAATTATTGAGTCATTATTTCCCTCAGGAGGCACGGAGTGAATACCACTGATTTTCTTAACATCGCCGCCGCTATCTGCCCTGATAAGACCGCCATTGTCTTTGAGGATAAAAGGTATACTTTTTCCCAGCTCAACGAGCGCGTCAACCGTTTGGCTAATGCCCTGGTGAAGCTGGGTGCCCAGAAGGGCTCCGTTATCGCCTTCCTCCAGGTCAACTGCAACCAGTGCGTGGAGACCTATTTCGCCGTGGCTAAGGCGGGCGCCATCTATCTACCTTTGAATTTCCGCGCCAAGGAAAAAGAGCTTGCCTATATGCTCAATTCCGCCGAGGCCAGCGTGTTGATCGCCGGCGAGCGTTATCTCCCGATAATCCAGTCCATCCGCCCCGAGCTTAAATACCTGAGGCACCTCGTCTCCATCGAAAAGCCCCACCCGGATATGCACTATTATGAGAATTTGATACAAAGCTCTTCTCCCGATGAGGTAACGGCGGATATCGATGAAAAGGACACGACCATTCTAATGTATACCGCCGGCACCACCGGCTTCCCCAAAGGCGTTATGCTCTCCCATAACAGCTTCACCGGCTATGTGCTGGAGAACGTTACCCCACCCGACCCCGCTTCGGACGAGAGGAATATCCTCACCGTGCCCCTGTATCACGTGGCGGGCATCCAGGCGCTGATGGCGGCTATTTACGGCGCGCGCACGCTGGTGATGGAGCGCCAGTTCGACCCCGAGGAGTGGATGACGCTGGTGGAGAGGGAGAAGGCCGACCGCGCTATGATGGTGCCGACGATGCTAAAGCAGCTCCTCGACCATCCTAACTTTAAGAAGCATGATTTAAGCAGCCTGAAGGTGATAACTTACGGCGCTGCCCCCATGCCCCTGCCCGTTATCAGAAAGGCCCTGGAAGAATTCCCTGGGGTTAGCTTTATCAATGCCTTCGGCCAGACCGAGACAGCCTCGACCATTACCGCGCTGGGCCCGGAGGACCATTTCATCACCGGCACTCCCGAGGAGAGGGAGAAGAAGCTCAAACGACTCTCCTCCATCGGGAAGCCGATGGCTGATATCGAGATGAAGGTCGTCGACGATTCCGGCAAGACGCTGGGCGTGGGAGAGGTCGGCGAGATTCTCGCCCGCGGCCCGCGCGTGATGAGCGGCTACTGGAAGGACGAGGAGAAGACGCGCAAGACCATCGATAAGGACGGCTGGGTGCATACCGGCGATATCGGTTATGTGGACGAGGACGGCTATTATTTCCTTTCCGGCCGTTCCTCCGATATCATTATCCGCGCCGGGGAAAACATCTCGCCGGAGGAGCTGGAGAACGTTATCCGCGAGCACCCCAAGGTAGAGGATGTGGCCGTCATCGGCGTGCCTGACGAGACCTGGGGCGAAGAGCCCCGCGCCGTGGTAATTCTCAAGAAGGGCGTCCCCAAATCCAAGGCCGTGGAAGAAGAGATTATGGAGTACAGCCGCCAGAATCTCGCCAGCTTCAAACGCCCCCGCACCGTCGTCTTCGTTGACGACCTCCCCCGCAACCCC
>CAZEUJ010000072.1:0-10403 GCA_964514525.1 uncultured Dehalococcoidaceae bacterium
AAAGTGTCTACTATTTTCGAAGGCCTAATTTTCCCATTTTCGCTGATTACATACAGCTTTGTGGCCAGCGTTTGCTGAATATTGTGGATAAATTCATTTAGGATTGCGTCGCTTTGACCCATATTGGCCTCCCTTGCAGGGGACTTTACCGAAATTATACTACATAAACGGGGTGCATGATTTGACGGGCGATAATACCGGGAGTAACAAGACTGACTTTTGTTACCTCATTCAACATTCTAATGCATTGTGTCGCACAGATAGTTTAGAATCGCGATTCCCAGCACTTAAGAAACCAAGATGTCAAGAATGTCTACCACAGATTCACCTCAAAATTCAGAGCCCTGTAATTGACAACCGCGTCCCCTAGTTAGCACGAAGTAATAGTCATTCGTGAGCCAGAATTTCCTCTACTCTGCAAGGGATTCTTTGAAGCAGATTCTTTATCGGTGTTATAATAGTATTGTAATCTGGGGTGGGGTGCTAATTGCGATGAAACTGGAGAGGTTTGATGAAAATCCTATCCTTGAGCTGGAGCCTAAGCACTGGTGGGAGTCCAAAGCGGTCCTTAATCCTGGCGCTCTCTATGAGGCTGGAAAGGTTCACCTTGTGTACCGGGCAATTGGAGACTCAGATGTATCGGTTCTGGGGTATGCTTCAAGTGTTGATGGGTTCCATATTGACGAGCGGCTGCATGAACCGATATATGTTCCGAGGGAGTCATTTGAAGGCGCTGGCTTAATCTATCCCACACCAAGTCATTATCAACGCACCTATGTGCCCATAGAAGAGGATGAAGATTATGTGTCGGGAGGGGGATTGGGTGGGTGTGAGGACCCGAGATTGACAAAGATTGACGACAGGGTATTTATGACCTATGTTGCCTTTGACGGATACAGCCCACCCCGGATAGCGCTGACCTCAATATATATTAACGATTTTCTTGCCAAGAATTGGCAATGGCAGACGCCTGTACTTATCTCTCCCCCTGAGGTCGTAGATAAGAACGCCTGTATTCTTCCAGAGAGAATAAACTCCAAGTACGTTATATTCCATCGAATTTTCCCTAATATCTTGATTGATTTTGTTGATGACCTGGATTTTGACGGCACAACCAGGTGGTTGAAAGGAGAATTCAAGATACGACCGAGAGCGTCTTACTGGGATAGTCGGAAGGTTGGTGCCGGTGCTCCTCCTATTAAGACAAAGGATGGATGGCTATTAATCTACCACGGTGTGGGTGAGCGTGACCCTGGTCGCTATAAGATAGGTGCGATGCTGCTTGATTTGAAAAACCCAACTAGGGTCTTATCGCGGTCCGAAGAGCCAATCTTAGAGCCCCAAGCCTGGTACGAAAATGAGGGGTGGAAATCCGGCGTTATTTATCCCTGCGGAGCCGTGGTAATTAAAGACCGGTTGCTGGTTTACTATGGTGGAGCTGATAAAGTGGCTTGCGTTGCTTCGGCAAAACTAGATGAGCTTCTTGACCATCTTGTCGGTAGACGAGAACTTGTGCCAACTCCCATCGGTGCACCACCAATAGAGGTTGGCATCACACCGGTTACTGCTATACCAATAAAACGAATAAGAGCATACTGCATGAAGTGCCGGGCGAAAAGGGAGATGAAAAACCCCAGAGCGGTAACTTTGAAAAATGGCAGACCGGCAATCCAAGGGATATGCCCAAGATGCGGGACCAAGATGTTTCGGATAGGAAAGTTTGGTAAATAGGCACTGCTTGCTCTAAAATCTATGAGTAACATTAGGCGCTTTGAACATAATCCTATCTTAATGCCAGCCAGTGAGAATGCCTGGGAAGCAGAGGCGGTGTTTAACGGCTGCCCTGTGCGTAGTGGCAGAATGATTCATTTCCTTTACCGAGCTGTTTCGTCGCCGCAGACAATTTCTAGTATAAAGATGGAGGTTTCGTCCATCGGGCATGCTCTAAGTACAGATGGTATACATTTCAAGAACCGAAAACAATTCATCAAACCCGAGTATGATTGGGAACAGTTTGGCTGTGAAGACCCCCGGGTGACTAAACTCGGCAGTAAATTTTATATTTTTTACACTGCGTTATCTACCTATCCCTTCCGTGCTGAGGGCGTCAGAATTGGTTTAGCCATTACCGGAGACTTCAGGGAAATCGAGGCTAAGTATCCCGTTACTTCATTCAATTCCAAAGCCATGGCACTCTTCCCAGGAAGAATCGGGGGCAAGATGGTGGCGGTACTCACTGTTAACACCGATATTCCCCCAGCCAAGATTGGGCTTGCCTTCTTTGACCATGAAGAGCAAATCTGGTCTCCCGAGTACTGGGAAGGCTGGTACTCTTTCCTAGACGACCACGTTCTACCGTTACAGCGAACGCTTAAAGACCACATTGAAGTGGGTGCGCCACCGATAAGGACGCAATACGGTTGGCTTCTGATTTATTCGTATATTCAGAACTATTTCGCACCCCCGCCAATTTTCGGCATTGAAGCAGTTCTGCTTGATTTGGAAAACCCGGCTAAGATCGTGGCACGCACGGAAAAACCCTGGTTGGTTCCCGAGGAGGTATACGAGACATATGGCAGAGTGCCTAATATCATTTTCCCTTCCGGGGCTCTTATCAGGGGCAGGGCACTCCACATTTATTATGGCGCGGCTGATACCACTTGCGCTGTAGCTACTGGCAAGTTAGATACCCTTGTTGAGGAAATGCTGGCGATGAAGGCGGAGAAGATAAAACTGGAGCGTTTTCCTCGAAATCCTGTCCTTGAGCCGGAGCCCAAACATTCATGGGAGTCAAAAGCGGTTTTCAATCCTGGCGCTCTCTATGAGGATGGAAAGGTTCACCTTGTGTACCGGGCTATGTCTGAAGATGACACCTCGGTGCTCGGCTATGCGGCCAGTAGCGACGGATTTACCTTTGATGAGAGGCTTGATAAGCCAATCTACATGCCCCGCCGGGATTTTGAGAAGAAAGGGTGCGAAGACCCCAGGCTGACCAAGTTAGACGATACCCTGTATATGTGCTACACCGCATTTGATGGCAAGAGCGAACCGCGAATAGCGTTAACCTCTATTGCCATAAGCGATTTCTTGGCAAAGCGCTGGGAGTGGGCAAGACCGGTATTGATTTCGCCCCTCGGTGTGGGCGACAAGGATGCGGCTATTTTCCCAAGAAAAATCGGAGACAAGTATGCTGTTCTCCATCGAGTTGGGACGAGTATCTGGCTGGACTTTGTGGATAGCCTTAGCCTTGAAGAAGGAAAATGTATATTTGAAGAAGGAGTGTGTATAAAGGGTACGGTCATAATGAGTCCACGTCAGGAAAAGCCGCCGGCGGAGAAAATTGGCATCGCCGCACCACCAATTGAGACAGAATCGGGGTGGTTATTGCTTTATCACATTGTCTCCAAAAAATATGACAAGCCCTACTATTCCGTGAGTGCCGCGCTCCTTGATATTGACGATCCAACACGCGTTATTGCCCGAAGGAAAGCCCCTCTTCTTGAGCCGGAGATGCCTTACGAAAAAGAAGGACAAGTAGCTAACGTTGCTTTCCCGTGTGGCGCTGTTGTTATTAATAACCGACTTTTTGTTTATTATGGAGGGGCTGACAAAGTAATTGCGGTAGCTACAGTAACACTCTCTGAACTTCTGGAAGGCTTGTTACTGCAAAGCGGAATCAGTAGGAAGAAAGAAGAAGTTAAGCCTATTCTTCATTGGGTAACCTATGGTGAGTTTATCCCCGGTGTCCCTCTGGTTTTGCCCGCCGAGCTTACCTCCCTAGCAGGTAAGAGGGTTAATACCGAGGTCATCTATAAAGACATACAGGAAAGGTATCAGAAGGAATTCGAAGAGTTTGTCCATGAGAGGCTTAAGATACCCCATGGAGCAAACTACTTGGAGATTGCTGAGGGCATAAGGGCATTTATGGGTCGAGCAGAGGGGGAACTAGATAGCGTCCTCTTTCAAGGAGACCTCTACTCTGTGGAAGGCACTAAACAAGTCATCGAGGCGATATTTGCCAGCTTTCCCCACCGAGATACTTTCGCTCTAAAACCCGAGGTAACCTTGAGGATTCTGAGGCAATTCCCTCCCGCTAATCTGCTCATCAAATTTGGTAAAACCACCATTGCTGAACTTGAAAAGGGATACGAGCCAAATGACATACTAGCCATGTCCAGTTTCTCGGAAGAAAGAGAGCACATGGACAGGATCTGGGACTGGATATGGGAAAATGCTCGCCCCGAGCATTTCGACTCCCTGTCTCTGAAGCCTCTAATAGTTAGCTATGAGGATTTCCCCTCACTTACGGAGATGAAAGAAGCCTCGGCTCTAAGCAAGCTCAGCGGGAGGGTCGTAGTAAGCAACCTCCGCAAGGGGGTAGGGGGAGAATTTCCCAAACTTCGCTATTTCACCATGGTTGCCAAAAACATTGTAGAGGCAGAAAGATTTGGGGGGATATGGGAGGAGTTCGCCCGGCAGAGAAGAGAATTTGGACAGAAGGTGATAAATTCCTTGGAAGGGCATTGGGGAAGAGAGCCCCTCTCCGCCCACAACATCTTTGAAAATAAGCACCAGCGGATATTGGTGCAGCGATTAAAGGAAATGGCAAAAGATTTAGAAATAGGGGGGGAGCCCCTTTCTCTGGCTAAAATCCTAGGGGATATTGCTTGCTCCTATCATCTGGCTCAAACCCTTCCTGATGGGCAATTTATTCCTTGCTCTGCCTGGACCTGGGCAAGTTATAGCTTCAAAGGTGGCAGAGGCATCCCTACACCTCTTTCCTTGCATGTGGAAAGAGATTGGGCTTCAAGAGAATTCCTGGCAGGGCTTTACCAGGCAGTGGGTGGGAGTGAGGAGAAGATGGATGCGAAGATTGTAGAGCTTATAGGGCAGAGGAAGGAATCGGAAAACTTAGCCAAGACCCTGTTTCCCTAGGTAAGGGAACCGGAGAAAGTTTTACCAAGAGGGTTGTGAGGTTAGCCCAGCCTCTGGCTGGAGAGCTACGCTGACTCCCAGGAACCCTATCCTTAAGCCAATTAAAGAATATCCCCTCCCTTTAGCATGACGCGAGCCAGACTTGATGATGGCTTAACGTGTCGCTAATTACCTTCTGACAAGGAATAAGAAGCAGGTGCTGAACAATCACTCATTAAGTTTGCTTTGAAGAAACAATGAGATAAGGGTATCATAAAAGATGCTACCATCAAGGGACTAGTAGGAGATAATGCTAGTGAGCGGTGAGTTGTGTACTTGGGCTGGGCGCAGTCGCTTCAAATACCACGGGTCGGTATCCAAAGGAACTACCATCCTCTATGGTAGAAACTTCCACTGGTCAGTCACTGTCACATCTGCGCAATATGAAAAGATGCTTAACCAACTCAGTGGCCATGAGATCCCATGCGGCACGATTAGAGAAGTAGAAAAACGTAGCCGAGGGAGCTTAGGACAATGGCTTGCTGACAATGTGACGCGAGTATCCATAGCTTCCTATGTGGCTCCAATCTTGCTCCATGAAGGGTACTGTGTACGTGCAGGTGCTAACATCCGGTTCTTACCTCATGGAGGTTTTGCTGAAACGCAGAATGACCTTTTTGAGACAAAGGAAAGTCTTGAAAAATATCAATCGTTTCTCGATGGGAAGCATGAGATTATAGATAACTACTTCAGTAGGTACAAGCAAAAAATAGTAGACGCTTGGCGTAATTACCAATGGCCTCTCGGAATGTCAAGAGATATATCACTATCCCATCGAAACGAACTTGAAGCTGCGATGCAAAAGGATTTATCTGAACATCACGGTGCCATATCTAAGAGCGTTTTTACAGATGTTGAAGTATGGGGTTTTGGTCAGAGTAAAATAAAGGATATTACGAGCATGGTTATTGAGGATACGACAAGAAAGGCTTTTGAGCTATTACGTCAGGGAAAACTACGGGAGGCGGCAAGGACTCTTAGGAGTCTTAAAGGAGTCGGAATATCTAGAGCCAGCAAATTACTCGCCTTATCAAACCAGAATATTTACGGAATCTATGATAGTCGAAGCGCTTTAGCACTAAAAGATATTCAATACAATAAAGTCCCGATTATCCCTATCCCTCCTGGTCAGCAGAGGCCTTCTATAAGCTCGGGCGATTTTAACGTAGGATTCGAGCATTATCAATGGGTGCTTCGCTATATGCTTCCCAAGTTTAGAAAGGAATTCACGGAGTCTATTCACTGGAGAGTTGCTGATATAGAAATCGGTTTGTGGGTTGTTGGAAGATCATTATCCTGTTAATTTTTTCTCCTATCGGTCATATCTTTCTGAGTTGACAATTTAGTATTTTGTTGCTTGGCCTCTAAATAATTACGCCTTAATCCTGGGGTGGCACCAGGCTCGCCCACACTAAATGAACGGAGACATTACTCTAAGGCTTTGACTAAATCATGGCATGTGGTTACCCATCCGAAAACCTCGGTGACGTTCCATACGGTAGCTTGCTGGGTGAATTCCGGGCCGATATTGCCGCAGCCATCGCTAACCAGAATGGGAAAGTACTTTTGAAAATAGGCGTCCCGGAGCGTTGACTCGACGCAGACGTTGGTGGCGAGTCCTGTAAACAGGAGGTATTTAATGTTGTATGTCCCCAGGATAGTATTAAAATCGGTATCGACGAAGCCACTGTACCTGTGCTTGTCAACGATTATATCGCCTGGCCGGGGCTCAAGTTCATCAATTATTTCCCAATCCCGGGTACCTTTAATCAGAAATTTGCCGGTCAATTCCGGGTGCCGGCGCATGGCCACCAACCCCAGCTCTTTGTGGTAGTTGGGCGATTCCTCTCCCCCGGCGTTGGAAAGGTCGGGCCGATAGCCCATTCTTAGATAAACAACCCTTATCCCTCTACGTCGGCACGCCTCGATTACCTTCTTATCTCTGTCAATGATATGCTTCACCTTCGCTTCATCGAGTGCCCCCAGGTAGTCGAAAATCCCACCCTTTTTGCAGAAGGAATTTTGCATATCGACCACGATTAAAGCGGTCCTGCTAATATTCAGCTTGACTGGTTCCGGACTAGCCGGCAAGTTCACTTCCATGGTTATTCACCTCCGCGTTAAGGACGCGATTGTCTGGATATCATATTCATTACCAGGTGTATATTATCGGTCGGCGTCTCCGGCGGCACTTCCCAGTCCGTGGTCAGAAAGACACCCGGCTCGATTTTTTTTAATAGGTCTGTGTCTAAATATAATTGCAATTCTTTCATGCCTGAGTTGAGAAGGCGGGCAGGGACGGCTTTCCCTAAGATACAGGAGCGTCCAGCCCTTAATTTGTTCCAGGTATTAGTATCGATTCCCGTGGCAACTATTCCGTCAAAACCGAGGTCTAAAAGATTAGCATTGTTATCTGGAGATGATTCGCCAGGCAACAGAACGGAGAAAGCGTTATAGAACCTCACCATGTTGACAACTGGCAGGAAGGTCGAGCGCAGCCAGGACAGATGGGCCGGTGGAAAAACCGGCAGCAGTCTTTCCGCGACGGCGATAATATCCACTTCCAGCTGACAGTAAATCTGGACTACCTTTAGCAGAAAACCAGCCGCAGACTGAATAGCCCCCATAGCTTCTTCCGGCCTTTCGGCAAGCTCTTTGAGCGGGTCCCTGCCCGTCAATCCAGCCGTCAGTGTCAGCGGACCGGTAACTACGGCGGCCAGGGCCAGGTTCGGGCCCGTAACTTTATTAATGCGCCGTAAGGACTCGATAACAGTGGCGAACCTGCCTGTTTTAGCGGCGCTTTCCACGTTGATGTCCTTGAGCCGGCCCAGGTCGAACCCGGGATTCGGGCTGACCGTCGGCGCCTCATAGTCGCCCCCCCAGTTCACGGGGCGACCGCATATCTCTATTTCCAGCGAGGAATCAAAGCCGCCGACGATACCATCATAGCCATATAGTTTCTGGGCATTCTGAAGGCATTTTGTATATTGAGTCGGGTCGGCGTACATCCTTCGCACCGGTATCTGTTCCATCCTGGCAGCGTGGGTGAATATCCAGGGAATAAAAGGCAACCGCGGCAATTCAGTCGCTTCGAAGGCTCCTCTGACCAATCTCTTAGGCGTCATCATTTTACAGATATTTCCGGGAGCGGTTACATCCTGATAATTTCTCTCGTTTTCTTCCCGTCCGGCCACGACCCGTAGTATTCCAGTATTTCTTCGGGGGGACGAAGCTGCGACCATTCTTTCTCGAACTCGTCCCAGGTCATACCGCGGGATATCCTGTCCGCCTTCTCCTGCTGACGGAGCTGTCTTGTTTTCTCCCCGTCCACCTCGAGGGTCTCGCGGTCATAAGCGACGTGATAGATGTTTTCCGCCGTCCAGTGAGAAATGACTTCCTTCCTCAGATCGTCCATGACCATGCCGGGGTCCCTCTCCAGAGCATCGCCGTAACCGCCGCCGCCGCCGCTGAAGACTACCCACAGGTCGCCGTTCTCCATGATATGGACTTTTTTAAAGATACTGCTAATCTCGTAGTCACCCTTGATGGTCCGTTGGGTAATCAGCTCCGTAGCCCCCGAAGGGATGTCTTTATCCCCCCTCCTCATCTTTTCCCAGATATTGGTATGCTTGACCTCGATGCCCGGCAGAGTCGGCGGCGGATAGCCGCCGAACAGCCCGATACAGTTGCGTATTTTACTGCCTTTGACATGGCTATTATAAAGGGCATAGTCCACGTAATTAACGGCGTAGATTGTCTCCGTGCCCGAGCCGCCGCGGAACTTGCCGAAGCCGCCGCTGTCCCGGGAGAGCTTGGCCACGAGGCTTAAGAACTGGAACTCGTTTTCGATGTCCTCAACATCCGGCGCCCGGCCTGATGGGCAATGCGAGAATCCAAAGGCATCGACACCGTCCATGTCCGATCTGGCGCCGTGCCCCTCGGTGTTGAGGCCGAAGGCCAGGAAGTCGGAGACGGGGACGCCCCACTGGTTGACGCCGGAGATAAGAACGCCGACGCCCGTATTGCCGGTCGCCGCTGCCACCAGCTCCCGCTGCGGGCTATCGAACATTATCTTGCTCATGCAGATGGTGCCCAGGGTCATCGCGCCGTGGCACGAAGGGGCGCTGTTGCTCTGGGCAGCCTCGGAGTGAGGATTGAACATGCATCCCTCGGGCACAATCCATTCCATGGGCGCGAAGATGCCGGCCGAGACCGGCAGGTCGTTGAAAGTATAGGACATCAAATGTATGGCCACGTTGGCCGCCAGGCTGTGAGGCATGCAGTGCTGAGGACTATCGGTCTCGGGAGAGGTGCCGGTGAAGTCCCAGATAAGCCGGTCACCTTTCTTATGCAGGGTGAGGAAGTTACGCACCAGCCGGTGTTTTTCCCCGACGATATCCATAAAGGTCACCGCCCGGTAGGTGCCGTCATTCCATTCCTTAATGCGCCGCCGGGCGCCTTCCTCCGCCTCAGTTATAATGCGGCGGAAGAGGCCCCTGACGAAGTCATTACCCTTCTCCCGCGCCAGTGATACAATCCTTTGCCGCAGGCGGTCGGCGGCGCTTAACCGGGCCCTCATATCAATCGCTTGCATTCGCGGCGCCCGCGAGATAAGGTTAACGCACATCTCCACCAGGTCTTCGCGCAGCCGGAAGTTTTCGCCTATCTTGATCGGCGAAAGCAGCATGCCCTCGTCATGGCGGGTCTTGGCGGTGAGCGGCATACCGCCAGGCTCGCAGGCGCCCGTCTCCGGCTGGTGGACGGCCGCGTTCGTCCAGGCGATCAGCTCGCCGTCGTTGAAGACGGGCATGACGACAATCTGGTCGCAATTGTGTATCCCGCCGTAAAGCGGGTCAGAGAGGTAAAAAACATCGCCGTCCTTGCAGCCCACCGTGGGCTCGTTTAGCCATGTCTCAGCCACGTACTTTATCGGCAGCTGGCCGACCACGGCATGGAGATAGGTCCCGCACCAGGCCGCCACCATATTCCCGGTCGGCGTATAGATGCCGGTGACGACGTCCCCGGAACGGAGCATGCTGCTCACGCCCAGCTTGATAAAGACCTCCTTGGACTCCAGCAGGAAGTTGTTCAGCTTCTCGGTATATATTTCGTAATCGCCGGGTTGCAGCAATTTCAGGCATTCCAGTTCTTTATCTGTCGACGGACTGGGCTTTATCCATTGCAGGAGCTTTTGCGGGTCCGGTCTCATATCGCTCTCCCTTCTCTATATTCTCTCCAGGATGAAATTGTGGTATTTATCTACGGAAAGCTTGAGGGGTGGCGGCAGCACGATGGTGGTATCCTCGGCTTCGATGACCGCGGCGCCGCTTATCGTATTGCCATGTTTCAAAGATTTAGCATCGTAAACAGGCGTGGGGCAGAACTTCCCGTACTCCACCCAGTAGGCGTCCCGTTTGCCTTTCAGTGCC
>CAZEUJ010000073.1:0-10279 GCA_964514525.1 uncultured Dehalococcoidaceae bacterium
TGAACCACTTCAGTGCCTCAGGATGTAGACTCTTTTCATCCTCGGGTTTTAAGCTAAGTATCCCAGCCAATTTGACCTCCAAACAGTTTCTGGCTACAATTACTAAATAGTTAGGGCAAAGGCAAGCTCAAAAGTTCTGCGTATTGTACACGGTGGCCCAGCTAAGGGGATTCGAACCAGCAAAAGAATGTAGGCTCGGTCCTGAAAGTTCTATAAGAACGAGGAGTCCTATTTGGAAGCACAGCTAAACGGCTGTTATCCGTTTGGCAGTCCCGTTTAGCACCCAGACTCCGATATTCAGATAGGAAGCGATACTGACCCACACAATGTAAGGGACAAGAAGTGCTCCAGCCCAACTCGAAACACGGAAAGAGGCAACAATAGTTGCAAGGATAAGGAACCACAGGACAATAATGGTTATGACTCCTCCTCCCTTTGACTTTATCCCCAAAAAGATGACTGATCAGAGCGCATTAATAGAAAGCTGAACCCAGAATAGGATAAAGGCAGGGGTTACGCTATTAGTGGTTAAGCCGTTTTGCTAGATAAGGAAGACCGAGAGTCCCATTAAAATATATAGAATGGTCCAAACTGTCCCAAATGCCCAATTAGGTGGAGTGTAGGGTGGTTTTCTCAGTCCGGCGTACCAAGTTGGTATTGCTTTGAAGTTGAAAAGGCTGCCGACGCCCCCGGCGGCAAAGCTGACAAGGATACTGATAACAAGTTTGATGACGCCATTCAATTCCATAGTTGGCTCCTTGTGCTATTACAAAGTTAAGCATTCGCAGATAATATTTAGGGTGCTAACCGAAAATTGGTACTAAAAATTGTAGTTAAAATTGTAGTGATTGCTTAGAAGGTATTTTAGGGGTTAGCTTCAAAATGGCGTTTACCAGTAATAACCGGGTTTACCCGATTTGAGGCTAATATAACAATTTTTACACTTTAATTTAGAATTAGGAAACCGCTGCTCTGTCCGTCTGAGCTACAGGGGCATGTTCCTCAAAGGTAATTCTAACAATTAAGCCGTCCGACTGCAACGTACTCATAGATATGTCTCTATTTTATAGGTGCCCCTGTGTCACATTCCGGTATCGGTGATCACCGCCCCGGAAACATCGACGACAGCGGAACCGCCATCGATAAGCAGCGCCGCGCCGGTCATGAACGACGACTCGTCGCTGGCGAGGTAACTGCAAATGCCGGTTATTTCCCCGGGTTTGGACACGCGCCGCAGCGGCACATATTTGGAAAAATAGTCCAGGGCGCCCTGTTTATCCGTCCCGAGCTTTTGCGCCAGCGGGAGAATCATCTCATCGAGGAGCTCGGTATCGATGCCGCCCGGGCAGACCGCGTTGACCCGTATTTTGTCGGGACCGTAGTCCAGCGCCGCCTGCTGCGTCAGCATAATGAGGCCGGCTTTTGATGTGCAGTAGGCCGGGCAGACGGGCAGGCAGCGCGTCCCGCCCAGTGAAGCTATATTTATTATCGAGCCGCCGCCGGCTTTAACCATTATCGGAATCACTTCTCTCATGAGTAAGAATGGCCCGGTCAGGTTGGTGTCTATCACCTTGCGCCAGTCGTCCGGGGCTAGGTCGGCGATTTTCGCTTTGGCGTCGGTGGCGGCATTGTTTACCAGAACATCCAGTTTCCCTCCGAACTCCAGCGTCGTCTCTACCATCCGCTTCACGTCTGCCTCGTTGGTGACGTCCCCCGGGCAGACCTTTACCGACCCTTTCGGCAGGGTTTTAGCTACCTGCTCCAGCTTTTCCCGGCGGCGACCCGAGATGCAGACCCTGGCCCCATCCTTCACAAACCTCTGCGTAATGGCCGTGCCGAGGCCGGTGCCCCCGCCGGTAAGAAGCACAACTTTGCCTTTTAAGTCCATGATTTATCTCCCTCCGTTTAGTGCATTATTCATAGCCTTAGTCTGACCTCCTGGCGGTGAGCGAGACCGCCATGCAGACATAGGGTTTATCGAGTCTCTTGGTGACTATCGGGCAGTGGTATACCCCCTTGGGTGCTACCAGCACCGTCGGTTTATCAAAGGTGTATTTCTCCTCTTTACCCGGTTCGCCGACGGATATCTCCACTTCGGCGCCCAGGTCATCGAGGTGAGCGGGGTCGGTGCCGATGAAGAACACCGCTTCGTCATAGTTATGCACGTGGGGCTTGGTGGACATGCCGGTGATGCCGGTCTTATAGGCGCAGGCATAGATAATATGCAGGTCGAACCCGCCCAGGATATCTCCCCCGGCGGAAAATAAAGCCCCTGCCGGCGTCTTGTGAAACGGGATGGTCACCAGGTTTTTCTCGTACTTTTTTCCTGCCATTATCGCTCCCCGATTCGTTTTATCAAAATACGGTTATATTTGCCATGTTGTTTTTCTATACTCACCCCCTTATCCCCCTCTCAAACAGGTGATATTCTATATACCCGTATTTCAATGTGTTTGAGAGAGGGAAAGATTTTGAGAGGGGGGCGAAGCCCCCCTCTCTCCTGTACTCCCCTCTCCAGCCAATATGAACATCGGACTTATCAACGTATCAGGCTGGAGAGGGGCAGGGGTGAGGTTATTACTAGTGTAATTAATATCCAAAATCTACTCCTTTATTCTCTTCCTCATGTCCGCCATCATCTTGTTCACCCTTTTCCGGTGGGCGGCGCCGCCGGGTCCCGGCGCTGATGTGGGACTATACGCCATTTCCTTGAGGTTTTCCAGCATCGTCGGGATGCGCTGGAAGGGAACCGATATCAGGAACAGCCCCGGCGGAAAGATGTTCAACGCCTGCATGCCCAGTCCCAGGCCGGTGATGACGTAGTTAAGCTCGCCGCTCACGACGGGATAGACGTAAATCCAGGCGCAGGCTACCACCGGAGTCGCTTTGCTGACGAAGGGCTGCCCGGTGGAATAGTTGACCGACCGCAGCAGGGTCTGTGCCTGGTGGATATTGGCGGTGATAACCAACAGGTCCGGGTCGAAGGAGAGCTTGTCAATTGGCGCGAAGGCCACGTACTGCACCGAGCCTTTTTGCATCCTGGGGAGGTAATCGTACATGGCGCGGCAGGCATTCGCCCCCTTAAAGAGCCCCTCCTCCCCGCCTAACATCCCGCTGACCAGGATCGGCTCCGGGTCTTTCATGCCCAGTATCATCTGTTCCGCGCCCACGCAGACCCAGTCCTCGGGTGCCACGTAAAAAGCATTGCCCTCCTGCGCTTCCTTGAGCATCTCGCAGAAATTCAGTTCTTTGTCCAGTCTTTTCATGCCCTCCGGACGGGTAACGGAAAACCTTACGCCGACGGGCTTCCGCTCGAAGCCGAATTTATCGAGTACCGAAAAATCGTGCAGTTTTTTCGCCATGTTTTATTCCTCCTTTTCCAGCTCCGTGACTATCTTTTTAAGCAGCTTTTTATGGCCTTCTCTGCCCAGCGTGTAGGACTTGGGGACCCACTCCATTTCGCCCAGGTTCTTGATAATGCCGGACAGCTTATCCCAGGGGATTGTAATGAGGATTCTGCCTTCAGGGAAGAGTCGTCGGGACTTCATGCCGAAGCCGAAGCCGGTGACCGTCAGGTTCATTTCGCCGCTGAGGTAGGGATAGATATAAATCCAGGCGCACCCAACGGCCGGCGTGCCTCTGGCCGACCACATTTCGCCGGTGGCATAGGCTTTAGCCCTGATGAGTATTTCCGCCTGGGAGATGCTGGCCATAATAATCAGCAGGTCCGGCTCGAAGGTGAGTTTATCGAGAGGGGCGAAAGCGAGATATTTTACGGAGTTTTTCGCCATTCTGGGGAGGTATTGATAAAGTCGCCGGTTGGCCCGCACGTCTCTATAAAGCTGGAGTGCCGGTCCCACCCGGCCGCTCTCGAATACCGGGTCTTCTTCTATCATGCCGAGCAGCAGCGGCCCGATGCAGGTGAAGTCTTCTTTGGTGACGTAGAAGGCGTTTCTCTGCTGCGCCTCGTCCAGCATTTCACAAAAGTCGAGTTGTTTGCCCGGCTTCCTCAACCCCTTAGGCCGGGTGGCCAGGAATTTAACGCCCACCGGCGGTCTTTCAAAATTGAATTTCTCGAGAACGGCGAGGTCTTTGGGAACCGGACTCATGTTTACCTCCTGTGAGGGGACATTTGTGATGGGCTACCACTATAATAAAGTGGTTGACGGGGATATTCAAGTTAGATTTAATGGAGGGAAAGAGAAGGTGTGCTATTATCCCAGGTATTCTTTGACGAGCTCGGGGTCGTATTTTGCCCGGCGGCCGGGGCATTTGAACTGCGTGCAGAGCTGGCAGCTCAAAAAACCTGTCTCGTTGGGGAAAAGTATACCGGAGCGCGACTTTATCGGTTTCATGGCGCCGCCGGCGGTCAGCGATACCCCGATCTGCTTTTCCGCCCCGCCGAAGAGGGCAAAGAGCTGTTTCTGCTGGGTAATCGGCCAGTCCTGGAGTTCTCCGGGGTTCATCAGGGCTGCTTTTGGAATACCGTGCTTTTCCTTCAAGTATTCCGCCAGGTAGTCGACCGCTCCCACCAATATCACAGTCTTGATGGCGTCGAGGGAGAACTGCCTCATCATGTCCCGGGGAGGGACCGGCAGCTCGTCCAGCTCTTTGCCGATGGTAGCGATGAAAGGGATTACTTCGTCCTGGTTGCAGAGGAGTTTGCTGAGCACTTTGCTGGTGAAAACGGTGCCATCGATGTCCACCGTGGCTTTATCGATAACGCGGGCGTGTGAAATCTGGTAAATGGCTTTAGGGCGGGCGACGGTGAGCGCCGTTTCCGCCAGCTCGCGGGCCATTTCCTCGAGTCGATTGCTGCTGTTGCGGCCGATTTGGAGTCGGTTGACCGCCATTTTAATATCGAGTCTGGCCGGTATTTCTACCTGGTAGATTTTTTTTCCTTCAGGACTAATCAATTGAGTGTTCCCGTCTGATATCTTACAGGAATCTGGCGTGGAATTAAAGGAAATTTAAAGGTGGGGTCTGCGCAGGGCTTACGAATAATTGAATATAAAATGCGGCGCGGGGTGGAGATTTCACACTGTCTGGTATCTTCTCTGCCGGCTCTTGTTGGAGCGGATTTTTTCTTTAATATTGAAAGGCTGGATACTTCTCTTATCGGATAGAGGCAGGGCTTCGACGACTTCAACGGCGCGGTCTTTTAGTTTTTTTCCGCTCAGGTTGGCGATGGCGGTAGTGCCGGCGGATTTCAGGCTCATTTCCACGTATCCGTAGCCGCGGTCCTGGCCGCTACCGATGTATTTATCATTCATAATAGTCACGGAGGTCACTTCCCCGTAAGCCATAAATTCTTTTCTCAGTTCGTCCTCGGTCACTTCCAGCGATAGGTTGCCCACATAGATGTTCATGTTTCCCCCTTTATCTAATGCGTGGCTGAAGGTCAGATGTTCAATACCGTCGCTGGCCCCTACCGCCGGGCCGCCCGCCTCGATTGCCGTAGCCTCCGCCATAGCCGCCACTTCTCCTATTGCCGTAGGACCCCCCACCGCCACGATTTTCCGTGCGGGGGCGGGCTTCGTTGACGACGATGGTCCGCTCTCTGAGGGATTTACCGTTAAGTCCGGCGATGGCAGCTTCGGCTTCGGTCTTGGTGGGCATTTCAACAAAGGCGAAACCTTTGGGTCTACCGCTGAACTTATCGGCGGGAATGGCCACGGATTCCACTTTGCCGAAGGTGCCGAATTCCGCCGCCAGTTCGTCCTCGGTAACGTCGTAGGATAGATTGCCTATATAGATTTTCATTAGCTGTCCCCTCCTTACCCCGGATCGTTTCTGCCGCTCATCTATGCGCGACGACGACAATTCCTGAGATTCACATCCATGTAATGAAATTTCTCTTGACGCGATTAGGTTATTGAGGTCGTACCCGGACCGATTGCCGGCCCGGATACGACTCGGTATTTAGCCTCGATTACCTGCTCGGGCGGATTTTCCTGTAGCAGTCGCTGCAGTAAACCGGTTTGTCACCGCGAGGCTGGAAGGGTACTTCGGTGGCTTTGCCACACTCGGCACACGTTGCGGGGAACATCTGTCGGGGAGCTCCGTAGCTGCTATTTCCATAGCGCTGTGATTTCCTTGATTGACGGCATTCCGGGCATCTCTTGGGCTCGTTGGTGTAGCCTTTAGATTGGAAGAACTCCTGGTCCTCGGCGGTGAATGTGAAAGTAGCTCCACAATCGGCGCAGGTCAGGGTCTTGTCTTGAAAAGCCATTGGATGACCTCCTCTCTTTTATATTCAGTTAGAGTTCGGGTCATCCAGCACAATAGATTGATCAGTGTAAGAGGCTTCTATGAAGCTTGTAATAACCTAAACCTAAACCTTATATATTCTACAACAAACGTCAACTTTTTGCAAGCCAGCCGTTCGCGCCCTCTTAAATGGAGGTTATTGCAGGTTCGGAGTACCGTCCTTTTTGGTGGAGATAGGGGGATTCGAACCCCCGACCTCCGCGATGCGAACGCGGCGCTCTCCCGGCTGAGCTATATCCCCTCGGTGACAAGATTATTATAGCATATCCGGGCTATCGCTCGATGCGCTTGATCTGGTAGCGGAGTTTTCCCGCCGGTGCGGTAATCTCCACAATGTCCCCGTCGCTACGCCCGATGAGCGCCTTGCCTAGCGGTGAAGCGATGGATATTTTCCCTTTCAGCGGGTTTACTTCACGTCGGTCGACGATCATGTAGCGTAGTTCTTCGCCGGAAGCCAGGTCGGTCAGCAGGATGGTGTCGCCCGCTCCGGACTTCATAGCCGGTTTTTTCGTGTTGCCGATGATGGTCGCGGCTTTGATCGCTTCCTCGAGCTCCTTAATCCGCCCTTCCACGTGTCCGCGTTCTTCCCGTGCGGCGTCCAGCGGCGCATTTTCACGGAAATCTTTGTCCGCGGCGGCCAGCTGTATCGCGGTGACGAGTTCACGACTTTTTATCTTGAGCCCATCCAGTTCGGCGATGAGTTCATCATATCTCTGACGCGATAGGGAGACGACCTCCGGCTGGGCGCGCCTTCCCGCGCCCGCCGGTCCGGTTTTTCCCTTCTTGGTTTTAAGATGGGTCGCCAGGTTGGTCCGGCTCCACCCCGCCTTTTTAGCGTAGGCCAGGAAAGCCCGCAGCACCTCGAATTTCTTCTCGTAGTCGATGTCGGACACGTTGAGCTGCTCGGCGTAGGCGGCGACGTGCGGCGGCGCGAGCTGAGAAAAGGGCCTCTCCCAGCCGTACCACCGCGCGAACTTATATACCTCCGGTTGGCTGGTTTCCCTCTTTTCGGCCGGTAATCTGGACAGGAACTGCGCGGCGGCCTCGCCCAGGCTGGGACTCCGGTTATCGCTACTCACCATTTTTTCTCCATATAAATTCGATGATACATTCTAAGTGTTTTGGGGGTTAACGGTCAATTCAAGCGTTTTTGAAAGGCAGCTTGATTTGCCCTATGGTTTTAGCGAATATCTGGGACTTTACTATCTTCATTATCGTTTGCCCGTGCCAGTCGAAGGAGACATCTTCGGCTTTGAGCAGGGTTTCGTCGACACGCGCCGCCTTGGCCAACTCGAAGATGCGGTCGATCTGCCGGTTACTCAGGCGTTCGTACAGTTTTCGGAACCAGTAGCTGGTACGGATTTCCCGTCCCAGCTTTTTATGCCATCCCCGCTCGTAGCGCGACAGCCTTTTCGCCGAAAGGTCGCCGTCTTCCAGGGCCTGGTGCAGTGTTGTGGCGGCTATGTCGGCGCTTAACAGGCCGTAATAGATGCCCCCGCCGCTGATGGGCTTTACCTGTCCGGCGGCATCGCCTGCCACTATCATGCGTTCGCCGCAGGTATGCGAGAGCGGCCTAAGGGGTATACCGCCGTAGCTTATCCTGACATCGGCTGAAGCTATTTTACCTTTAGCTGCCAGTTCTGCCAGCCACTTTTTAAGGTAGAAACCGGGATTTTCGCGCGATAGCAGACCGGCCCTTACCATGGGCGGCGTTGTCGGCACCAGCCAGGCGAAGAAACGCGGCGCCACGTCCCCGAAATAGACCTCCACCTCGCCGCAGCCGGGGGCTTCGACTTCCGCCTGGGCGCCTATAGTGAAATCTTTAAAAACGCCCAGTCCCAATTTATCCATAAATCCGGGATTGAAGCCGCAGGTGATGACCGCCACCCGGGCCGTGATATTCTGTTTTTTCCCGGGGTAGTCTACGGATACGCTGGCGCGGTCGCTTTCGATGGTAATATCGCTAACGCGACTGCTGAAATGGAAGTCCGCCCCGGCCTTCTGGGCGCGCTCCGTCATGGTTATATCGAAGGCCGCCCGGTCGAGAATGCATGCCTGGGGCTCTTGCCGCCGCAGGTGGAGCCGGTTCCCCGAAGGTGAAAACAGGCTGGCGCTATTCACTTTTTTCAGGATGACCCTGTCCTCTACTTCAAAGGCGCTGGCGCATTCCTGCCCGATAATGCCGGTGCAGGCGGTCTTTGTACCGGGGCGCGACTTCTTTTCCAGGACCAGGACTTTATGTCCCTTTTCCGCGAGGCGGCGGGCCACCCGACTTCCCACCGGCCCGCCGCCAACGATTATTGCGTCGTACATTTATGCTTCTTCAATCCTGGACTTTTTACGTTTAATGAATGACGCGGAGAACGGGAACGCTATCGAGAAAGGACAAAAAACCGTCCTTTATTTCCCCCAGGTTCATGTCCAAATACTACCCCGTCTGTGGTTTAACTTCAACCGCGCAGGGGGTGAGGTCTAAAAGAATTTACTCGAAAACACCCTTCTGTCGCAGTCGGTCCACCTCACTCTGACTCATCCCGAGAATCTCCGTGCAGATACGGTCGGTATGCTCTCCGAGGAGGACGGCGCGCTGCACCGCCGCCTCCGCCGAGGATAGCTTTATCGGGGCGGGGTGGTAGTAACGCAGCTTGCCCATATAGGGATGTTCTAGCTCTCTATAGAAATTGTAGTGGTTTAGCTGCGGGTCGGCGTCGAGGTCTTTAGCGTTGGAGACCAGCCCCGCTCCTATTCCCCCCGCCTGGAGCATTCTCTGGACGTCTTCCGGAGGGTAATTGACCGTCCATTTTTCCACCAGTTTATCGAGCTCGTCGCTGTATTTCACGCGGTCGACCGCCTTAGCGTATTTCCTGTCCTGCGCCCACTTCGGACTCCCCATGACTTTTATAAAGCTGCTCCATTCTTCATCGCTCGTCACGGCTATAGCTATCCATCTATCGTCGCCCTGGCAGCGGTAGATGCCGTGCGGAGCGGCGTACTCGCTCTTATTGCCTTTCGGTTGGAACTCGCGGCGGTTGACCTGGTAATCGAGGATAAGGGGCGTCATGTAGTTGAGTCCCGTCTCTATCTGGGAATGGTCGATGTACTGACCCTTGCCGGTGCGGCGTTTATAGTCGAGGGCGGCCATGATAGAAAGGGAAGCAAACATAGGGGAAAGCTGGTCGGTATAATAGGTGGAAGGCGGCACCGGCGGCCGGTCCGGCCACCCTACGATGTTGTCCATCATTGTGACGGCGGTCAGGATGCTGCCGAAGCCCGGCTGGTCGGCCATCGGCCCGGTGTGACCGTAACCGCAGGTACGGAACATGATGATTTGCGGGTTCACTTTCTTCAGCCCCTCGTAGTCGAGTCCCAGCCGGTCCATGACGCCAGCCGGGAACCCCTCGGCCACCACGTCCGCCCAGGCCACCAGCTTTTTAAAAATTTCAATGGCTTCCGGGTGTTTAAAATTCAGGCTGATATCCATCTCCGGGGCGGTGTGGGTGATGGAGAAAAAGGCGCTGCGTTCCAGCCCCACCGGTTCCCCCGGTTTGTTGGTCGGGGCGAAGGGGGCGAAAAGCCTTACCGGGTCGGGCCTGGTCGAGGTCTCCACGCGGATGGTGGTCGCCCCGTAGTGGCTGAGGTAGTTGCAGGTATAGACGCCAACACCCGCCCAGCAGAGCTGTATCAGCTTTACGCCTTCAAAAGGCTTCTTATTGTCGACTGTTTTCGGCTTTTCCGTTGATTTTGCCATGGATTCCAGGGTTTCGAGTATCTCGTCGTTGTGCTCGCCGATGCGAGGGGCGCGCCGGCGCGGCCCGACGTATCCCTGCGTCGTCATTACCGCCCCGCCCGGGTATTTGAGCCTGCCTATGCCGGGATAATCGATTTCTTTCCAGAATTTTCTGGCCGCGAGTTGCGGGTGCTTGAGGACGTCGGCGGCGTTATTGCACGGCCCGAGCTGAAAGCGGTTTTCCACCGCCAGCTTAAGGAGATCGTCTTTGGTGTGGTTCAT
>CAZEUJ010000074.1:0-10090 GCA_964514525.1 uncultured Dehalococcoidaceae bacterium
AGTTCCTGCCCTCCAAGCAGGCTGTCGCGGGTTCGAGTCCCGTCTCCCGCTCCAATTATCAAGTTTTGTTAGCCCGGTGCCTCGACGGTAATGGTTGTCCCCTTACCCGGCTGCGATTGCACTGTCAACGTACCACCTATCAGCTGTGCCCGTTCCTGCATGCCGGCCAGTCCCAGTTTATCGTGCTTGGCCAGGTCGCTCATTTTTTCGGGGATTTGAAATCCCTTGCCGTTGTCGCTCACGGTTATTTTCGTCCGGTCGTTACTGAAGTCGATAGTAATCTCGGCACGTGTTGCCCCGGAGTGACGCCAGACGTTCCTCAACGCCTCCTGGGTAATGCGGAAAAGCGCTATCGCCACCTCCTCCGGGAGACGGTGCTCTTTGCCCAGCATATTTACTTTAGTCACCACATTGGAATGCCTGGTGACTTCGGACGCCAGCATCTCGACCGCCGGCAGCAGCCCCAGACGGTCTAGGGCCGCCGGTCGCAGGTCCTGACTCAAACGGCGCAGCCCCTGTAAAATACTATCGGTCTGGCGCCATAAATCTTCCAACCGGGCGCGGTTCTCCTTCGAAAGCCCCTGGTCGTTGGTAGCCAGAGCATCCAGCTGGCGGGACAGCACTACCAGAGACTGGATGGTTTCATCGTGCAGTTCGTGGGAAATACGCTTACGCTCCTCTTCCTGGGCTTTGGTGGCCTGCTGGAAATAAAAACGCAGGTTTTCATTCATCCTTCTCTGTTCGGTGATATCCCTGGCAATATGCTGAAAGGCCACCGGCTTGCCTTTATCAAACACTAGGCTGGTGGCGATCTGGATATATGCTTCACTGCCGTTTCTACAGAAAATGCGCTGCTCGTAGGGCTGCTCGACGATCTCGTTATTCAACAGCTTCTTTCTTATCTGGTGGGCTAGTTCCAGGCTTTCTTCAGAAAGGAAGCTTTTCACGTTCATCCTGCCCAATTCTTCCTTGCTGTACCCCGTCAGCTTTTCGGTAGCCTTGTTGACGGTGATGAAATTACCCTCGAGGTCATGCAGCCAGTTGGCGTCGTGGGCGTTTTCAAACAGATAGCGGTAGCTTTCCTCGGATACTTTGAGTTCTTGCTGGGCGGCTTCCAGCTTCCTGCGGTAGATGCGTTCACGGCGCAGCAAAATAATGCTTAAGGCGATGACAATAACGATGACAACACCGGCGACAATTTCAAATACCATATCTAATTATATTATATCAGGGGATATCCTCGAGTGTAACCCAGCCTTGTTTCAGGGCATGTACCACGGCTTCCGTCCGCGAGCTCACCTGTAATTTATTAAAAATATGTCCCAGGTGGGCTTGAACGGTGCGCAGGCTGAGGCAGAGTTCATCGGCGATATCCTGATTGCTCAGGCCGCGGGTCGCCAGTCGCAGCACCTCTATTTCGCGCTCGCTGAGCATATCGGAAGGTTTCTGCCGGGCGGATTTTTCGGGGGCGGGCACGAAACGGTTGAGCACCTTGCGGGCGATGGCCGGGTGCAGCACCGACTCTCCGGCGTGGACCTGCCGCACGGCATCGACGAGCTCGCGGCCGCGGATACTTTTCAGCAGATATCCCGCGGCTCCCGCTTCCAGCAAGCTGAAGACGAACTGGTCGTCATCGTAGGCGGAAAGTATCAGCACAGCAATCGCCGGATATAGCGATTTGATCTGACGGGTCGCCTCGATACCGTCGACGCCGGGCATGGCGATATCAATGATGGCGACATCCGGCCTGGAGCTCCCGGCAAGTTTTATCGCTTCTTCGCCGTCGGCGGCTTCCGCTACGACGTCTATGTCCGGTTCCTGTTCCAGGATCTGGCGGGTGCCTTCCCGCACCACGGCATGGTCGTCGGCAATCAGGACTTTTATTTTATCCATGAATTATTACCGGGTCTTACCAGGGGCTCTCCCGTTCTTTCAAAGTCGTAATCAGGTCGTCGATGGGTATGGCCGTAAGGGTGAGGGTCTGGGTGGTCCCCTTGGCGCTCAGCCGTATCGCCAGCTTGGCGATGGCTTCGTTGCTGGGGGCTTCGAGGATATTAACGAAATCATACTGGCCGAGTAACGCATACTGCGTTAGTATCTTGGCCCCCATGAACTCCACTTCTTTATTGATTTCCTTGAGTATCTCCGGGTCATCCTGAAGGGCTTTCCTCCCGGCATCGGTAAGGGTCGTCAGCATAAGATAGACAGACATGGCTACCTCCTTCCGTTAACTATCTGGCTCTTATTATGGACGTATATTTACCCTGTTTGTCAACAGGCCGATAATTCAGTTGGGAAATTGAATATGTTATAATGTACGAAATCATTAGAAGACGGCAGAGGATAAGATGTCAGCAAAAGATGAGGAACTGGCCGCTAACATCGCCAGACTGAAAGCTAAAGAAACTCAGGAACCCATTGCAGCTTTCCTGAAAATAAAGCTGGTAGAACTTACGCCAGGTTACGCCAAAGTGGTCATGAAGCTCGGCCCGGAACATTTGAACTTCAACGGCATGGTCTTTGGCGGCATCGTTATGGCGGTGGCCGACCAGGCTTTTGCTTATGCCACCAACTCACTGGTCAGCCCCAGCATCGCCACGCAGTTCAATATACATCTGATTTCCGGCGCCGGTGTCGGTGACGAGCTTACCGCCGAATGCCGCGTCATCAAGAGCGGCCGGCGTATCGGCGTCTCCGAGATGACGGTCACCAACCAGGCAGGGAAACTGATCGCCAGAGCTACCGGCACTACAGTAGTCATGGAGTGAACATAAAATCACTCGCTCAGCTTCAATCATATTGACAGCGAGGTTGTCCTGTGATAAGCTATTGACGTCATGTATATCAAACATGTGGAACTGGAGAAACCGAAATTCGTCTTTACCGGGCGCACCGGGAGTGCGCGTGGGAGGTAATAATATCCGCAGTTAAGTTAATAGATCCTTATTTATATTAGTTGTTAATTCAAAATTACCTCCCATACGGGAGGTAATCAAGTTTTATAGGGGTATTGAGTTGGTTACCGGTACACAGGAAAAAAGAGACACGATCCCGCAGATCATATTAAGTAACGCCGTTAAGTGGGGCCGGCAGACGGCCATGTCCATGAAAATGTTCGGCATCTGGCACCAGTATAGCTGGCAGGACTATTGTGAAAACATTAAGTACTTCTCACTCGGCATGATAAGCCTGGGGTTGCAGCGCGGCGACGTGGCCTGCATTATCGGGGACAACGAGCCGCAGTGGTTCTGGGGGGAGTTTGCCGTTCAGGCAGCGGGGGGCATCGCCACCGGCGTCTTTGTCGACTCGATTCCATCCGAGGTTAAGTATATCGCCGAGCATTCCGATGCCAAATTCGCCATCGTTAACGACCAGGAACAGACGGACAAATTCCTGGAAATTAAAAAAGACCTGCCCCTGCTGAAAAAGGTAATCTACTGGGACCCGAAGGGACTGCGTAATTATGAAGACCCTATTCTCATCAGCTTTGACGAGGTCATGGAGCTCGGCCGGGAATATGAAAAAACGCACCCGGGGCTTTTCGAGAAGAACGTGGAGGCGGGCAGGGGGGATGATATCGCCTTCATTTACTATACCTCCGGTACTACTGGCCTGCCCAAGGGTGCTACCCTTACCCACCGCGCCCTTATCACCACAGCAAAGGGATTCGTTAACCGCTACCCTCTGGATGAGAATGACAACCTTGTCTCCAACTTCCCGGCGGCCTGGGTCGGCGATAGCTTTTTCGCCACCATTCCCCATTTGCTGACCGGCGCCAAGCTCAACTTCCCCGAGGAGCCGGAGACTATTGCCGAAGACACACGGGAAATCGGGCCCAACTTTGTCATTTACGGGCCGCGGCAGTGGGAAGGGCTGGTCAGCGAAATCCAGGTAAAGATGCTGGACGCCAACTGGCTCAAGCGTCTGACCTATCACCTGTTCCTGCCGGTCGGGCATAAAATCGCCGATTTTAAATTCGAAGGCAGGACGCCGAATCTTTTCTGGCGCATCCTCCACGGTATCGCCTACCTGTCGTTGTTCCGGCCGCTCAAGGACAGGCTGGGACTGAGCAAGGTCAGATTCGCTGTGACAGGTAGTTCTGTGCTGAGCCTGGATACCTTCCGTCTCATCCACGCCATCGGCGTCGAGCTGCGGCAGTGCTATGCCAGCACTGAGGCCGGCCTGATATCGTCTCACGGTAAAGGTGAAATAAAGTTCGAGAGCGTCGGGCGGCCGGCTTTGGGCACTTCGCTCAGGATAACCAGGGAGGGTGAGCTCCTGGTCACCAGCGACTGCATGTTCACCGGCTACCATAAGAACCCGGAAAAAACGGCCGTTACCCTGATCGACGGCTGGTGCCATACCGGGGACGCCGTCAACATTAACGAGCAGGGGCACCTGATATTCATGGACCGGCTGGAGCACATGGGCATGCTGAAATCTGGCGCCAAGTACGCCCCTCAATATATCGAGGGCAGGCTCAGGTTCAGTCCCTATATCAAGGATGCGATGGTCATCGGCGGCAAAGACAAGGATTACGTCTCCGCCATCATTAATATTGATTTTGCCATGGTGGGGAAATGGGCGGAGCGCCACCGCATCCCTTACACCACCTTCGTCGACCTTTCTCAGAAAAAAGAGGTGGCGGACCTGGTGCGGCAGGACCTGGAAAGGGTCAACGGCTATCTGCCGGAGACGTCCCGCGTCCAGAAGTTCGTGCTGCTGCATAAGGAATTCGACCCGGACGAAGCGGAGTTAACGCGTACCAGGAAATTGAGAAGGGAGTTCATGGAGCAGCGGTATAAAGACCTTATCGATGCTTTATACGGGGGCAAGGATAAAGTAGATGTCCAGGCCCCCGTGACCTATAGAGACGGCCGGAAAGGCGTGGTGACGACGGGCATACAGGTCAGGAGTATCTCGAAGGGGGCGTTCTGATAAATGGCTGAGTTGCTCCAGTTCATCATCACCGGCATATCGGTCGGCATGGTCTATGCCCTGATTGCCCTGGGCTTTGCCCTTATCTGGAAATCGAGCAGCGTCGCCAACCTGGCGCTGGGGCAGATAGTACTCATCTCTTCATGGTTTACCTATTCCATGCTGGTGCAGGCCGAGCTGCCCCTTTTTATCGCCTTTCCTCTGGTGCTTCTCTTCGCCTTTTTCCTGGGATGGGTCATCGAACGGTTCGCCCTGCGACCGCTCATCGCCCAGCCTATTCTCTCGCTCATAACGGTGACGCTAGGGTTAGGCTACTTCATCGAAGGCGTGATAACGTTCATCTGGCCCTGGAGCGTGGATGCGCTGCCCCGCCTTTTCCCCAAGGAGGTTATCCATATCGGCCCCGCCGTCGTTTCGCAGGAATATCTCTGGGTCATCGGCATTTGTCTATTGGTATTTATCCTGCTGACGTTGTTCTTCCGCTATCACCGGATGGGCATTGCCATGCGGGCCACCGCCGACGACCAGATGGCGGTACAGGCCTGCGGCATCCCGGTGACGCGGGTCTTTTCCACCTCGTGGATGTTTGCCTGTGCGGTGGCGGCTGTCGGAGGTATCCTCATTTCCAGCATCGGCGGCATTACCCACGGTCTGGTGGAGACCGGCCTCAAGTCATTCTCGGTCGTGATACTCGGCGGACTCGACTCGTTCGTGGGTTGCATCGTCGCCGGACCGATTATCGGTCTCGCGGAGAGCCTGGGCGGCGGCTATCTGACGCAATATCTCTGGGCAGGTGTCAAGGATATCATACCTTTTGTGATTATCATCATCGTCATGGTCATTAAACCGTATGGACTTTTCGGGGAGACGCGCATAGAGAGGATATAGAGCATGACTTTACCGTGCGGGGTCCGCAATAACAACTACGCGCAGGATATGGCCATCGTGCGCACCGGGACGCACCGGGTCCTGCTCATCGGTTTTCTTATCGTCCTTTTTACCGCCCCGCTGTATTTCGGCAACTACTGGCTGGGCGTCTTCAACCTCATCGGCATCACCCTCATCGCGGCGGTCGGGTTGAACGTCCTGGTGGGGTATTGCGGGCAGCTATCAATCGGCCACGCCGGTTTTATCGCCGTGGGGGCTTATACCTCCGCCATCCTGACCAACCGCTTTGAAATGCCGTTCCTGGTGGGTTTCATCGCCGCCGGGCTGGTCTCGGGCCTCATCGGCATTGTCTTCGGCCTCCCCTCGGTGCGGGTCAAGGGCTTTTACCTGGCGATTACCACCATCGCCGCCCAGTTTATCATAATATGGGTCATCAATCACTGGGGTTTAACGGGGGGCTTTACCGGCATTTCGGTACCGTATGCCTCCGTAGGAGGTTTTGTCTTCCGCAGCAAGACGAGCCAGTTTTTACTCATCGCCGGCATCGCTGTGCTTAGCGTTTTTCTGACGAAGAACCTGGCGAGGACCAAGGTAGGCCGCGCTTTTATCGCGATACGCGATAACGACCTGGCCGCACAGGTCATGGGCGTCAACCTTCTTTACTATAAGCTGCTGGCCTTTTTCATCGGCTGTTTCTTCGCGGGAATCGCCGGTTCGCTGCTGGCACATTGCTACTATCTCAATCTTAACGGCGAGATGTTCAGCTTTACCGATTCCATTCTCTATATCGGCATGATAATCATCGGCGGGCTGGGGACTTCCCTGGGACCCATCCTGGGGGTCGTCCTTATTCGCCTGCTGCAACAGGTCTTGCTGCCGATATATCTCGTACCGTTCCTAGAGAACACGTTTACCGGGCTCCCGTCCGGTTTCGCCACCGGCGTGACGCCCATGCTATTCGGGCTGGTCATCGTCCTTTTCCTGGTGCTGGAGCCGCGGGGCCTGGCCCACCGCTGGGCGATTTTTAAATCGGCCTACCGTTTATGGCCGTTTTCGTATTAACAATGAAGGAGGGGTGGTCTATGTAGCTCAAGGCGGGAACATGAATAACGAAGCAAGGAAATTACTGAGGAGGTAACAATGAAAAACAAGAGACTTATCACGCTTATCAGTCTCGTGGCGCTGATACTTGTGGTCCTGCCTCTCGTGAGCGCCTGTAACGGCGAAGGCACGGAAGGCAAGACGCTCAAGGTCGGCATCACGACCCCGACAACAGGCGATGCCGCCGAGAAGGGCGCCCCGATGGGAGACGCCAACCTGGACGCCATCAAATACATTAACGAGGAGCTCGGCGGCGTCAACGGCTACCAGATAGAGGTGGTCTGGATAGACAGCAAATATGACGCCGCTCAGACGGTCACCAACATTAACCGGTTCATGGACGAGGGCTGCCTGCTGTTCGCCACGTCTTCATCCAAGGAAATGACCGCCGTCAAGGCAATAGTGAACCAGGCGGAGTTCCCCGGCCTGGTCTGCTTCAACGCACCATCGCTCCACCGCCCGCCCGAGCATGTTTACGGTCTTACGCCCGACTACGGCGATGACTGGACGGCATTCGCCGCCTATTACATGGAGAACATCTGGGACGGCGCAGGCAAACCCAAGATGGCGCTGCTATTGCTCAACAATCCGACCGGTTACGGCGCCAGGGACGCCGCCCGCGCTGCGGCTGACGACCTGGGGATAGAAATCCTCTGGGACGGCGAGGTGGGCAAGGCCTTCGAACATACGGCGACCACCACCTCCGAGACGGAGGCGCTAACGCGCATCAAGGCGATGGACCCGGACGTGATTTATATTTCCAGCACACCGGCGCCCACCTCGGTCATCATCAAGAACGCCTATGAGCTGGGCATATACCCCGACGTTACCATCGGCTGCGGACACGCCAGCTTCACCAAGGCGCTCGTCGACCTGGCGGGTGCGGACATCGTCGAAGGGGTCTACGGCGTGTTCCCGACCGCCAGCTGGGGCGATGATGTGCCCGGCATGGCTAAACTGGTGGAATATGCCCAGAACGAGCACCCCAAGGACGTGGGGAACATGGACTACATAACGGCCTGGGCACAGAGCCTAGTCATCGCGGAGATTCTCAAGAACGCCCTGGAAGAGGTGGGCTACGACGTCCTGGCTAAAGGCGACGTGGAATCCTGGCGGGCTATTGAGACCCAGGGCATCCAGAAACTGGATGGCTACGATGTCGGCGGGCTGCAGAGTCCGGTAACCTATAACGCGGGAGACAACCGGCTGGGCAACTCGCTGCGCATCTTCCAGGTAAAAGACGGTGTAATCACCGCGATAACCGACTGGATTGAAGCGCCGCTGGTCAAGTACGAAGAGTTCGACTGGTTTGGTCAATAAATAATGTTAAAGGGGGCTCCGGCTCGCCGGAGCCCCCGCCCGGCAGGGGAGTATATGCTTAAGTTGAATAACATTGAGGTTACCTATCTCAATGTCATCAGGGTATTGCATGGCGTTTCCATGAGTGTGGAAGACGGCGCCATCGTCGCCCTCCTCGGCGCCAACGGCGCCGGTAAAAGTACCACCCTGAAAGCCATTTCCGGGCTGCTCCACGTTGAAGAGGGGGAAGTAACCGACGGCACCATCGAGTGGAACGGCGAAAGAATCGATAAAAAGAGCGCCGAAGCGATAGGCAAGCTGGGCATTATCCAGGCGCTGGAAGGGCGGCACGTCTTCGAGCACCTCAATACCGAAGAGAATCTCATGGTCGGCGCCCATAATCGCCGCGACCGCCGCGCGGTGAAAGAAGACCTGGGAATGGTCTATGATTACTTCCCTCGCCTTAAAGAGCTGCGGCGGAATATCGCGGGATACCTCTCCGGGGGTGAACAGCAGATGCTGGTCATCGGCCGGGCGATGATGGCAACGCCGAAGTTGATGATGTTGGACGAGCCGTCGCTGGGTTTGGCCCCGCTGCTGGTGGAAGAGATATATAATATTATCAAGAGGTTCAACACGGAGCAAAAGACATCGGTTCTGCTCGTGGAACAGAATGTGCGTGTCGCCCTGAGCATCGCCCATTACGGCTATGTTATGGAGAACGGTAGGGTCGTGCTTGACGGCAGCGCCGATTTCCTGAAGAATAACGAGGACGTTAAAGAATTTTACATGGGGCTTTCCGCCCTGGGCACCAAAAAGAGCTACCGTGAGGTGAAGCATTATAAGAGGAGAAAGAGATGGCTGTAAAGTCTCGGAAGGATGAATACTTCGACGAACTGGAAATCATGTCGCCGGCAGCCCGCAGCCAGTACCTCGATAAAAAACTCGCCGAGACGGTAGCTTACGCATACAAACATGCCCTGGCAGTAAAAAGGCTGCTGGATAAAGCGGGCATTACCCCCGGACAGATTCGCACGGTGAAAGACCTGGAGAAGCTGCCCGTCACCCGCAAGACCGACCTTGTGGAGATGCAGAAAGCGAAACTGCCTTACGGCGGCGTCCTTGCCATGCCGCT
This sequence comes from uncultured Dehalococcoidaceae bacterium, assembly GCA_964514525.1. GTDB lineage: Bacteria > Chloroflexota > Dehalococcoidia > Dehalococcoidales > RBG-16-60-22 > JBFYTX01. The sequence goes on from CAZEUJ010000074.1 coordinate 9,362, forward strand.
TGAAAACGTCGAGCGCGTTTTTATTTCTCCCGGGCCAATTTACGAAATACAGCCTTCCAGCGTCAAATGGTTCGCCAAGTCGTTCTGGGCGGCCGGCTTCAGGAAGGGCGATGTCGTTATCAACACTTTTACCTACCACATGTCGCCGGCGGGCATCCTGTTTCACGAGGCCATCCGCGACTGCGGGGCGACGGTGGTGGTCGCCGGGACCGGAAATACCGACCTCCAGATACAGATTATGAAGGACCTCAGGGTGACCGGATTCGTGGGCACGCCGAGCTATCTGATGACTGTTATCAAGAGGGCTGAGGAAATGGGCAATGACCTGAAGCGCGACTTTTCCATCAAGCGTGCCTGGTTCACCGGCGAAATGCTCCCGCCTTCTTTAAGAAAAACTTTTGAAGAAAATTATAACATAAATAACTTCCAGGCTTATGCCGTCACCGAGCCGGGCGGTGCCATCGCTTATGAATGCCGTCGTAAATCCGGTATGCATCTCATGGATGAGTATGTCACGGAAATCGTCGACCCAGAGACCGGCCGGCAGCTGGGCCCCGGCGAGGTCGGGGAAATCGTTACCACGCAGCTCCAGAATAAAAACTGGGGGCTGATACGATTCGGTACGGGCGACTTATCCTCTTATGTCACCGAACCATGCCCCTGCGGTCGCACCGCCAGCCGGATTACCGGCATCATCGGTAGGGCAGGGGACGCGGTAAAGGTCAGGGG
>CAZEUJ010000075.1:0-9970 GCA_964514525.1 uncultured Dehalococcoidaceae bacterium
TATTTTGGAGGTGTTACGATGCCCAGAGGAGATGGAACCGGTCCGCCTACCGGACGAGGTCAAAGAGGGGGAAGGATGGCAGGCAACCAAGCAGGAGCGGGTCCTGGAGGAAACTGTGTATGTCCCAGTTGTGGGGAAAAAGTGCCCCATAAGCAAGGAACGCCATGCTACTCGGTGAGCTGCCCCAAGTGCGGCTCCAAAATGATAAGAGAATAGCATGATTATCTCGGTTGCCAGCGGCAAAGGGGGAACCGGCAAGACCAGCATCGTCGGCTCCCTGGCGGCACTGGCGAAAAGCAAGGTATTGGTTGACTGCGATGTTGATGCCGCTGACCTTTATCTGCTACTCCAGCCGACTGTACGTGAGAAAAATGATTTCCGGAGCGGGCAGGTAGCTGAAATTAACGAAGATAAATGCACTCAATGTGGCTTATGCCAGGAAGTGTGCCGTTTCAAAGCCATTGCGGGCTTTCGCATTGAACCTATGTCTTGCGAAGGCTGCGGCTTTTGCTATCACACATGTCCGGTAAATGCTATCACGATGAAGGAAAATATGGCCGGGCAGTGTTTTATTTCCGATACCAAATACGGCACGCTGGTTCATGCGCGACTGGGAATCGCCCAGGAAAATTCCGGCAAGCTGGTGGCGGTAGTCAGGCAGAAAACGAGGGGACTGGATGAAAAGCAGGAAGCTGAATACATTATCAGCGACGGCCCGCCGGGTATAGGCTGTCCCGTTATCTCATCGCTATCCGGGGCCAGCCTGGCTCTTCTGGTCACGGAACCGACTCTTTCCGGCATACATGACCTGGAGCGGGGACTTGATGTTTGCCACCATTTTAACGTGCCGGCCAAAGTCTGCATCAACAAATATGACATTAACGAAGGAAACACCCCCCGGATTGAGGAGTATTGTCAGGGCCAGGGGGTAGAGACAGTCGCCCGTATTCCTTTCGATAATGTGGTGACTGAAGCTATGGTACAGGGTATACCGGTCGTGGAGTATAGCCGGAACGGCGTTTCTCATAAGATAAAAGCACTTTGGGAGAAAATCGAACAATCGTTGAAAAAGTAAGTCGTATGGCATCTTTTGACCTCGAACCAAGGTATTCAACTAACGAAATATCGGGCAAATGTCTCAAATGCCTGAGTGAGCAAGAATTGAACAGCTGTCTCAGGCAGTTACTGCGGGAGGAAGGAATCAATAAAGATGTCCAGAGCAAATATGAGGCTCTTCTAAATTTCCTGAAATCACCGGAGTCACAGCGACTCCGTTTAGAATCAGAAAAATACCTAGCTGAAGGGAAAAAGGTATCGGTAAGAATATCTATTAATGAAGGCCAGCCAAAATACGAGTTAATAATAAAGTAAAGGAGTTAATTAATCATGAAAATCGCAGTAATATCCGAAGACGGAGCCACCATCAGCCAGCACTTCGGGAGGGCGCCGATGTATGTGGTGGTCACGATAGAAGACGGTAAGGTGGTAAGCAAAGAAAAGAGGGATAAAGCAGGACACCACACTTTTTCTGGTAATCCGCATGCTGAACCAACGCCCGGAGAACGGCACGGGTATGATTCCGATGCACAGTCAAAGCATGCCCAGATGGCTCAAAGTATCGACGATTGCCAGGTACTGATCGCCGGGGGTATGGGGTGGGGTGCTTATGACAGCCTGAAGAGCCGCGGTATCGAGACGATAATCACCGATGTTAACGACATTGACGAAGCGGTGAATACCTATCTGAAGGGTGAATTACCCAACCTGATGGAGAAACTGCACTAGAGGCATTAGATGGTAAAAGCAATTCAAGTCTCAGGCCTAACCAAACATTATGATGGCCTGGTCGCAGTAGACAGCATCAGTTTTGATATTAATGCTAGTGAAGTCTTCGGCTTTCTTGGTCCAAACGGCGCCGGCAAGACGACAACCATCCGAATGCTCACCGGATTATCCAAGCCTACGGCTGGCAGTGCTCGTGTCCTTGGCTACGATATAGCCTCAGAAATTATTAAGGCAAAAAGGGCATTCGGTGTCGTACCAGAGCAGTCCAATATGTATGATGAACTCAGCGGTCTGGAAAACCTCATATTCATGGGGCAGCTTTACGGCATACCACGCTCTGAATACCGCACCAGAGCAGAGGAACTCCTGAAGACCTTCGGGCTCTTCGAGAGAAAGGACTCCAAATTCGCCACCTATTCGCGGGGGATGAAACGAGCCCTGACGATTGCCGCTGCCCTCGTGCATAGGCCACGCCTTCTTTTTCTTGACGAACCTACTGTAGGCCTGGACGTGGTGGCGGCACGCTCCCTGCGTGCCATAATCAAGCAATTGAAAGCGTCCGGGATAACTGTCTTTCTTACCACTCATTATCTTGAAGAAGCGGATATCTTATGTGACCGCATTGCATTGTTGGTCAAGGGGAAGATAGCGGCTATCGATAGTCCCGCCGGGCTTAAGGCTATAGCCGAAGAAAAGCCGGCGTTGGAGGTGTCTTTCAAAACACCTCTATTGCATGCGGCAGAAGAAATAGGACAGAGGCTCTCCGGTCTCTCGGTCGTTAAGGCAGACGATAGAATACGTATCTATAGTGGCGACACTGATGTAATACTCCACGCTATACTCGACTACGCTAATGAGAACGGGACACAAGTAGCCTCGGTAAGTAGTCTGAAACCCAGCCTGGAAGACGCCTTCGTGAAACTCACCGGTTTAAGCCCAATAGTAATGGCTGCCGAGAAAGGAGGACGATGATGCGGTACGAGAATTTGCGTAGCATCTACTATATCGCCCTCAAGGATATGAAGACCTATTACCTCAAGCCGCCGGCAATCAGCTGGGGCATCGTCTTTCCCATTGCCTGGATACTGGCTTTCTATCTTAGAAACCCGCGTAACTTTGAAGAACTAATCCCCGGTCTGATTGCCATGACCGTTCTCTTTAGCACCACAGCCATGGAGGTAGTGGTCATCAACTTTGAACTTAGGCTTGGGTCGCTGGAAAGACTGCTCCTGGCGCCGGTGAGTCTTTCAGATGTACTTATCGGCAAGATATTGGGTGGCACTCTCTTTGGTTTGATGATAACGGCAGTAATAACTCTCGCGTCTATTATTTCGTTGGGGCTTAACAGCGTCAATATCATCTATCTTCTTCTGATTTTGCTGCCATCGCTCCTGGTATTTTCCTCCCTCGGCGCCCTATTGTGTGTCCTGGTCAAAGAGGTATTTGAGGCTCAGACGCTGGCTAACTTACCACGTTTCCTGATGGTGTTTCTCTGCGGCGTCTTCGTACCGATTTCAACTTTACCTCCGGTACTCAAACAAATCGCTTATATATTGCCCCTTACTTACACCGTCGATGGTATAAGACAATCATTTGGTGCAACCGGGGATATTGCCATCATGGTTGATATTTTGGTTCTCATTGCCCTGATACCGGTGTTTATTTTTCCAGCTACGAAATTACTGGCAAGAAGGTTTACTTAAAGATTGGGAGGTAATCTATGCCAGTAAATAATATAAAAGCCAAGCCGCAGTCTAATCTCGATTTTCAAATAATGTCTCTGGAATTTAAAATCAGGAATGTTTTCCGGCCGCGTAGCCATATCCTGGAGGAAGCGGGTATAAAATCATGTTTCCAGGTGCTGGACTACGGCTGCGGACCGGGAAGTTATGTTATGCCTGTTATCAAGTTAATCGGTAATATCGGCATGCTTTATGCTCTGGATGTTAATCCACTGGCTATCAAGGCTGTTCAAACACTAGCTGCCAAGAAAAAACTATCCAATGTCCGGGTTATCCTTTCCGACTGTGATACCGGGCTGCCGCCCGCCAGCATCGATGTCGTCCTGCTGTACGATATCCTTCACGACCTGGAAAACCGTACTAAAGTGCTGATGGAGTTGCATCGAGTATTAAAACCTGAAGGTATTTTATCCGTGAGCGACCACCACCTAGAAGAAAATGAGATAATCTCCAGAGTAATAAAAGAAGGGTTATTTAAATTCAAGTCAAAAGGTAAGAGGACTTTAAGCTTTTCGAAAGATAAACGATAGATAAGGAATGAAGGAGACTCATGCCCACCCAAGAAGAAGTTAAAACCGTTCTGGATACGGTACTGGTTCCCGGCGCTATGCGCAGCCTGGTCAAGATGAACCTGGTTAAAGATGTCAGCGTGGCTGATGGAAAGGTTGATGTTAATCTGGCCAATGCAGCATTGATGAAAAGTACAAAAGAATGGTTAACCGATAAGGTAAAAGAAGCGATAGTCAAGCTGGATGACGTTAAAGAGGTAAACGTCAGCTTTGCCGAGGTTAAACCCAAGGATCTGAACAATATAAGTAATGTTATCGCTGTCATGAGCGGCAAGGGCGGCGTGGGTAAATCTCTGGTTGCGAGTCTGGCCGCCATAGCTCTACGGCGCCAGGGGTATGAGGTCGGTATACTGGATGCCGATATCACCGGCCCCAGCATTCCTAAGATGTTCGGCATCAACACCCGACCCGCCATGGGCGAGAACGGCCTTTTGCCGGTGCCCTCGCGGTCGGGTATCGAGGTCATGTCTATCAATCTCTTACTGCCCACCGAGGATGAAGCTGTAATCTGGCGCGGCCCGCTTATCGGTCATATTATCACGCAGTTCTGGGAGGATGTGCTGTGGGGTAAGCTGGACTATCTGATTGTCGACCTGCCGCCGGGCACGGCGGATGCCCCGCTTACCGTGATGCAGCAACTCCCGATATCCGGCATAATAATCGTGTTCACGCCGCAGGACCTGACAGCTATGGTAGTACGTAAAGCGATTAAAATGGCGAAGCTAATGAATAAACCCATACTCGGCGTCGTGGAAAATATGAGTTATCTTTATATACCTGAAACCGAAAAAAAGATGGAGATATTCGGTAAAAGTCGCGGCGAAGAGATGGCGCAGGCGGCCAGTGCCCCTCTTTTGGGGCAACTGCCCATGGACCCCAAACTGGCAAGACTATGCGATGAGGGCAATATTGAACATTATGACTCCGAAGCGTATAATACCTTCGCACAAAAGCTAAATGGTGTGCTAGTAAAATAGTAAGGTCAAGCAACTTAAAAGGGAGGTAGATATGCCAGAGTTAAAAGACAGTTGTGTCAAACCCGTCCGCGGGCCTATTGCGCCCGCCGCCTCTCCACCTTCAACCTCGACTACACCAATACAGGAGGTAAATAAAGTGACCGCACGCGTGGGACAGGAAGCTCCGGATTTTGAATTAAGCGCCTTCGTTGCCGGTAAAGGGTTCCTCCCCATCAAACTCTCGGACTATAAAGGTAAATGGATAGTCCTCTGTTTCTATCCGGGTGATTTTACCTTTGTCTGACCGACCGAGCTGGCAGCAGTTGCTGCCCGATATACCGACTACAAAGCTCTGGGAGTTGAAATCCTGGCGATGAGCACAGACAGCCGTTTCGTGCACATGATGTGGCAGGAGCAGGAACTATCCAAAATGGTAGATGGCGGCGTACCTTTCCCGATGCTATCAGATGCGGGGGGAAGGGTCGGCGCGGTATACGGAGTATATGACGAGGCCGCCGGCGTGAATATCCGCGGCCGCTTTATCATCGATCCGGACTTTAAAATCAAAGCTATGGAAGTCCTGACAGCGGATGTCGGCCGTAATCCTGATGAACTGATGCGCCAGATTAAAGCTTTCCAGCACGTGCGTGCCACTGGGGAAGTAACGCCTTCCGGCTGGCAGCCCGGCCAGTCCGCTTTAAAGCCCGGGCCATTACTGGTAGGTAAGGTCTGGCAGGTCTGGAAACCGTAAATAACAGAGGCGCCGAGATCGTTATAAAAGAACCAACATGATTGAAGTCACCAACAAAGTAATCTCGCCCGAGAAAGTAATTGCGAAAACGAAAAGCGGTGGCAGTGGTTGTGTGGTAACATACGTCGGTCTTATTCGCGAAAGTTCTCATGGCAAACCGGTGCTCTCGGTAGAGTACCAGGACTCAAAAGGAAACGCTACATCATTACTGCAAAAAATCGCTGACGAAGCCAAACGAAGATGGCAAGTGGAAAATATAGCAATCTCTCACAGGATAGGCAGATTGAGGGTTGGCGAGATTAATCTTGTTGTTGCTGTGGCTTCAGCCCATCGTCGTGAGGGGTTCGCCGCCTGCCGATATATCATCAATCTGTTCAAGCAGAGATTACCTACTAGGAAGACGGAGATTTATCAGGACGGGTAAAAAGTACTAAACATTTCTATGAGGAGGAAAAACATATGGCAAAACGAATCATTCTCTACAATCTGGCGGAACATGTGACCGATGCGCAATTCAAGAAATACGTTACCAGTGAAAAGGGACCTCTTATTGATAGTCTCCCTTCTGTTAAAAAATACGAACTGGTTAAAATAACAGGTGCGCCAGGCGCAAAAATTCCGTATAACTACGTGGGTGTGGTACACATGACCAGCGTAAAAGAGTTCGATCAAAAAGCCGCTAAAACACAAAAATATCAGGACTTTTTGAAAAAATTCCTGCCGATGGTAAAAGATATCATGATACTCTCCGGGGAAGAAATCTATTAAACTGAGAGGGTAAATTTATAAGACGCTTTGCATAAAATGGAAAATTACTATACGACATCATAAGATTTTAAATTCCCACTCAATGTTTTTATCTCCGGTGGGTGCCGTAAAGTGTTAAACTCCGTCCGTGACAGTCAAGAATAAAAAGAAGAAACGCAGGAGAGGAAGCCGTCATGAAACTTGGATAGCGTTAGCCGGTATGTTATAGCATAGATAGAAATAACGAGGAGTAAATAAAAATGCCTCAAACCAAGAACAAGCGCAAATTCAATATCTTAATAATATATTGGTCGGCCACCGGTAATACCGAAAAAGTAGCATATGCTATTCGGGATACTCTGTCCCGTGAGGGGATTGAACCGACATTTAAGAAGCTAGCCGATGCGGCTGAAGAAGAGCTATACGATTATGATCTGGTTTTTCTCGGTGCACCTTCTTACTCTTTCCAGCCGCCGGAGCCGGTACAGCGCTTTATCAGGGCAAAGATGGATTTACACCGGGACAGGGGCGATATTAAGCTTGGATGCCCGGTAATTCCGGGAAAAACAGCGGTGGTATTTTGCACTTATTCTGGACCACATACTGGAATCGGAGAAGCTACGCCCGCCGGCGATTACATGGGGCAATTTTTCGAACATCTCGGCTTCGAGGTTGCTGCCAAATGGTATATCGTTGGCGAATTTCATGGAAGAGAAGACCTTAGTACACAGGGAAGACTGGGTGATATACGGGGACGACCAAATGCAAAAGATCTGGCTGAAATCAGCAGCAACGTGTCCGCTCTAGTTAAATCTATCCGGTCTAAATCATAAGAAAGCGACTTGGAGGATAATAATGCCAACAATACAAGATTTTAGAAAATACGGAGAAGAACTGGAGAACCTGCTGGGACTACAGACATCGCCTATAGCCGTTAAAATGCTGGAGAAGGAAGCCGACATCCCGAAAGGAGCTATCCGCCCTAAAAAAGACCGCGGCTATCATCTTGCTCAGTGCCAGGCCTTTGCCATGTCCCGGCGCGAGAAGGCTACAGTTGCCATGTTGAAGGAAGACAACTGGTGCCCGGGTGCTGTGTTATCTTACGGCCTGGTGCCCAGGCCGGACGACCGTGTTGCCAGGGCCCAAAACACGGGTGATTGTTTTGAATACGGCAAGTACATCGGCATCCTTACCGCCCCGCTTAAAAAGGCCGCTTTTGAACCGGATGTCGTGATTATCTATTGCGATACCAACCAACTCCGTATCATGCTTTTATCGCTGAAAAATGAAGACCGGGATCTGGTGAAATCTAATTTCTTCCCTTTCTCCTGCTCTAACTCCGTTGTGCCGGTGATGTTGAACGGCGAGTACTGGATTAACCTGCCCGATCCCGGCGAATACTCGCGGGCGCTGACCATGGCAGGAGAGATGATGTTTTCTGTGCCCGGGGATAAACTGGCCGGACTGGTGGAAAACCTAAGGAAGTTTGATAGGAACGAATCCGGATTCGCTCATGAAACAATGATGATGAGGCCGGATTTCCCACAACCGGAGCTTTACAAGAAGGTATTCGAGGCCTGGGGCATGGACCACGACCAGGTGTAAGGATATAACACCGAACCTATATTCCGTCTTTTTTCGGGGATAAACGTATGATATATATCGATGTGAACCCGGTGGCATTTACTATCGGGGCGTTACCTATTAGCTGGTACGGCATGATGGTGGCGCTGGCGGTGATAACACTGGTCACCTGGGCGCTCTTTTCGGTAAAGAAATACCCCCGTCTTTCCTACGAACTGGTTATCAACGCTGCCCTGGTCGGTATACCCTCCGGCGTTATTTTTTCGCGCCTCCTCCATGTCGTTGATTTGTGGGACTATTACTCCAAGAACCCCGGGCAAATAATCGGCGGCGAGGGATTATCCATCTGGGGAGCGGTGCTGGGGGCCGCCATAGGTATCTGGATATTCAGCCGGTTCAGCAAAATATCCTTCGGGCACGTGGCTGATGTCATTGCTCCCGGTATCATATTGGCCCAGGCTATCGGCCGGGTAGGCTGCACTTTAAACGGTTGTTGTTACGGAAAGACGACTGATTTACCCTGGGCGATTGTCTATACTAATCCTAACACTCATGGGCCCATCGGCGTTCCGGTTCACCCCACGCAGATTTACGAAATTATTTTTAATCTTATCGTCTTCGGCATCTTGTTTAGGCTAAGGAGACGTCTCGAACCTGATGGTTCACTTTTCCTTGTCTACCTGACTTTATATTCGGTATGGCGTCTTGGTATCGACTTTATCCGGGACGGTACGCCCTTCCTGTTTGGCTTGCACCAGGCGCAAGTCGTGTCCATCATCGTGCTGGTCATTACCGTGCCACTGCTGGCTGTCAGGACGCGCCTGGTAAAGAAAGAAGCGGCGAGTTAAGAGAGGGTTCCCTTTCCCAATGAACGACTTCTCTTTCTATTGTAGAAGGAAACTACTAATAAGTTGTATTGACAACGATATAGCGTTCATGCTAACATAACTTGGTTTTCTCCAGAGCTGATACACCTAAATCCTTCGGCTGAAGGACACGGTAAACAGCCGGTAGATGAGAATCTCGACGGCACTGCTGGAAACGGTGGTGTTTCCCAGGACTGGAAAAGGAGAAAAGATGGATTTAAATTATCCAATAATAGTGTGCCTTTTGGATGAGGCCGCTATTTTTTTTCCCTCCCCTAGCGATATTCCCTCCTTTTCCAACGTCGGCGCTCTTAATCCTTGTTTAAAAGATTGGAGGGAAAAATGCTAAGTAATTGTATGCGATTACCTGTATTGTTATTGACCTGTATCATATTGCTGGTTGGTATTATTGGATGTGGTAATACGTCAACATACGTTAAAGAGATATTTGTGTTTGCTGCGGCCGGCACCAAACCGGCTATTGATGAAGCGGCTCAGCTCTTTGAGCAAAAAACCGGGACCAAAGTCACGATCAATTATGGGGGAGGGGGCGAAGTTCTTTCCAGCATGGTATTAGCGAAAACCGGTGATATCTACATTGCCCCCGAGCAAAGGTTCATGAATACCGCTAAAAAACAAGGTGCGGTTGACACTAATGCTACAATAAGCAGTCTTGCTTACATGATACCGGTAATCGGAGTAAAGAAAGGTAATCCTAAAAACATACAATCCCTCGCTGATTTAGCTAAACCGGGCATTCAGGTAGCCATGGGTAATCCTGAAACTACATTACTGGGTGAGCTGGTCCCGCAAATGTTGAAAAAAGCCGGTTTGTATGATGCGGTGAAGCAGAATATTGTGGTCAATGCACCCCAGGTGACGGCCATAATCACCATGTTGAAAATGAGCCAGGTGGATGCAGGTGTCATCTGGCATTATTTTGGAACAACAGCGTCGAATGACGTTGACA
>CAZEUJ010000076.1:0-9619 GCA_964514525.1 uncultured Dehalococcoidaceae bacterium
CGACCAGCCGGTGACCGTCGGCAATATCTATATGATGAAGCTCATCCACCTGGTGGAAGACAAAGTGCACGCCCGCTCCACCGGACCCTACTCCCTGATCACACAGCAACCACTGGGCGGTAAGGCGCAATTCGGCGGGCAGCGCTTCGGAGAGATGGAGGTCTGGGCGCTGGAAGCCTACGGCGCCGCCCATAACCTTCAGGAAATGCTGACAATAAAATCGGACGACGTGACGGGAAGGGCCAAAGCCTACGAGTCCATCATCAAAGGCGACGATATCCTCCAGCCCGGCGTCCCGGAATCGTTCAAGGTCCTCGTCAAGGAACTACAGAGCCTGGGCCTGGCCCTCGAGGTGATTAACGAGGAAGAGACGAAGATAGCCTCCGCCGAAGAAACCATGGAGGAAGCCTATAAACTGGAGACAGAGTTGAAGGAAAGTGAAGAGCCACGCTGGAAAGAGGTAGACGAAAATGTTCGAGATTAACGATTTCGATGCCGTCCGTATCTCACTGGCTTCACCGGAACAAATACGAAGCTGGTCATACGGTGAGGTAACCAAACCGGAAACGATCAACTACCGAACGCTGAAACCGGAACGAGACGGCCTTTTTTGCGAGAGGATTTTCGGTCCGACCAAGGACTTCGAATGCTACTGCGGAAAATATAAAAGAATACGCTACAAGGGCGTCATCTGCGACAAATGCGGCGTCGAAGTTGCCCGCGCCAAAGTCCGCCGGGAGCGCATGGGGCATATCGAGCTGGCCTGCCCGGTAAGCCATATCTGGTTCGCCAAAGGCATACCGAGTCGAATCGGCCTGCTGCTGGACCTTTCGCCGCGAAGTCTGGAGCACGTCCTGTACTTCTCTCAATACATCGTCACCTCGATTGACGAAACCGCCCGAGAAGAAGCCATCAAGCAACTCGATACCAATACCCGCCAGACCATCGAGGAACGCCAGAAAGCCGTCGAGGAGCAGGTCGCCCAGATGGAGCAGGAAAAGGCTACCGTGGAGGAAGTGAATAAAACCCGCGGCCAGTATGTCGACGAAAAAAGCAAGCTAGAAGAAGAACTAGCCACGGAAACAGGAAAACTTAAAGAACTCCACGTCAAGGAACTTCTGACCGAGAACCAGTACCATGACCTAAAACAGAAATACGGAAACGTCTTTGAGGCCGGCATGGGCGCCGAAGCCATCCTGCAAATTATGAAGGGCATCGACCTCGACGAGATACGCAACAACCTGTTATTAGAGACCCAGTCTTCTTCGGGGCAGCGGCGTAAGAAAGCCAGCAAGCAGCTGAGGGTAGTCGAGTCCTTCCGCAACAGCGGCAATAAACCGGAGTGGATGATTCTCACGGTACTGCCGGTGCTACCGCCCGACCTGAGACCCATGGTACAGCTGGACGGCGGCCGCTTCGCTACCAGCGATTTAAACGACCTCTACCGCCGGGTTATTAACCGCAACAACCGGCTACGCCACCTCATCGATATCGGCGCGCCGGAGATTATAATACGCAACGAAAAGAGAATGTTACAGGAAGCCGTCGACTCGCTCATCGACAACGGACGGAGGGGACGCGCCATCTCGATAAGCGGCAACCACAAACTAAAGTCACTTTCCGACATGCTCCGCGGCAAACAGGGACGTTTCCGCCAGAACCTGCTGGGCAAGCGGGTCGACTACAGCGGGCGCTCGGTAATCGTCTGCGGCCCGGAGCTCAAACTGCACCAGTGCGGTCTACCCCGGAGAATGGCGCTGGAACTATTTAAACCCTTCGTAATGCGCCGCCTGGTAGCGCAGGGGCTCGCCCCCAATATCAAGAGCGCCAGGAGACTGGTGGAGAGAGCCAAGGCCGAGGTGTACGACATCCTCGAGGAGGTAATCAAGGAGCGGCCGGTTCTGCTCAACAGGGCGCCCACCCTACACCGCCTCAGTATCCAAGCGTTTGAGCCGGTGCTCATCGACGGCAGCGCCATACAGATCCATCCTCTGGTCTGCTCCGCCTTCAACGCCGACTTCGACGGCGACCAGATGGCCGTGCACGTACCTCTATCCCGCGCGGCAGTTAAAGAAGCCCGGGACATGATGCTCAGCCACCACAACATCCTGCTGCCCAGCAGCGGCGAAGCCACGGTAAGTCCGACGCTGGACATGGTCCTCGGCTGCTACTACCTGACCACCATCCGGCAACAGAAAGAAAACGGCAAACTCTACGGGAGTTTCGAGGAAGCCAAGCTCGCCTACGAATTCGGCGTCGTCGACCTCAGGGAGGAAATCGAGGTAAGGGACAAAGCCACCAACGAAAAGCTAAAGACCAGCGTTGGCCGCATCCTTTTTAATGAAGTCCTGCCCAAGGAACTGGGCTTTTTCAATAAGATAATCGATAAATCGACACTAAAACAGATAGCTACCCGGTGCTGCAAACTGCTGTCTGACGAAGAGACCGGCAAGGTGCTGGACAGCATTAAACGTCTCGGCTTCCAATACGCCTCTAAATCCGGTATTACCATCGCCATGAACGACATCGAGGTACCCGCGAATAAACCCCAGATACTGGCCAAGACCGAAGCCGGAATTGCCACCATCGAAAGCCAATACAATCGCGGCCTAATCACTTCGGACGAAAGATACAATCAAGTTGTTAATCTCTGGACGGAGACCACCAACACGATCACCTCTACCATCCAGGACAACCTCGACCGCTACGGCGGCGTCTACATGATGGCCACATCCGGGGCTAAAGGTAACATTTCCCAGATAAGGCAGATGGCCGGTATGCGCGGCCTGATGACCGACCCCGCCGGTAAAATTATCGAGTTCCCCATCAAGTCCAGCCTCCGCGAAGGACACAGCGTCCTGGAGTACTTCATCTCCACGCACGGAGCCCGCAAAGGTCTGGCGGACACCGCCCTGAGGACATCCGATAGCGGCTATCTCACGAGACGCCTCATCGATGTGGCGCAGGACGTCATCACCACCGAAGACGACTGCGGCACTACCGAAGGGGTATGGATATCCGAACCGAAAGAGAAAGGGATTTTACCACCTCTGGCCGAGCGTATCCTCGGTAGGATGGCCGCCAGCGATATAGTCGACCCGAAAACCGGCGAAATCATCGTTCCCCTCAATGAGGAAATCGACGAAAAGAAAGTCGAGCAAATCGTAGCCGCCGGCCTGACCTCGGTCCACATCAGGTCACCCCTTACCTGTCAGTCACGGCGGAGAACCTGCCGGGCCTGTTACGGCCGTGACCTTGCCCGCGGCAAGCTTGTCGAGCCTGACGTCGCCGTAGGTATCATCGCCGCGGAAAGCATCGGCGAGCCCGGTACCCAGTTGACGCTGCGTACCTTCCATACCGGCGGCGTGGTCGGACTCGATATTACCAGCGGTCTCCCCAGAATAGAAGAGCTTTTTGAGGCCAGGACACCCAGGGGGCAAGCGATAATCTCGGAGATAGATGGCACTGCTGAAATAGTCCAGAGTGAGGAAGGCCGGAAAATCAAGATAGTCAGCGCGGAAGTTTACCGCGACGAATACGCATTGCCTGCCGGCTGGAAGGTAATGATAAAGAACGGCCAGTGGGTAGACATCGGCACGGTACTGGCTGCCCCGGCACCGGCAAAAGGCGCCAAGGGGAAAGCGGCCGCAACTACCGAAGAAGCCCAACCTATACTGGCCCGGTTCGCCGGAGAGGTGAGCCTGAAAAAGAAGCAAATGGTCATCAGCTATACCGAGAAAGAGGAGCGGGAATATCCGGTACCGTCTACCGCCAGCATCTGGGTCCAGAGCGGCGACCAGGCTAAAGCCGGGAAGCAGCTCACGGACGGTTCGATCAATCCGCATGACATATTACGCATACTGGGCAAGGAAGCAGTCCAGCAGTACCTAGTGGACGAGGTGCAAAAAGTCTATCGCTCCCAGGGCGTGAACATCAACGATAAACACATCGAGGTTATTGTGCACCAGATGTTGACTAAGGTCCGTATAGATTCCGCCGGCGATACCGATCTGGTGCCGGACGAACTTATCGATAAATATACCTACGAGGACACCAACGCCAAAGTGCTGGCCGAAGGCGGGGAACCGGCAACAGCCCATACCGTCTTACTGGGCATCACCAGAGCTTCATTAAGCACCGACAGCTGGCTGGCGGCCGCCTCCTTCCAGGAAACCACCCGAATCCTTACCGAAGCCGCTGCAAACGGCAGAATCGATAGACTGGTAGGCCTCAAGGAGAACGTTATCATCGGCAAGCTGATCCCGGCGCGCTACCTCAAGGAAGAACAGGAAGCCGCATTATTGCCCAGCGAAGAAGACGAAGCATTGAGACTACTGGCCAGCCTGGGCGCCACGGAAGAGGGCAGCCCGACCGGCGAAGAAACCGCCGGGGAAGCCACCGACCCTTCCGCCAGCATCGATAAAAATGCCGAAACACCGGAAGTCGACACAGCCGGGGAAAAAGATAAAGAAGAACCTGTTTAGAATTCCCCTTTACTCAAGTCTTTTCAGGGGGTGAGACAATAGCTCGCATCATCTCGGGTAAGCCCAGCGTCGAAGACGCACCGCTCGATACCAGTCTTCGCCCCCGGTCCCTAACCGACTTCATCGGGCAGGATAAAAACAAAGAAAACCTCAAAATTGCCATCGCCGCGGCCAAAGGCCGGGGGGAGCCCCTGGACCACATCATGTTTTACGGGCCGCCCGGCCTGGGCAAGACCTGCCTGGCCCACATCATCGCCGCCGAGGTGGGCGTCAACATCAAAACGACATCCGGCCCGGCCATCGAGCGAACCGGGGATTTAGCCGCCATTCTCACCAACCTGCGCAGTCACGATATCCTCTTTATCGACGAGATACACCGCCTTAATCGGACGGTAGAAGAGATTCTTTACCCGGCCATGGAAGACTTCGCCCTGGACATCATCATCGGCAAGGGGCCGGGAGCCAAGAGCCTGCGGCTGAACCTGCCAAAATTCACGTTAATCGGCGCGACTACCCGCTACGCCCTGCTCAGTCCGCCACTGAGAGACAGATTCGGCTCGGTTTTCCGCCTTGATTTTTACGACGTGGCATCGCTGGAGAAAATCGTGAAACGCTCCGCCGTCATACTCAAAGTAGAAGCGGAAGAAGAAGGACTCAAAGAGATTGCGCGGCGCGCCCGGGGCACGCCAAGAGTAGCAAATCGCCTGCTCAAGCGGGTCAGGGACTATGCCCAGGTCATAGCCAAGGGCAGGATAACTCAGAGAGTAGCTATTGACGCCCTCGCCAAGCTAGAGGTCGACCCCCTGGGTCTGGACGAAATAGACCACAAGGTGCTGCGTACAATTATCGAGAAGTTCAACGGCGGGCCGGTGGGACTGGACACCATCGCCGCCTCCATCAGCGAGGATGCGGAAACCATCACCGATGTCTACGAGCCATTTCTCATGCAGTTGGGCTTCCTGGAACGCACGCCGCGCGGCAGAGTAGCCACCCGCCTGGCCTACGAGCACCTGGGGCTGCCTTTCAATAAGTCCAACCAGCAAAAACTAATCTAAAGACAATATATTTTTTACCCTTAATGTAATGTATACTTGACATTTTGTAATTTATATTATACAATAGATAATAAACGGTAAGCGAAAAGGAGTTAATGATGGCACCATTGCAGAAAAGGGCTTTATATTCTTTTTTAATGGCCTTGCCTTGACGGCCGCCCTGGTGGCTGTCTTTGTCATCAAGGGCGATATAACCGCCTTTGATAAAGATGAGGGATTCAGATATTTCGTCTACGGTGTCCTGATTGGAGTACCACTGGTATATCTGATACTGGTAAAACTGACTCTCCGCAAGCCAACGCAAATCGACGAGCGTGACCGCCGGATAATGGATAAAGCGGCGCAAGCGCAACTAGTGGCAATATACTTTTCGCTGGGGGGCTGGGTGATCGGACTGACGGAGGTTTACCGCAATTCCGGACAGATACCGGTGATTTTCATCACCCTGATATTGATTTCGATTCTTATCATAAGCAGCTTGGCACAATCGGCGGGAATTCTCATCGGCTATTGGATAATTGACAAAAATGACTAGAATAACGAACCGCATCCGCCGGCTGCGTTTCGATCATGGCGAAATGACGCAGGAAGAGCTGGCGGGCCGGGCCGGATGCACGCGGCAGACCATCATCGCCCTGGAGCAAGGGAAATACGTGCCATCCATCGAGCTGGCTTTCAAGATTGCACGGGTTTTCGGGGTCAGGCTGGAAGAGGTTTTCCAATACGAGGCATAGAGGAGGCAAAAATGAGTTATCGAGCCTATCGAATAATAAAGTTTATAATTATATTAGTACTGGTGGCCCTGACTACCGTGGCGGTAAATTACGGTATAGCCTGGATACCCATACCGGCTGGACTGGTTGCCGTACTTGCCATGCTGCTGATAAGACGAAGAGTGAAAGAGGTAGTTGTTGACGAACGAAACTATACTATTGCCAATCGAGCATCTCGTTTTACTTTCCAGGCCGGCGCTATCATTATGGCGTTTACAGGAGTCACACTGGAAGCCCTGAACCGCAACGGGCACCCGGAACTCGAGCCCTATGCCATGACACTAATATTTAGTGCCACCGGTTTGCTTATTATCTACATATTCAGTACTCTATATCATAGCGGTAAACTCGGAGGTGGAGTTGAAGAATAAAGTCCTCATCCACGTCTGCTGCGCGCACTGCGCCGCCTATACTGCCGAACACTGGCGGCAACAGGGATATGAAATAGCCGGCTTATGGTATAACCCCAATATCCACCCCTTTACCGAGCACCAGCAGCGACTTGAAAGCATGAAGTCGCTGGCAGCGCAGAAGGACATACCCCTGATAATCGCTGAAGGCTACGACATGCCGGAATATTTCCGCCGGGTAACGGGTCACGAAGAGGAACGCTGCCGGCACTGTTTCGACCTACGCTTAACGAAAACAGCGGAAATTGCCCATGAGAAAGGATACGGTGCCTTTACCACTACCCTGCTTATCAGCCCCCACCAGAAACACGATCTAGTCAAAGAAATCGGCGAGAAGGCGGCGGGGGAAAAGGGGATGGAATTCCTCTACGCCGACCTCCGTAAACGATATTCGGAGAGTCGACACATTACTAAACCAATGGAGCTTTACCGCCAGCAGTACTGCGGCTGCCTCTACAGCGAGTGGGAAGGGTATAACAAGAGAAAAGGAAAGGGAGCCTCGAGGTGAAGCTCCCTTATTTCGCTTATTTTATAGTATGTTGTTAAGACACATTATATGGGAAGGCCGGGACAGGCGTGGCGGTCCCGGCCTTTTCAAGCACTTTTATTCCGCTATTGCATAACCTATTTGGACGTTCGTGGTTATTTCCATTTCGCCGGGGCTGACGGGGGTAACCGTCGACGGTATTCCCTCCGCACTGTCGAGACCACGATAGATAGGTCCGGGCATGTAAGAATTCTCGGTAATATATTTAGGGTCGCCGAGCTTGACGCCGGCCGTATCAGCCAGCTTTTTCGCCTTGGCGGCCGCATCGTCGACGGCCTTTACCCTGGCCTGTTCATAGTAAAGGGACGGGTCGTCGACCGTGAAACCGATACTATTGACGCGGGTCAGATCGCCGCCAACAGCGACGACGGCGTCAATGACACTGCCCGCGCTGGTCACTTCCCTGACCTTAACAGTGACCGTGTTGGTGACGCGATAACCGATGACAGTTTCCTGCTGTTTGTCTTCATCCCAGCGGGTCACCTTCTGGATATTGAAATACTGGGTCTGAATATCCTTCTCGTCAATGCCGGCGCCCTCCAGGGCGTTCATGACATTTTCCATGGCCTCAGACGCCTTGGCCTGGGCCTCGGCTATCGTTAGTTCCTGGGCCTCAATGCCCAGGCTCAGAATAGCTGTATCAGGAACAACCGTAACCTTACCTTCGCCGGTAACCCAGATTCCCTCCTGCTGGCTATTCAGATTGATTTTGATACCGTTGGTGTCTCCACCCAGTACTGAACCCTCACCCGAATTACAGCCGACCAGGCCCACCACCGCCAGAATTAGAACCATGCCTGCAATTACCAACCAGATTTTTTTCACTTTCTATCCTCCTTTTCGGTTTTCCACTATATATAACGAAAAAGTCGCCGCGGGGTTAGCGGCGACTGTCGTTTTAGGGATATTTAGTTAATTGCTCAGATTTTCAAGGGCTTTTTGGTAAGCTGTTTCAAGAACTTCAATAGCACGAAGCAAAGCGGGTTTCATGAGCTCCGGGGCTTTCGCCAGCTCATCCTGTAAAGCCTGCAGGTTTTCCATATACTGCTGAGTCAAAGAGTCCTTTAGTTGTTCCTGCTCATCAACCTCGTCCTGCGTATAACCTTCGCGGGTATCCGAAGAGTCCTCCACCTCTCCGTTCGCCTGCTTGCTACCCAAAATCCCTTCCTCAGGAGGACCTATTGTTGTTGTAGGCGCGGGCGTTACTACCGGGGTGGTGATTACTATCGTGGTCGTCGGCGTAGGTGTAGCAGTCGGAGTCACGGTTGGCGCCGGAGTTACCGCCGCCGGTACGTGTAAAGCACTTAATCCGGCGTCCCCCATAGTGGTGAAAACCGTCTCGGTCAGGTCAGCTACCGCAATAAGGTTCTTATTCATACGGTCCGTTGTCTTTATCACCAGTTCCACATCACCTTTATCAGCCATTTTTATGATCTCGTCAACCCTCTCATCGGCAAATTGGGCATTCAACTCTGCCTTGCCTAAATCAGACGGAGTCAAAGCCAAGCGTACCGCCTCAGTGGCTAGCTTGACTTGGTAAAGCGGACTATCGGGCAAGCTGTTGCCAGCAGCGACCACGGTACCCCCGCCAGCCAGCAGGACGACTACCACCGTGATAATAGTTGCCAGACTTGGCTGTAAGACAGAGAAGAAATCCCTCTTTCGTTTCACCGGCATATCACGAAGAGCTGCCTGAAACTGATAACGCGCCCTATCACGGAACTCGGGGCGAGGAGTGATAGCAGCCGTTTTTAGAGTGTCCTGAGCCGTCCGCAACAGCGGCTCAAGCTCGGCAGCGTATTCCGGATAGCGGGACAGGCACGACTCGATGGCCTCTCCCTCAATCAAACGCCCGAGACATTCATCTAATATATCATCGAATTCTTTCTTCTTATTCATGGTTCCACCCCTGGCGATAGCACCTTACGCAGAGCGATGATGGCGCTGTGCTGTAATGCCTTGATTGCCCCTTCGCTTTTGCCCATGACCTTAGCCACCTCAGCGATAGAAAGCTCGGCGGCAAAACGCAGCGAGACAACTTCCTGCTGGGTCGCGGTTAGCTTCTTAGCGGCTATGGCCAACTCTTCAATTTCTACCCTCCGCACCGCAATATGTTCGGGGTCGCCACCTGTAGCCGGCATCGATTCATCAAGCGGTACGAGACTCCGGCGCGACTTCTTTCTCAGGTGATCGACAATCTGGTTATGGGCGATACGATACAGCCAGGAAGTAAACGGCATCCCCTGCCATTTATATGAAGAGATGGACTTAAGAACGTTGAGAAAGACCTGCTGAGTCATATCCTCTGCCTCTGTCCTATCGCCTATCTTGAGAACTATATACCGATAAA
>CAZEUJ010000077.1:0-9556 GCA_964514525.1 uncultured Dehalococcoidaceae bacterium
TGTATATCAAAGTGGAAAATAGGCCGCTGCACGTTTGTGACGGTTAACGGGCAATGCTTCAGGCCTTTGGGGAAATAGGCCAGGAAGCTTTTGGAAATTATGTATTTTTCATCGTCTATCCATAATTCAGCTTTTCCCCCCAGCTCATTCGGGTCTTGTGGGTTAGTGCCTATAAATCCGATGACTTCATCATGAGGATGGACGTGAGCATCAAAAACACCCGGATTGGGCCCTGGTGAAATCCAGGCACAATTTACGTGAAAGGCTCCTTTTACTATATCGCCGTTTATCATTAATATTTGTTTTAATTGGGGACCACCTTTCGTTTTTAATCGGGGACCACCTTTCGTTCTCGGAAGAATCCGCGGTACGCCCTTTATAATGTAATTTGCGTATTTCCGGCTCGCCATTTTCTATTATTATCCTCCATCTCTATTATTATTGGCTGGAAACTGACCTGTTCCCAATAATTGGTCTACCTGTTAAGTTAGTCAAACTAGCATCGTTGCCTCTGGAGCAGGTGGTCGGTATTTGAGTACGCTATATGGCCGTATTTGATTGTACTACCTCCGCCACTGCTCAATCAATATCTTTACCTTTCTTGCTACCAGTAGTTTAACCGTTCCGTAAAGTTCATTTATCGGTGAACATGATTCTTCCGTTAAATAATCCTTGAGTTTTACATGGAACGTTTTCCAATTCGGGCCCGATCAAAATGGTAATTAATAAGGCCGGCTTCCCAGCTTTAACATGGAAGCCGCCCTAAACTTACTGAAGCATTTAACGATTTTATTTGCCGGAAACCGGATTCTTAAAATGGAACGGGCAGATAAATCCGGATGGATACAGGGTCTCTTCAGGAGCTCCGGTAGGCCGCAGTGCCGCTGCGGTTTGGTATGGCCTATCCATTCTCTCGTCCACTCGCTTGGCTGTATCGACAAAACTTAGCGCCCACGGTGCGTGGAAAGTCATACACCAGCGGACTTTCAGCAGCTTCCAGATATTATCCTCTTTAATATACTCTACCTCGTATACCCCATTCATCCATCCGGGATTAACCCCTCCCGGTACGGGAAAGGCGTTAGCACCAAACCCATACCAGCGGCCTTTGGCGGTTTTTCCATCCGGGGCTACGTCCACAACCCCGGAAAGCTGCATCACTTGATGGAGAAACTCCGGATTATCAGCTTTCTTGATCGGGGTATTTTCTTTGCCATGCCGAAAGAATCGGCGTATACTTTCCTTGCCACGGTATTCTCCTGCGGCAATTCTAAGACAAGCCTCGGGACTGTCTGCAAACAAATCGATCAAGTCTTCGCCCATCCAGTGCTCCAAGTAATACCCATAGGCTCTCTGCAGTTTCTTGATCGCCTCGATGTCTTCCAGCGTCCTGACTTTATTCTCCAGCATTTTCACCTTGGCCTCTAGTTCCTCAATATTCATTATTCGCTCCTTTCCAGAGTGTTCAAACCTGAGTCTCGGTTTTATGTTATTAATGAAAGAACATTTAACTTAAATTAAGGCGTTACCCCGCCCGAGACCACCAGCACTTGCCCCACGATATCACTGGCGGCGTCCGAAGCCAGGAAAGTCACCGCGTTGGCGACGTCCTGCGGCGTGGTGAGCCGCTTTATCGGGAGGGTCTTGGGGAAGTTCTCAATCATTCCGGGAGGCGCGTTCTTGGCGAAGCCGGTATTCGCCACGCCCGGGGAGACGCAGTTGATGTTTATCCCTTCAGGCGCAGCTTCTTTGGCGACACCCATGCTGAACGCGATAATGCCTGCCTTGGCAGCGGCGTAGTTGGCAGTAAACATGCCGCCGTGAATCCCCGCCCCGGAGGTAATGTTCACTATCTTGCCACTCTTTTGCTTTATCATTATCGGCAGAACGGTCTTCGTGCCATTACGCGTGCTCTTCAGGTTCACATTGATATCGAAATCCCAGTCCTTGTCTGTCATTTGCAGGAAGGGTTTAGGCGGGGTGCAGCCGCCAGCATTGTTTACCAATATGTCTATCCGGCCGAACTTCTCTATTATCTTATTTACCATGGAGTCCCATTCCGCAATGCTGGTGACATCCCCTTTAATCGCCATAGACCTCCGGCCCAGCTTCTCTACCTCGGCGGCGGTTTTCCGCGCGCCCTCGAGGTCAATGTCATTGATAATGACATCACACCCTTCCTTAGCCAGCTGCAAAGCTATCGCTTTCCCGAAGCCTATCTGGCTGCCCGCGCCAGTAACCAGCGCTATTTTACCTTTTAATCCCAGCTCCACTTAATACCTCCTTAAATTAGTTGTATTTATACGCTATATTATCCATTATTCGGTCAGGTCAAGGGATATCAGTTTAAGCCGCGTATACTCTTCCAGTCCTAGGTTGTGGTTTTCTTTACCGAAGCTGCTCTCTTTAAAGCCGCCCCGGACAATTCGTTTACCATGATATCTGTTTTCTTGAATTTAGCGATGGCTTTGGCCACCCTGTCTTTCACTTGGGTGCTGCTGGTGACATCACAATGGATATAAACAGCGTCCCTCCCGGCCTTTTTGATATCCGTAACTATTTTCTCGCCGTCTTTGTCCAGAAGGTCGACGATAACCGAGGAAAACCCTTCCCCAGCGAAGCGGAGGGCGATAGCCCGGCCCATACCACGGGCACCTCCGGTAATGGCAACCCTGTCTTTAAGTAACATCAGTTTTTCTTCCCAAATATAATTCTCGTCGTTGGCGAGCAATGACAGTCGTTATTTACTCGTCGCCCTTAGCCGTGATATAGGTAGAAGACTCCGAGGCGCCGTTAGGATCGAACGTCTTCTTTATTTTTCTCAACCACAGATGATAGTTGCTGGCATGCGGCCCGTACATATCATGGAGGGCATCGCTCCAGACATGCTGCGGTACTCCAAAAAATTCCTTGATAGAGATTTCATTGGATTGTCTATTGATTATTCTCCCGACGTCCATTGGATTTTTGACCCTGATTGAGATCCGGGCCAGGACTTCGCCGTGTCCGGTATGCCCGTGCTCGATGGACTGTATGAAAGGAGATATACCGTCATCGTATAACGAGCCGTCGGCGATGAGCCTTGCTTTAACTTTCGAGCAGCTCTTGATGAAGTAGCTCATGAGGGGGAAGGAATCGCCGCCGCCGACCATACCTGCCTGCGGCGCCAGAACCCGTCCTGTTTCTTTAATCGAGCCGGTCTCTCTGAAATAGCGCCAGATATAGCCTCCCTGGTTCTCAGGGTCTTCAACTTCCCCCAGACACTTCCCTCCTGTCTCATCAATAATCGTCTGCAATACTTTTTTCTTGAATTCGAAGTCGCCCGCGGAGTTGGCGGCGATGAGAACCATGAAACCGGGACCCAGCACCGAATCCTTGAATTTATTGTAGATTGCTCTTTCCTCTTCTATGTTCTTGGTAGCTAGGTTGGAAGCCATCATGGCGGCATTGAAACACATCAACTCTGTGGCGATTTCCGCCTCGCCTATCTTGAGGACAGCGTCAATCATCGCGTCCAAGGTCTTAAAGGAGAAATAACGAACCAAAAAGCCTGGTGGAATATAGGCAGGTTTGTACTTCGGCGATACGCCTTCCATGGGGAAAGTGGAGGGGCCCGGCCAGTGGTAGAGTTTCTGAGCGGCTTTGGTATAAACGCCGAGTCCGCCCAGCGGCATGGTGTTGCCCCTGATGATGCCGCGCAATGAAGGCCCGGGACCATCGCCGCAGAACCACTCGCCATTCGTCCCCAGTGAGCCGAACCTCACGATTTCTCCGTCTCCCGTGACCCATTCCAAGGCTAGCAGGTTCCTCTCGCCGTAGCTCCCGCTCTGGCTTAAGTGCCCCAGGTTGACATGGGCAGCCAGCGGCAGGGCGGAGCAGTTGCTGCCGGCGCCGGTCAGGTTACAGTTGAGGCCTCTTTTCATGCATTCGGCCTGGAGCTGGGCGCCGATGACATAAGGTTCGACGACGGCGTACATGCTTTTCTCGTTGATTTCCAGTATACGGTTCATCCGCCGCAGGTCTATCTTGATGCAGTTAGGCGTAGCGGAGTCGCTGTAAAGCCAGCCGGTACTGGATGCTTTGTACTGAACCCTGTGTTTGTTACAAAGCTTGACAATTGCCTGCACTTCTTCCGTGCTGTTAGGTAGCGTTATAGCTTCGAACCTCGGCGTTACCGCCAGGCCGTGTCTAACAGGGTTGGCATAGGTCTCGGTAATGACCGGGTCATCGGATACATATTGCGGGCCCAGGATATCTTCCAGCGCTTTATAAAAATCTCTCTTTAAAGCCATGGTTCACGACCTCCTAAATCGCCTTTTCTAATAGTTCAATGACGTCGTACACCTTGAGGTTGCTCCCTTTTTTAGCAAATGCTTCGTCGAAATTTTTTATACACCAGGGGCAGGCTGTAACGATAGCGGCAGCCCCGGTTGTTTGAGCCTCTTTGATTCTTTCCTGTGCCGTCCACATGGAAAATTCCGGATTAGTCTCATTGACGCCGCCGCCGGCACCACAGCACCAGGCGTACTCTTTGATTCTTTCCATTTCCACCAGCTTAAGGCCGGGAATGCTCTTGAGTACATCACGCGGCGGCTCATAAACGCCGTAGGTCCCGCGGCGGTATTCTTTGGGCGGGTCAAAACTGCGGATATCGGTGATTATCTCTTTGCCTTCCCATTTTATCCATGGCTCGCCCATTCGACCGAGATGGCATGGGTCGTGATAAGTGACGGTCATATCCACTTTCTTCTTCGGTTTTAACTTACCCTCTTTTATCAGGCGGGCAAGATACTCGGTGATATGCAGCACTTCCAGATCGCCTTTTAGATCGAACTTATCATAGAGGACTTTGAAAGCATGGTAGCACTCGGCGCAGTCGGTCACCAACGTCCTGGCGCCGGACTTGTTAATCATGGCCATGTTCTTTTTTGCCTGGTCCATGAAATCTTCTTTATAGCCCATCTGGTAGGCACGCCCGCCGCAGCAGGTCTCATTCTCACCGGCGATACCAAAATTGACGTCGGCTTTCTGGAGGAGTTTAGCGGTTATTTTAGCCAGTTTCCACATGTCCTTGTTATAGCTGGTCAGGCAGCCAGCGTGAAAAATGATATCCACCTTTTCTTTAGTACAGTCCTTAATGTTGAGTCCTGCCGCCCATTCACCTCGTTTGATTCTAGCGCCCGGTACCATGGTGCCCTGCTTCCGCAGGCTGTTAATGACTTTATCGAGGGCAGGATTGGTATGGCCGGACTCGACACAGCTTATCCTGATTTCATTTATCGGCTCGATGACTTCCATATCCATGGAATACTTGCACGATGTGTCGCAGGCGCCGCACATCTGGCAGTTATAAACTACCTCGAGGAGCTTATCGGTATAGTCGAGCCTTTTCTCCAGCAGGGCCGTACCCATGACCATACGGCCGCCGCCGCAATAGGAATGGAACTCATATCTGCTGATGCTGGGACAGACATTGACATGGTCGAACCCCGTTACTTTCTCCAGGGGGATAAATTTGCACGGTGAACATCGGCGGCATGTTTCCATAGAATTTCGATATTCTTCTAACGCCATGGTGTACTCTCCTTAGTCTTTATATTCGGCCTTTGAGTTCTTAGAAACATAGTTTTCCCGGGTTCATCACATTATCGGGGTCGAGTATCGTCTTGACCTTCCTTAAGGCTTGAACAGTGGCGGCGTCTTTGTTCAGAATAGCCCGGGCGCTTTCGCCGTAAGGCCTCGAGAAAAACGCTCCCCTGGATATTAGTGGATTAATGACACCGGCAGCGAGCTCTTTGACTCTATTGGCTTCTTTCTGGTTTTCGGGGTCGTAGAACAGGTTGAACTCGACGTGGTAGTTACAGCCCTGTACTAACGGTTGGATATAAATGCCCAGGTCAGGTATGGGGTAGCCGGCATCATCCGCTGCTTTGTACATGCATTCGATTAACCCGCCCACTTTCTGGAAGTTGGTAATGAAAAAAACATCTTGGCAGGCGCCTTTATAGCGGAGTTTCCAGTAAGGTTCGGCCGACGGCCACTGAGCGGCTTTCAGCAGGTCGAAGGCGGATACTTTGCCCGCGGACCGTGCCGGTTCCAGGCCGGCGCCCTGCGCTATTTCCCGGACATCTTTTTCATGGACGCTGATTCTTTCTTCAGGGAAATACTCATAGCCAGCCAAGTTATAGAAAAGTATCCAGGCAGGCAGGCTGTCTTTGATTTCCTGGTAATCTTGCGGCCATGCCTTGGCCATCATAGCGGCCAGGTTCATTTTGTTTAAAATAAAGCACTCATTAGGTATTCTTAATCTGATTAACCAGTGCACCATTTCCATTATTCCATCTAATTGTGAGGAACCCACCATGAAAGGTTCTTCGAGCCTGGGGAGTATTTCGCACCTCGCCGACGACCAGGTAACGACGCCCATCGTCCCCTGCGACCCTCCGATAATTCGGTACCAGGAGGCTGAAGAAGGACCGGCTGCCTCAACTTGAGCGCCCCCGGCCGCCCACTGTTCTTCCAGGGTGCCCGGGCCGGCCGCCGCACCTGTCCGGAATATGTCTCCCGTGCCGAAGATTATTTCCGCGCAGTCCAGAGGGTCGGCAATATCCCAATGGTACGTGGGCAGGACCACCGGCTCTCGCTCAAGCATGCTGCCCGTAACCGACTTTGTACTCCGCGGCAACAATGGTATATTGAGTCTTAATTTTTCTTTGGTTACCGCCGGTATCAATTCGCCGAAGGTCACGCCGGGCTCAAACATAGCCACCCGGTTTAACCGGTCTACTCTGATAATCTTTTTCATGCCGCTTAAGTCGATAATGATGACTCCGCCGACACTGGGGACGGTATCCCCACGAAAATGCGGGGGGCCGGAACTTACCGGTATCAGTGGCGTCCCGGTTTTCCTGGCCAGCTCAACGATTTTTTTTACTTCATCAGTGTTCTTTGGCTTAACTATGCCGTCCGGTTTGACCGTGTTAACGAAGCTTATGTCGCTGGCGTACTGGTCAAGTACTGCCTGGTTGTTAATTACGTTATCGGCGCCGACTATATTGACAAGCAGTTCTTGTTCAACCATTTGTTTCCCCTTTCACTTTGTAGTCAATCGTTGAAATCCATGAAACCTTGCGTTAATTATCTTGGAAAGATTTTTTTATCAACGGGATAGTCCAGTTTCTTCCCACCTATGATTGCCGAGTATTGGGGAGTTATCGGACTATTCACGAAGAAAAAAGGCATACCGACTCTCTTGTGTATAATTGGACAATGAACTAATCCCGCCGGGATATGTACCGCACAGGTCTCTTTTATTATCATTTTTCCACCTTCTTCGCCTATATATAATTCTGTTTCCGCATCATAACCCCTTAGATCATCTGAACAGGGGACAAATATGAAGACTTCGGCGAAGTCGTGTTTATGGGCCTCTTCTTTCCCCTCGAAAGGTACGCTAACGTGTGTAAATCTTATCTGGAAGTTACTATCTTTTAGAGCATAAAAAATCATATTTTTAAATGGCGGATAAATAGTATTGCGAATGATTTCTGTTGTCTTAAGATAATCGTATTTGGATTCAGCCATACAGGTTCATTCTCCTTTTTTGATTCGAGTTAATACGATGATATACTAGAATGGTGATAAGGTCAAGGGGGATTTAATGGTGGGATGATAAGAGATTTAGTGGTAGTGGGCGGATCAAAACTGCTGGCAAAGACGAGAGGGAACACCCAGACAAAACCAGCTACCTGCGCTGTCTCTACATCCTTAACTGAAATCCCAATAAACACACCTACCCAGGTTAGCGCATACCCAATAATATTATCAATGCTGTCCCTGCAATAACCGGGCCAACTCCATTCTCGAATATAAATCCGATGGCACTGCCTACAATAATCATGAGCACGATCAACATGGCGTAACGCACCACATCGGCCAGAACACGGCCCATAAGAAAGGCAGAATGTGCTATTGCAAAGAGCGAAAACGATCTGCTATACCGGCGGCCCGAATCTGGGTTCCGACCCCGGCGGGCAGAGCTCTTCCGCCACGTCCATCAGTCCAAGTGCTAGCAGTTTTTTCTTACTCGGCTTCGTCGTTATAGGATCCCAATCGAGAGCACCGAGGTTCCAATATACTTGGGCCTTCTGGTCAATCGTTACACCCGCGAGCGGGCCCTCCTTCTGAGGAGGATCGCCAATAATTCTCGGATGGGGTGTCCACTTCAGTTCATTAATGCCCTCGCGTAGGTTAAAGACGTGTCTCATATTGGCAATTCTCTCACCTGCCCTAAGGACATCATCGACTGTATAATTTAGACCTGTTACCGCGTTTAGAAAACCGGCCAATTTCTCTGGTCCCGCACCAAAACCAAATCCAATCAGGCACAGTCCGCTGGCGTTGACCACATGTCCGGAGAAACCACTAGGCCCAAAGCCCTGGGTATGACGGCCTGGCGTAGCATCCATCTGGTAGCGGGCGCCTGCACCCATGCCATGTCCGAGCTTAGGGTCATGCATCCCTACCTCTTGGCCACCGACGTGAACGGCGAACTTTTTCGCTCCTTTGCCGATTCTCTTGGCGGCGCGCATCACACCATCTGCAAGTACATCACCAATGTCTTCTCTTTTAGCCATCTTCTCAGTCATGGCCACCATGGCACGATGGTTGCCCCAGGTAAGCTCAATGCCGCCGGTATCACGTTTGGTGATAATGCCGTTCTCATAGCACTCGATGGCGAAGGCTATAACAGTGCCGACAGAAATTGTATCCAGTCCATAACGGTTGCTGATATCATTAGCCATATTAATAGATTCGGTATTGGTATTACCGCAGTTCGCACCGAAGCTGCCCTGGGTCTCGTATTCCGGCCGCCTGACGCCTGCGGGATACTTGTATTCCCCGGTGCCCTCCTTCAGAACAGCTTTACAGGCTATCGGGCAATGCCAGCAGCCTCCATGCTTCTGTACATAGCCTAATAACACATCCGCCTTAAGACCCTCCACACCGGGCAGGTCGATGATTCCGATACCGCCCCAGTTCTTGACCGGAGTGTCACCGCTATGAGCAGAAATTCCCGTTAACGCGGAGGTACCGTATTTACGCATTCCATCCAGAGCCATAGGCCCCGATCCCTTTAGCGATTCCACGTGTTCCATTCTCAGTCTTTCAGCGGCTGCTTTGTCTGCCACGGTGACCGGCATGCTACCCTTGGCCACTACCGCCTTGAGTCTTTTAGAGCCCATTATCGCCCCCAAGCCGGAGCGACCGGCTGCCGAACCTTTGTCTGTCATAATAGCCGAGATAAGAGACAGTTTTTCTCCAGCCTGGCCGATACAGGCAATACGGCACTGTTTGCCATATTCAGTCTCAAGCGTTTCCTCGGTCTCATAGGCGTCTTTTCCCCAGAGATAATAAGCATCTTTCAATTGTGCTTTGCCTTCATCAATGAGAAGATAAACCGGCTTTTGTGATATGCCAGAAAAGAACACTCCGTCGTAACCGGAGAACTTGAGGTAGGGACCAAAGTACCCGCCTGAGTTAGCATCACCCCATC
>CAZEUJ010000078.1:0-9449 GCA_964514525.1 uncultured Dehalococcoidaceae bacterium
TAGAAGGAAGCGTGACAGTGGCCGAACCGGGGGCGGTCACCAGACCGGCCTGATTTTCCACCCAGATATCGCAGTCGATAAAGCGCTCGCCGTTCTCGATACGCTTGTTCTTTACTCTTCCTTTAACGGTATTGACATCGCCAATAATGCTGGGATGGCGTATCTGGCAGGAAAGCTTTTTCAGAGTGCCGTCATCCCCCATCCAGTCGGTAACGAACTGGCCCAGCCAGCAGACCCGCTGCGGACCGTAATCGGAAGCGTTTTCCAGACCGGCGCGTTTCTGCATAGCCTCACGGGAGAAACCTATTTCCACGAACTCGCGCCGGCGCTCGATGCGGCGCGGCATCGGCGAGACATAGAGTCCGAAGCGGATTATCTCCATCATTGTTAAAAGACCTTTTTCCAGCGGGGGCGCTACTTCCTCACCTACGCTAACGTCTTCCCAGAAACGCGGCTCGGCGCCACGCCGCTGGCGCTCGAAAGCAAGGAGGTCGGGCGATTTGGCTTCAACGCCAGGCTGCGACTCTCGATCAAACCTGACAGCCTGCTTTTGCGGCGGCTTAAAGCGGCAGATGGTGGTGCGAATAATGCCGATCAGCTCCTTTTTCTGGTTATAATAATAAGCTTCGCCGGTGGCGAAAAGCATAGGTCCAAGCGACCGGCTCCGCTTCCTGACGATGCCCGTAGATTTTCCCCGAACGGTGAACTCGTCGCCGAGGCGAATGGGGCGGAAAAACTCAAGCTCGGCGCCCGCGTAAAGAACGGCCAGACCCATAGCAGGCGGGACGCCGGGCGGCCCTAAAGCCGGGGTGCTGCCGTGGTGCACGTTATACAGGAAGGTGGGTGGGGCGGTAATGCCGCTAAAACGACTTTTACGGGCGTACTCTTCGTTTATCCAGAGAGGATTGGCATCGCCGACGGCGTCGGCGAAGTTCATAATATTATCTCTGGTGGCTTCAATAACGAAACGCTGCGGTGTCAGATCCACCTCGATACCGATACCTTTTTTAAAGTCTCGTTCGAAACTATCTAGGGCGTTTGTTTTTTCAACCAATTACCCCTCCCTGGATTCCAGCTTACGCTGGAATGACAATGAAAAATTATTTTTATCCTACCGGCTTGAATTTCGGCAGAGTAATTTCTTCATTTATATCTACAAAGACTACTTCCACCGGCATGCCGATATAGATATCCTCATTGGCACAACCAACGATGTTCGTCAATAAAAGCGGGCCTTGAGCCAGTTTAACATAAGCGACGTTATAAGGAATATCGTCTTTCCAGGCGGGATGAAAAGCCTGACGGTAAATACAGAAGGTAAAGACCCCTCCCCTGCCGCTCGCCCTGACCCAGTCGCCGCGGGTGCTGCCGCATGAAGAGCAGTCGACGGCCTGAGAATAAAACGCGCCGCAGTTAAGGCACTTATATGCCACTAACTCGTGTCTCCGGGCAGCATCCCAGAAGGCTTTATTGGAAGCCGTTATTAACGGTAACTGTTTTTTAATATCCGGCATTTATCTCCTTAAAATACAGCAGGTGGCGGCACTGCCGCTATCGACCATGCCGCCGAGTCCGGTAACCAGGCAGATTTCGGCGTCTTTCATCTGGCAGGCACCGCCCTCACCCCGCATCTGCCTGATACCTTCGGTCAACTGGGTAAAGCCCATCAGATAGCCCCAGGAAAGCCCGGTGCCCGAGGTATTCGAGGGAAATTGCCCGTCCAGTTTCAAATTACCCGCCGCCACGAAAGCCCCGGCCTCGCCCTTTTTACAGATACCGTAGGACTCAAGCTGCGACAGGAGGAAAATAGTAAAAGCGTCGTAAAGTTCGGCAACATCAACGTCTTTAAGAGTGATACCGGCCATACCGAAAGCCTGCTCCTTAGCCTTATCGGCCACAAAGCCATCGAAATGATGGATGGCCTCCGGGGTGCTCCCTATCTCCCGCAGGGAGTGGTCGATGCCATATCCCATGACGTAAACGGGCCGTTTTTTCAGGTGGCGCGCCCGCTCCGCCGAGGTGATTATCAAAGCGACGGCGCCATCATTAACGAGACAGAAATCATAAAGACACAGCGGCTCGACGACCATGCGGGCATCCAGGTAGTCGGCCATCGTGATTTTCCTATCGTGCATCACCGCTTCGGGTCGGTGATTGGCATATTCCCGCAGGGTCAGGGCTATCGCACCGAGCTGCTCGCGCTTGAGTCTGTAGAGGTGCATATAGCGCTGCGCCATGCAGGCGGCGGTAGCGCCCGGGCCGTACCAGCCATAGGCCCCCGGGGTGCTCGGGCCGGGCGGGGCACCGGCCATCATAACGCCGCGGCGGCTGGCCGCGCTGGCGGCATGGACGAGGATACAGGTATGGCAAAGGCCGGACTCCATAGCGCCGATAGCCATAGCCACCATGACGTTCGCATATGAACCGAGGCTGGCGACCCGCCAGACCAGCGAAGCAGGGACGCCCGCCATCTGTAAAGGAACGGTATCGTTAAGGCCGCCGCCGATACCCGGCTGGAAGATATAGCCGTCGACCTCATTAGCCTTCAAACCGGCATCATCCAAAGCCAGTCTGATAGCCTGGGCGGCCAACTCATCGGGGGTCATATCGGGGACTTTACCGAGTCGGGTCAGGCCCAACCCCACGAAGGCATATTTGTCTCTAATGCTCATTTTCCCCACTAAATTCCTATCAGTCCCGCGAAAGCGGGAATCCAGTCCCTTCCCCACCTGGATTCCGTATCAAGTACGGAATGACAATTCTCTGACAACCTTAGTCAAAGACGCCTTCCTTCTCCATCTTCTTAAAGTCGGCGGCGGCGATGCCGAGGATTTCCGTGCAGATATACTCAGTATGCTCACCTAAAAATACGGGGCGGTGCAACTCGGCGGCGGCGTCCGAAAGGGTAAAGCCGGGCGGGTGAAAAAATTTCTGCCTGCCTAAATAGGGATGCTCAATCTCACGAAAGAAATCGTAGGCGGTAAGCTGGGGGTCTTTTTCCGAGTCCTCCGCCGTAGCGATAACGCCCGCCGCGACACCTTGACTTTGCATCATCGTCATAACCTGCTCGGTGGTATGCCGGGCCGTCCATTCATTAACATATTTATCAAGCTCAACACTATTATTCACCCGTCCCTCGATAGTGCTGAACCGGGCATCCTTTGTCCAAACGGGATTGCCCACCACATCACAAAAGCTCTCCCATTCCTTATCCGTTTGAACAGTAATTGCCACCCACCTATCGTCGCCGCGGCAGCGGTAAGCGCCGTGCGGAGCGGCGTAAGGGCTGCTGTTCCCCCGCAACTTCAACTCCCTGCCGTTAGCCGAATAATCCAGAATGAGGGGGGACAGGTAGTTGATGCCCGTCTCAATCTGGGACTGGTCGATGCACTGCCCCTTACCGGTACGCTGCTGGTAATCGATGGCGGTAAGCAATGCCAGCCCTCCGAACAAAGGCGAAAGGTGGTCGGTGTAAAAAGACGAGATGGGGACCGGAAGGCGGTCCGGCCAGCCAGTGATGGTATAGAAACCCGTCAAGCTGGTGACCGTCTGACCATAGCCGGGCTGGCCGGCCATCGAGCCAGTGTGGCCGTAGCCGCAGGTGCGGTGCATGATAATCCTCGGGTTGATTTTCCTTAAGTCTTCGTAGCCGAGGCCCCACTTTTCCAGCGTGCCGGTGGTAAAGCTCTCCACCAGAACATCCGCCCACCCGACCAATTTTTTAAAAATTTCCACCGCCTGAGGATTATTGAGATTCAGACTGATGCCGTACTTTTTCACGGGGTGGGTGACGGCAAAAGTGGGCCCGAACTCGAGGCGCTTGCGCGGGTCTTTTTTAAGCTCCCCGGAGAATTTTTCCATCAAGTGGGGATTAATATTACCGCCCTGCCGGGTGATATCGGGTCGGGAAGCGCTCTCGATACGTATTACCATGGCGCCAAAGTAGGCGAGGAAATTCGCCTGGAAAGGTCCCACCCCACCCCAAGTAAAGTCCAAGACCTTAAGCCCTTCAAAAGGCCGCTTTTCCATCGTTAAATAATTCTCCGCTGTTTCAGGTTTACCAAATCTTCCTTAGACATTTGAAGAACTTCACGATAAATTTCTTCGTTATGCTCACCGATGAGCGGGGCGCGGAAACGCACGCCGCAGTCGCCTATCCCCACCTTCACAAAGCCGCCGGGATATGTTATTTTAGTGTCCAACTCCGGGTGCTCGATTTCCCGCCAGAACTCCCTCTCCTTAAAGAGAGGAAACTCCAGCAGGTCTTTAGGGGCCAGGACCGGCGTTAGCTGGATGCGGTATTCCATCGAGCCATCGTGGAGCTCCATTGTGGTATGCTTCTTAAAAAAAGTATCCAGCGTGCGGCGGATTTCGTTAACCTCAGCGACGGTCCAGCGGTTCCAGCCGTCCTTCGCCCAGTCCCATTTGCCCAGCAGACCGGGGTCGACACCGGAGGCCCTAATCCATGCCACCAGCGACTCGTTGTGCTTGACGAAATTGGGGCCGACCCAGAAGAAGAAGGCGATGCTGCCGTCCTTACACTCCCAGAGCAGGGGGATTTTTACCTGGCCGTCTTTGGCGAATATCTTCATGCGCTCCCGGCCCTCGCGGGAGACATTGATTTTCTGTAAAGCCCAGGGGAGCTTGGTCTCGATGGAAATAGCGAAGACAAGTCCCTGATGGGACGAGGCGTCCACACGCTGTCCCCGGCCGGTAATGCGGCGATGGGCAAGGGCGACCATCGTGCCGATAGCCCCATTCATGGCGCCGATAAGGTGAGCATGGGGATAGCTGGGGGCCAAAGGCGGCCGGTCAGGCTCGCCAGTGATATACATATAGCCGGACAAAGCCCAGACGGCGAGGTCGCGGTCGTTATAATCGCGATAAGGCCCCTTCTGGCCGAAGCCACTTATGGAGGTGAGGATAATGCCGGGGTTGACTTCACTCAGAACAGAATAACCAAGGCCGATTTTATCCAGATAGCCCGGGGGGAACGACTCGATAACGACGTCGGCGGTCTTTACCAGCCTTTTAAATATCTCGCGTCCATCCGCCGTCTCTATATCCAGCGTGATGCTCCGTTTATTGGCGTTAAAGGCAAACCAGTAAAGGCTCTTCTCGGGGTCGGGGATATCATGGTAAAAGGGGGCTTTAGAGCGGTCGGGCTCGCCGCCCGGTTTTTCAATCTTGATAACGTCCGCGCTGAAATCTCCCAGGGCCTTGCCGCAGAGAAAACCCTTCTCGTTGGTGAGGTCGAGGACGCGGTAGCAGCTCAGCATCGGCTATTCTCCAAATCAAAGCGAACTACTTAAACGTAATAATGTTGCGTAATGCCTCTCCCTTTTTAAGGGAGTCGATAGCCTCGTTAATGCGCGCCAGCGGATAGTGCCCGGAAATAAGCTCGTCCAGCTTAAGCTTACCGGACTTGTACAGGGACACGAGGAAAGGGATATCGATGCTGGAGCGTATCGAGCCTCCCCCGGACGCCGTGAGGACTTTTTCCGTAAAAATGAAATCGAACGGGGTAAAAGCGGAAAGGTCGCCCTGGGCCAGCCCGACAATCACCGTCATGCCCATAACGCCGGACATCAGGAAGCCCTGCCGGATGGCGTCAACGCTGCCGACGGTAACAAAAACATAGTCCGCCCCCCGGCCGGAGGTCATGTCCGTGACGGTTTTTACGGGGTCTTTCACCTTCTTGATGTTAACCGTATGAGTGGCGCCAAACGTCCTGGCGGTCTCCAGCTTGCTGTCCAGGACATCCACCGCGATAACTGGATAAGCCCCGGAGAAAGCCGCACCCTGGATGGAGTTAAGACCGACGCCCCCCGTCCCCACCACCACCACGCTGCTCATGGCTTTAACTTTCGCACGGTTGACAACGGCGCCGAAACCGGACGTCACGCCGCAGGCAAGAAGACAAGCCCGGTCCAGCGGCATGTCCGAGGGAATTTTCGTGACTAAAGCGGCCGGCACGGTGGTATACTCGGCAAAGCCGCCGACAGGCCCGGCCATCAGCGTCAGACGCTCCCCTTTTTTATTCTTGTGTTTGGGCTTCATAAAGGCGCCCCGTTCCACACAGTAGTGGCGCGCGCCGATAGTGCAGTAATAGCAGTGACCGCAGCCGGAGGTCACCGTGCCGATGACGACGGTATCGCCTTTTTTTAACGTGGTAACATCCTCGCCGACCTCGTCAACGTAACCAGCCGTCTCGTGGCCGGCCAGGCCGGGGAGTTTTGACGGGATCTCCCCCGAGATAAAATGAAGGTCGCTGTGGCACACGGCCGTCACCGCGACGCGGACTTTAACCTCGCCTTTGCCCGGAGGGTCTACCGTTACCCCGTCTTCAACAACCAGAGGTTTACCGACTTCATAGCAGATGGCAGCTTTCATCGCACTATTCCTTTCATTTTATTCGAACATAATGACGTTGCGCAGTCCCTCGCCCTTTTCCGTCAACGCCATGGCCTCATTAATGCGGGCGAGTGGGAAACGGCCGGTGATAAGTTCGTCCAGCTTTAGGCGGCCCGACCGGTACAGCGCCACCAGGTTCGGGATATCTACTTTAAGATTGGTCGCGCCCATAAAGCCGCCGATAAGGTTCTTTTCCGAAGGAATCATTTCGAGAGGGGAGAAAGACAGCTGGTCTCTAAAGCTGGGCAGGCCGATCATGACCGTCGTCCCCCGCGAGCCCGTAAAGGACATCCCCTGCTTGATGGCGGCGACACTGCCGACGGTCACGAAGACGAACTCCGCCCCTCTCCCCGAGGTCAGCTGGCGAATTTCTTCCGCCGCCTTTTCGTTCCTGGCGTTGATCGCGTGCGTCGCCCCGAAATCCATCGCCATTTTCATCTTAGACTCGAGGATATCCACAGCGATAATGGGATAAGCGCCCACATAGGCCGCGCCCTGGATGGCGTTAATGCCCACGCCGCCGGCACCCATGACGACGACGCTTTGAAAGGGCCTGACCCTGGCGCGGTTGACCACACCGCCGAAGCCGGTAATGACACCGCAGGCGAGCAGGGCCGCGCTGTCCAGCGGCATTTCCCCGGGGACTTTCACCACCTGCGACTCGTCAACGACCACATACTCCGCAAAGCCGCCGATGTTGCCCTTCAAGTCAAGACGCTGCCCCTTTTTATTGCGCACCCGCGGCTCTTGAGGAGGGTCGAAGCGGTGCTCGCAGAGATGCGGTAGGCCGGTGATGCAAAAATAGCAGCGCCCGCAGGACGCCAGCAGCGAAACGACGACGGGGTCGCCGGGTTTAACGGACGTCACGCCCGCGCCAACCTTATCGACATAGCCGGCGGACTCATGGCCGCCGATAAAAGGCACCCCGCCGGGTATCTCCCCTTTCCAGTCATGGATATCGCTGTGGCAGATAGCCGTCGCCGCCAGGCGTATTTTTACCTCGCCTTTGCCCGGCTCGGCCAGCATCACATCCTCCAGCACCAGAGGTTTGTTCAACTCATAACATATAGCTGCTTTCATCGGAAAACCTCCTTGAAGATATTATAAAGATTAGGCCAGAAATTTTCTCTTTAAGAGGCTATACTATTGGCGACATATAAGTCAACTTGGATAGCGTGATATGATATCTCACCCCTTACCCCTCTCCAGCCTGCGGCATTGACTTAAAATAAAATATTTCTGGCCGGAGAGGGGAAGAAAAATTGAGAGGGGCTTACGCCCCTCTCAGCAAGCTACTCCCTTCAGATAAAGGGGCGTTTAAGAGGGGCGATTACGAAAATCCCCCTTCAGTCCCCCTTTTTCAAAGGGGGAAACTTATAGCGGGGCGTTTAAGGGGGGTGAAACCCCTCTTTTCTATTTCCCTCTCCCAAACAAAAGAAAAATCGAATTCCAAAAATAACCCTGTTTGAGAGGGGGATTAAGAGGGTGAGTATTAAATATCAACCCGCCATTTGAACTTGATAATAGTCTGATTAAACTTTTCCGAATACTCTTCTCACCTTCGGATTCAGGCCGGCGCCGACCTTCTCGATGGCTTCGTAGCGGATTTTGTTAAGCTCTTTTTGCTTTTGTTCGAACTCGGCGACGGTGTAGAGCTTTTCCGGATGCACCAGGATATCGTCAACCGCCCTGATGGAAGCCGGCACCCGGAAACCGGAGGGAGAGTCCATCCAGTCCTCCAGTCCGCCCCGCAGGAGAGAATCGAGAATGCTCATGGTATGGCCGACATCGATATCTTTGAAATGATAGCCCTCCCCTACCGAACCGGTGTTAATCAGATAGAAGTTCACGTGGGGGAGATTTTGCAGGATATCGTAGAACCGGTTGGCGTGCGCCGCCCGGTCCCCGGCAATAAAGGGGTCGTAAAAGAACTCGGTCCTTATCTTGCCGGCCTGAGTGGGGTCGCCAGCGGAGGACTCCATAGCCTGCCCCAACACCATCAAAGCGGCTGCCTGCTCCAGGCTCAGTTTGCAGATAGCTGGTATGGTAGGCCCCCGGGTGATAAGGACAAAATTATCAATCGATTCGACGTCGATGTGGGGGCTGGCGTGCATGAAATCCTTGCGCAAAACGACGGCCCGGCCGTTGGAAGTCCTTTCGAAATTCTCGAAGTCGAAATCGCCGTTACCGTTAACAAAGACGTTCTCGCAGACCGTTTCCGCTTTCAAAAGACCATAGAAAATCTCGACCTGCTCGCCGGGATTCACGCCCTCCGTCTTGACGAACACGCCCCCGGCCTCAAAGCCGCGAAAGGAGCCGTCCGGCTGGAGAGTGCCGCCGTCGTCCTGAATCAACCACGACCTCTCCATACCCTTACGCGCCAGAATTTTACAGGTGGTAGTGGTCTTGCCGTTGGCGCTCAGGGCGATGAGCAAAGTACGCACCGGCTTATAACCGCCGTGGGCCGACTGGAGATAATCCTCACGACAGCCGGCGTGCAGGAAAATGCCATTCCGCCGCGTCTTGGCCACCCAGTCCTCGGAGGCGAAAACGCCCTTTTTATACTCGCCGATATAGTTGCTGTTGCGCACGATTTTCACCACCCGGCCTTCATCCAGGAACGCCAGCCGGATAGTGATATCTTTCTGGGGAAGGGGTTTCAATTTATTGGTCTGCCAGGCGGCATCGCCGAAAAAGACTATTTGATAGTCCGGCTTTTTCACAGGCTTCTTTACCGGAATAAAAAGGTTCTTGCCGCCATAAGCAACATGGGCGAACTTAACCGGGACAATGAGCCTGACGACCGTGCTGCTCTGCGGGTTGCCTACAGTGCGGTCGATGGATATCAGCTTTTCTTTAGCCAGGGCTTTTTCACAGTTTTCCAGGAGCTTTAGCTCATCTTCGCCGAAGGTATCGTCAACGCTATTTTTGGTGAACATCTGCGACCGCGAGGTGGGCTCGCTCTGCGCCACGAAGTTATCATAAATCGTCTTAACGACCCCCTCCTCCTTTTCCACCAGCGCCCTCAGGACATC
>CAZEUJ010000079.1:0-4240 GCA_964514525.1 uncultured Dehalococcoidaceae bacterium
GCGGGGCACTTCGGGGATAAATACTTCGCAGGAATCGGGGCTATCTGGGCGGCCATTGTCAGCGAGGATTTAGAAAAGGCGGCTTCCCTGGCCTACACCTGCCTGACCTGCGGGCGTTGCCTACAGCGATGCCCGGTGAAAATCGATATCCCGGAGATGATTCTCGAGCTGCGTAAACTGCTGGCGGAAGGCGGTAAAACATAATGCGCCCGGTCACGGCGGCCGATATCACCGAAGCCGTAGCGAACCTTTTCCAGCAGGCTAACTATGAGCTCGGCGATGATGTTCTTGCCGCCCTAAAAAAAGCGCGCCGTGAAGAGGAGTCGCCCGCCGGTAAACGAGCTCTCGATACTATTCTGGAGAACGCCCGTATCGCCGCGACCGATAAAATCCCGCTCTGCCAGGACTGCGGCACCGCCGTCGTCTTCCTGGAAATTGGGCAGGACGTCCTGGTCGTCAAAGGCGACCTTTACGCCGCTGTCAACGAAGGCGTACGGCGGGCCTATCAGGAAGGATATCTGCGCAAATCGATAGTCTCCCATCCCTTTTCCGAACGCAAGAACACCGGCGATAATACCCCGGCGGTCATTCACACCGATATCGTCCCCGGAAATAAACTAAAGATTTCCGTGCTGCCTAAGGGCGGCGGCGCGGAAAATATGGCAAGGCTCGGCATGCTGCTGCCCGCGGCGGGGGGAAAAGGAGTAGTTGACTTTGTCGTTAAGGCCGTGGAAGAAGCCTGGAGCAATCCGTGTCCTCCCATCATCGTCGGGGTGGGAATCGGCGGCACCGCAGAAAAAGCAATGGTAATGGCAAAACACGCCCTGCTGCGGAAGGTCGGAGAGTCCAGCGCCGACCCGGAAAACGCCGACCTCGAAAAAGAGATATTGAAAAAGGTCAATGAATTGGGTATCGGCCCGATGGGCTACGGCGGCCGGATTACGGCTTTAGCCGTCCACGTGGAGAGCTTTCCCGCCCACATCGGCGCCCTGCCCGTGGCGGTAAATTTACAGTGCCACTCCGCTCGCCACCGGGAAATAATAATATGATGAAAAAAGTAACACTCCCCTTCACTGAAAAAATTATAGAAAGCCTTAAAGCCGGCGATAACCTGCTACTTTCCGGCGTCCTCTATGTCGCCAGGGACGCCGCCCATAAAAAGATGACCGAAGCTTTAGATGAAGGTGAGCCCTTGCCATTTGATATTAAAGGGCAGACGGTCTACTATATGGGCCCCTCCCCTGCTCCCCCCGGACGCGTCATCGGCTCGGCGGGACCTACCACCAGCGCCCGCCTGGACAGCTATACGCCCCGCCTTCTCACCGTCGGACTCAAGGGCATGATTGGCAAGGGAGGGCGTTCCAAAGAGGTCAGGGACGCCATGAAAAAATATAAAGCCGTCTACCTGGCAGTGGTCGGCGGCGCCGGCGCCTTAATCTCTAAGACAATTGTAAAATCGGAAGTAGTCGCTTATCCAGAACTCGCCCCCGAAGCGGTCTTAAAACTTGAGGTCAAGGACTTTCCTGCTACAGTTATTAACGACATTTACGGCGGGGATTTATACCTTGATGGGAAAAGGAAGTACGGGGTCGTATCTTGAATACGTCTCAATGACGCGTTAACATGATAGTAGAGCGTCTTTGATGCACAATCATGAAACGCATACGAATCTTAACGCCGGCCGGCCCCTGAAAATCACCCTCGGCCTGGTCCTCGTTATAATGGTCGCCGAGATTATCGGCGGCATCTTCAGCAACAGCCTTGCCCTCCTCAGCGACGCCGGACATATGCTGACCGATGCCCTGGCGCTGGGCTTAAGCCTGTTCGCCATGAACCTGGCGAAGCGACCGGCTACTCCCACCAAGACCTTCGGCTATCACCGCGCCGAGATTATGGCCGCCCTCGCCAACGGCACCGTACTGGTCCTGGTTTCCGTCTTTATTTTCTACGAAGCCGCCCAGCGGTTCTCCGAATTACCCGCTGTCAAGACCCCGCTGATGATGGTTATCGCCGGTATTGGCCTGGCGGCTAATCTCGCGGGCCTGTTTTTGCTGAGAAGAGGCAGTGCCAAGAGTATCAATATCAAAGCTGCTTTCTGGCATATCATCGGCGATACCCTGTCATCGGTGGGAGTTATTATCGCCGGCGTTATCATTTATTTCACCGGCTGGTATATCGCCGACCCCATTCTCGCGGTGGTTATCGGCGTGGTCATACTATGGGGGGCCGTGCGGATTGTCCGTGAAGCGGTGGATATCCTGCTGGAGTCGGTCCCCGTACATGTCCGGATGGAAAAGGTGGCCGCTGCCGTGAAAAAGGTCCCCGGCGTGGTCGATATACATGACGTCCATATCTGGACGATTACCTCCGGAATTTATGCCTTGAGCGCCCACCTGAGCATCGCCGACCAGACGGTGAGCCAGAGCGGCGATATCGTGACTAAGGTGAACGAGGTGCTGGCCGACGATTTCAATATCACGCACACCACGCTTCAACTCGAATGCGAGTCCTGCCCGACAGGCCTTGTCTGCAATCTACCGCAGGCAAAATGAATTTCTGATATATGATTTTTAGATGGTAAGTAATAACCTCACCCCTGTGTCCCCTCTCCAGCCAGAAGCATTGGTATTAAACCACAGATATTTCTGGCTGGAAAGGGGGGTGTAAGAGAGAGGGGCTGGCGCCCCTCTCGGCGGGCTACTCCCTGTAAAATACGGGGTGTCTAAGAGGGGTGCAGACCCCTCTTCATTTTCTTCCCCCTCTCAAACACAACTTAATACGGGCTCTAAATAATAACTCTGTTTGAGAGGGGGATTAAGGGGGTGAGTATATAAAATTCAACGTAAATAGATATACTAGCTACATATCGTGCTTGACACTATGAACGCCGAATTGCTACACTTTTCTTGTTTCTCGTGAATTTGTCTCAAAGGAAAGATACTGGTTATAACGTGAAAAAAATAGGCATCCTTTACCACCCTAAAGTGGCCGCGACGCGAAAAAAGTCCGGTGAGCTGGCTAAATTCCTCAAGTCGCAGGGTGTCCCGGCATGGGAATGTTCCGCCTGGGAACGGGAGAAAACCTGCTCCCTGCTGAGCGGCACCGACCTTTTACTTACGGTAGGCGGCGATGGCACCATCCTGCGCGCCGTTCAGGCGGTTATTCCCGGTAAGACCCCCATTACCGGCATCAATCTGGGCAAACTCGGGTTTATGACCGAGTTCGATGCCGACGATGCCATGGCCAAGCTGCCGCGTCTGCTCAGCGGCAAGGGCTGGATTGACGAGCGGGCGATGCTACAAGCTGAGTTGATAACTCCCGGCCAGGAACCCCGAATTTTTCACGCGCTGAACGATGTCGTCGTAGCCCGGGGCGAAGTCGTCCGTTTGATTCGTGTCGATGTCAGCATCGACGGGCAGCCCCTGACGACTTACAAAACCGATAGCATCATTGTGGCGACGGCCACCGGCAGTACCGGGTACGCGCTGGCCGCCCGCGGCCCTATCCTTTATCCACAGTCGCGGGACTTCCTGCTGGTGCCGGTCGCCCCTCACCTGAGCCTGCCCTATCCGCTGGTACTACCGGAAAAGGCGGTAGTTACGCTGCGTCTGAACATCTTTCAACCGGCCGTGCTGAGTGTCGATGGTCATATCAATCTGCCCCTGTCCAGTCGCGATACGGTTACCGTGAGGCGCAGTCCCTACCTGGCCCGATTTTTACGACTTCGTCCCAAAGAGTCGTTTTACGGCTTGCTGGAAGATAAATTGAAAGGAAAACAAGGTGAGTAAGGTAGATAAAGCCAAAATACCCGATATTCCCCAGATACACAAATTAATTAACGACTACGCCAACAACGGCGAAATGCTGGCGAGGCCACTGAGCGAGCTTTACGAAGACATCCGCGATCTACTGGTCATCCACGAGGGCGAGCGGGTAGTGGCCTGCGCGGCGCTGCATGTCAGCTGGGAAGACCTTGCGGAGATAAGGTCGCTGGCGGTGGCGGAGGATAAAAAAATGACGGGCCTGGGCGCCAGGCTGGTGAAAGCCTGCCTTGAGGAAGCGGAGGCGCTGGGCATCGAGACGGTTTTTTGCTTTACCTATAAACCGGAGTTTTTCAAGCTGCAGGGATTCGCCGACATCGATAAGATGGAGCTGCCGCGCAAGGTCTGGACCGATTGTTTCCGCTGTCCCAAGTTCCCCAACTGCGACGAAATTGCGCTGGTCTACCGCACCGGGGGGA
>CAZEUJ010000079.1:4340-9059 GCA_964514525.1 uncultured Dehalococcoidaceae bacterium
CGGGTGGTCTTTGAAGGACGTTCCGTAAAGCTGCGCGTCGATACGGTGCTGACCGCCGACGGACGCCGGAGCACGCGGGAAATCGTGGAGCACCGC
The DNA here is from genome assembly GCA_964514525.1 of uncultured Dehalococcoidaceae bacterium. Classification (GTDB taxonomy): domain Bacteria; phylum Chloroflexota; class Dehalococcoidia; order Dehalococcoidales; family RBG-16-60-22; genus JBFYTX01. Next base: position 4,437 of record CAZEUJ010000079.1, read on the forward strand.
CCTTGCATCGCCGTTATCGCCGTGGACGCCGAAGATAATGTCCTGCTGGTCAACCAATTCCGCAAACCGATTGAGAAGGAACTGCTGGAGATACCGGCGGGCGGCATCGATGACGGGGAGGAACCGGAGACGGCGGTAGTGCGGGAAATGCGCGAAGAAACGGGCTTCCGCCCGCAGAAGCTAAAGAAACTGGGCGGTTTTTACTCGGCGCCGGGCTATGCCACCGAGTACCTCTATCTTTACCTGGCGACCGACCTCGTTCCTGACCCTCTTTCCGCCGAGGATACCGCCGGAATAAAATTAGTGCCGATACCGGTAACTAAAATCCGCGATTTGATCACCTCGGGGAAGATCCAGGACTCCAAGAGCATTGCCGGCCTGCTGTTTTACCTGGAGAGCCTCAAGCCATAAAATGAAAGAGGGGTTGATGCCCCTCTTAGACGCCCCTGCCAAAATGATTTCCCCTAATGCTTCCAGTCGAGGTGCCGGCCGCCCATCAGGTGTATGTGCAGGTGGGGCACCAGCTGTCCGGCGTCCGCTCCGCTATTAATGGTCAGGCGATAGCCGCTTTTGGCGATTCCTTGTTCTCTGGCAAGCCGGTTAGCGACCTTTACCATTTTCGCTACCAGCGGCGTATCTTTGTCGGGCATGTCAGCCAGGGTAGCAATGTGCTTTACCGGCAGGACGAGAATATGTACGGGCGTAAGCGGATTGATATCCGGGAAGGCAAAGACGTCTTCATCACGATAAAGCATTTTCGCCGGTATTTCACCGCTGGCAATCTTGCAGAAGACGCAGTCCGTTTTAGTCTGTTTGGGATTCATGGAAACCCCTTATAAATCTATCCAGGTCTTGGCGGCGCCGGCCGGTGACGGTGGTCCTTTCATATCCAGAACGGTGGCCTTGCCGTTCTTCAGGATAAAAGCGCCCACGTAGTCCCACCCTTCCTTTTCCACCCCCGGTTTATAAAACGGGCGCTTCTCCACGATTTCTTTCTTGAGTGCCATATCCGTTATCGGCTGCACCTTGCCGGCGACCCTTATCTGCACGCCGTTGGCCCAGTAGCAGCCTTCGATTTCAGGGTTCTTGACCAACTGCTTATAAACGTCTTTGTTCGATTGCATAGAAAAAATGATGCCGTTTTCGTCCGCCCGATACGTTCCCATAGCGCGCACGTGGGGTTTTTTGCCTTCCGCAGTAGCCAGAAAGCAGACGGGATTTTTAGTGATGAAATCCAGTATTTCTTTTTTGTCCATCATTATTTCTCTTTACAGGTCGATAAAAGTTGTGGGGGCGGTCATATCCTGCATGCTCCAGGTGGTGGCTTTACCTTTCAGTCGCATGACCGCCAGGCCTTCATAGCTTATTTCGTACATCGGCTTTAAGAACGGCCGCTTATCGACGATTTCCTTTTTTAGTGTCAGGTCTTCGAGGATTTCCATTTTACCGCGGACCCTGACCTGGACGTCTTTAGCGAAATAGCAAACTTCCACCTCGGGATTCTTGGCGATCTGCTTGAAGACATTTTTCATCTTGCTGGTGTAAAATATCAGGCCCTGTTCATCGGCGCGGAACGTCTCCATGCCGCGCACCCTAGCCTTGTTACCGTCGACGGTCGCCAGGTAGGACATCGGGTTTTCGGTAATAAATGCCAGTATTTCTTTTTTGTCCATATTCGTCTCCTCTTTAGTCTAATATTGCAAGCGAAATTCTAGCATATATGCTTTATTACATCAAATTTTTTCCTGTGGTGAGGGGATGAAAACCTCACCCCCCTCCCCTCCCCTTTTAAGGAGAGGGGGAGAAAAAGAAAGAGGGGCTTCGCCCCTCTTAAACGCCCTGAATTACGTAAGGTAAATTAGCCCTTCAGCTTCTCAATTACCGCGTCCGCCACCTGTGATGTCCCCACGGCGGCAGGGTCGTCGCGGCGCGACTTCATATCATAGGTGACGCTTTTACCTTCTTTGATGACCGCCGCGATGGCTTTCTCGAGCCGGTCGGCCGCTTTAGCTTCCCCGATATGCCGCAGCATTAACATGCCGGACAGCATCATCGCTATTGGATTGACCTTGTTCTGTCCCGTGTATTTGGGGGCGCTGCCGTGCGTCGGCTCGAAGAGAGCTATACCCTCCCCGATATTCGCCCCGGGCGCCAGCCCCAGTCCCCCCACCAGTCCCGCGCATAGATCGGAGATAATGTCCCCGTAGAGGTTGGGGGCGACGATGATATCGTATTCCTGCGGGCGCCGTACGAGCTGCATGCACAGGTTATCGATAAGCGCGTCCTGGAACTCGATGTCCGGGTAGTCTTTGGCCACCTCTCGTGCGACATTCAGGAAAAGCCCATCGGAAAATTTCATGATGTTGGCTTTGTGGGTCGCGGTCACTTTCTTACGCTTGTATTGGCGGGCGTACTCGAAGGCGTATTTGGCGATGCGCCGCGTGCCGTATTCGGTAATCGCCTTGATGCTGATGCCCGCGTTCTCCCGGATAACGTTGCCTTTCTGACGGTTGATGAACTTAATCAGTCCTTCGGCTTCGGGCGTCCCCTTTTCGTACTCCACCCCCGTATAGAGGTCTTCCGTATTTTCCCTGATGATGACAATATCCACATCTTTATATGGCGTGGGGGCACCAGGATAAGTTTTGCAGGGTCGCACGCAGGCATAAAGGTCGAGGGCTTTGCGCAGGGCGACATTAACGCTGCGGAAACCTGTGCCGATAGGCGTCGTTACCGGCCCCTTGAGGGCGACTTTGTTCTTCTTTATCGAGGCTAATACCGAATCCGGCAGGGGCGTGCCCTGCCTGGCCATGACCTCGGCGCCGGCGTAGGCCATCTCCCAGTTGAACTTCACCCCCGTGGCTTCGAGCACGCGCCGGGTGGCCTCGGTTATCTCCGGCCCAATGCCGTCCCCCGGTATGAGCGTGATGTTATAAGCCAATAGCGTAATCCCTTCTTTCAGACCTCACCCCCTCGATCCCCCTCTCCTTAAAAGGCGAGGGGGAAGAGATTTTAAGAGAGGGGTTGCGCCCCTTTCTTTTTTACGTTCCCCCTTCCCTTGCCAAGGGAAGGGGGTAAGGGGGATAGGTTGAAAAACTCCTTTTTATATCTCGATATCGCCGTGTTTCTGTATATAAGGTATCAGCCCGCCCTCGTTGAGTATCTTCAACATTACCTCCGGTATCTTTCCGAAGGTCAGGACGCTACCGTTGGTAATGTCCCGCACCGTCCCCGCCGTGAGGTCTATCTCGAGTTCGTCCCCATCGTCGATTTTGTCCGTATCACATATCAGGACGGGCAGCCCCAGGTTAATGGCGTTCCGGAAGAAAATTCTCGCTACTGATTTTGCTAAAATGGCGCTTATACCCGCCATCTTGATTACCAGCGGCGCGTGCTCCCGACTCGACCCCAGACCGAAGTTGCTCCCCCCCACGATAAAATCACCAGGCTTTACCTTTTTCACAAAATCGGGGTCGGCGTCTTCTAAAACATATTTGGCGAGTTCCGGCAGGTCGCTGCGCAGGTGCGCGTACCGACCCGGTATGATATGGTCGGTGGAAATGCTATCCCCGAACTTATGCGCTTTGCCTTTAAGTATCACAACACCTCCCGGGGGTCGGTTATCTCTCCTTTGAGCGCCGAGGCCGCCGCCGTGGCGGGACTGCCGAGGTAGATAAAGCTCTTAGGATTCCCCATCCGCCCCTCGAAATTACGGTTAGCGGTGGACAGGCAGGCCTCCCCGTCTCCCAGCGCCCCCTGGTGCAGTCCCAGGCACGGCCCGCAGCCGGGCGGCAGGATTATCGCGCTGGACTCAACGAAAGCCTTGATAAGGCCCGCGTCTATAGCATCCAGCAGGACTCTCCGCGAAGCCGGGGCGATAATCAGTCTGACTCCTCTGGCTGGCTTTTTCCCCTTTAAAATACCAGCGGCGATAGCTAAATCCCCGAGTCGACCGTTAGTGCAGGTGCCGATGACTACCTGCTGTATTTTTACGCCTTTTAAATCTCTGGCTAAAGCGGTGTTATCTACAGTATGCGGCCTGGCCACGGTGGGTTCGAGTTTCGCAGCATTGATTCTTATAGTCTTTTCATAGGTTGCGTCGGCGTCAGCGGCGAGCGGTTTATAGTCTTTGCCCCGCCCCTCCGACTTTAAAAATTCTCGCGTAGTCTCGTCCGATGCGAAAAGCCCAACTTTAGCCCCGGCCTCTACCGCCATATTGGCGATGGTGAACCTCCCGCTCATGCTCATCTTTTTAATGGCGTTGCCGTGGAATTCTAAAGATTTATAGGTAGCGCCGTCGGCGCCTATCTTACCTATCAGATGCAATATTAAATCTTTAGCGCTGACGCCTTTCTGAAAATCTCCCGTGACTTCTATTTTGAAAGTCTCCGGCACGCGGAACCAGTTTTTACCGAGTCCGAACGCCACCGCGACATCGGACGAGCCCATGCCGGTGGCAAAAGCCCCGAGTCCGCCTGCCGTCACTGTGTGCGAGTCCGCCCCTACCACAATGTCCCCCGGCCGGGCGTAAGCCTCGGCGACGATCTGGTGGCAGATGCCGTCGCCGACTTCACTGAGGATGCACCCGCTCTGCCGCGAGAAGTCCCGCAGCAGAATATGGTC
>CAZEUJ010000080.1:0-8916 GCA_964514525.1 uncultured Dehalococcoidaceae bacterium
GATAAATAGAGGAGAAAAACATGGCACAGTTACGCGTCCCCGGCCCCACTCCCTGTCCGCCCGAGGTCCTCAAGGCGATAGGGTGGCCCATGGTCAACCACCGCGGTCCGGAATTCCACCAGATGATAACTGACGTGACCGCGGACCTGAAAAAGGTGTTCCAGACGAAAAACGACGTCCTGCTGCTGACCGGCTCCGGCACGGGCGGCCTGGAGGCGGCGGTCGTCAATATGCTTTCCCCCGGCGATAAAGTGCTTTCGGTCAGCATCGGTGTCTTCGGCGATCGTTTTGCGGCCATCGCCAAAGAGTTCGGGGCGGACGTTGTTTCACTTAAAGTGGAATGGGGCAAGGCCGCTGATCCTGATGCTGTAAAAAAAGCAATTAAAGATAATCCCGGCATCAAAGCTGTCCTGGTGACCCATAACGAGACCTCTACCGGCGTGACCAACGACATTGAGGCCATCAGCCGGGTGGTGAAAGACGCCGGCAAGCTGTTCATCGTCGACGCCATCAGCAGCCTGGGTTCCATTAACCTCCCGGTTGACGATTGGCGTTGTGACGTCGTCATTACCGCCTCCCAGAAGGGATGGATGGTCCCGCCCGGCATGGCTATGGTCAGCGTCAGCCCGGAGGCCTGGCAGGCGCACGCCGCCGCTAAAATGCCGCGCTTTTACTGGGACTTCACCCGGGCCAAAAAGAACTTCGACGAGAAGAAAGAGAACCCCTGGACGCCGGCCATCTCTATCGTCTATGCCTTTAACGTAGCCCTTAAAATGATGTTGAAAGAGGGTATCGAGAATATCTTTGAACGTCACGCCCGCATCGGTAAAATGACCCGCGACGGCATTAAGAAGCTGGGGCTGCCTCTCTTCGCCGACCCGAGCCATGCTTCTAATACGGTCACGGCGGTGGGTATCCCGGCCGGACTCGACGGTAAAAAACTGCGCCAGGTTCTCCGCGAAAAATATAAGGTAGTGCTGGCCGGCGGGCAGCAAACGCTGGACGGTAAGATATTCCGCATCGGCCACCTCGGTATGGTCGATGAAAAGGATATCAGGGAAGTGCTGACGGCAATTGAAAAAGTCCTGCCTTTAGCCGGATTTAAAAAATAGCTGGCAAATAAGGAAAAAACTATGGCGGATAAGCGAAAAAAGGTACTGATTACCGACCCGGTTTCCGAAGAAGGCATTGAAATACTGCGGAAAGAGGCGCAGGTTGATATTAACTGCGGTCTGAAGCCTGAGGACATCATTGCCGTCATCGGCGACTACGAAGCCCTTATAGTGCGCAGCCAGACGAAAGTTACCGCCGCTATTATCGAAGCGGGCAAAAAGCTCCAGGTCATTGCCCGGGCCGGCGTCGGCATTGATAATGTCGATGTCGAGGCGGCCACACGCTGCGGCGTCGTCGTGGTAAATGCCCCCACGGGCAATACGGTCTCTGCCGCGGAACATACCATCGCCCTGCTGCTGGCATCGGCGCGTAATATCCCCCAGGCCAATGCCGTGCTCAAGAACGGCGTCTGGAAACGCAATGAGTTCATGGGCACCGAGCTCCGGGGCAAAATACTCGGTATTATCGGCCTGGGCAATGTCGGCTCCGAGGTCGCTAAAAGGGCTCAGGGCTTTGAGATGAGACTTCTGGGCATCGACCCCCTGGTTTCGGAGGAGTACGCTAAAAAACTTCAGGTAGAGCTCGTCGATTTGCCGCGACTTCTCAAGGAGTCGGACTTTATTACTCTGCACCTCCCGCTGACGCCCCAGACAAAGAACATCATCGGCCCTGAGGAGTTGGCCCTGTGTAAACCTACCGCCCGCATCATCAACTGCGCCCGCGGCGGCCTTATCGATGAAGAGGCGCTGGTCAAAGCTATCCAGGACAAAAAACTGGCCGGTGCGGCCATCGATGTTTTTGAACAAGAGCCCTGCACGCAGAGCATCCTTTTCGGCGTGGATAATATCATCGTTACCCCCCATCTGGGCGCCTCTACCACCGAGGCGCAGGTCTTAGCAGCCCGCGATGTCGCTGAGCAAATCGTCGATGTCTTCAGGGGGCAGCCGGCCCGCTCGGCCATTAACGTTCCTTACATACCTGCGGAAACTCTAACAGCGCTGGCGCCGTATATGAGGCTGGCGACAACGTTATGTAAACTCGTTTACGAACTGGCTGAGGGTCAGGCCAAGAGCATCCGCATCAGGTACGAAGGCGATATCGCCAACTACGACACCAATACACTCAAGGCGGCGGTAATCGGCGGCCTGCTTGAAAGATTCAGCGAAGAAAGGGTCAATATCGTCAACTCCAATCTCATCGCCGCCAAACGCGGCCTGTCCGTCATTGAAGAAAAAGAGGCTACGTGCATTAACTACGCCAGTCTGCTCACTGTCTCCGTAACGACCACCGCCGGCTCGTGGACGGCAGCCGGGACCATCATCCATAACGAGTCGCATATTGTGCGCGTCAACGATTTCTGGCTGGATATCGTGCCCACGCCCGGGTCGTACTTTTTGTTCAGCGACCACAAGGACCGTCCCGGTTTAATCGGTGCGGTGGGCAAAATAACGGGCGACGCCGATATTAACATCAGCTTTATGCACCTGGGCCGCCTCAAGCCGCGCGGCCAAGCTTTACTCGTACTCACCCTGGACGAGCCACTGCCGGAGAAGCAGCAGAAGCAGATTCTGGCTATCCCCGATGTCTATACCGTCAAGCTCATCAGCCTCTAGACAATGAATAGCGTAAGAGAATGAAGAGTAAATCGGGTCTTATTCCCCCGTTCTTATATCTAATGGTTCTGATGCTGCTATCTGTCTTTGTCGGCGGCTGCGACTACATCAGCGGGGAAGCGATAGAGTTTTCTTTTCGAACTCCGGCGCCGGAGCAGGTAACCAAAGATGTATCCGTTACTGAAGCGTATGCTATCTTCGCTCTAGGCGCCGGGCACTACAATTTTACGATTATCGACGTCAGAACTCCGGAAGAATACGCCGCCGGGCATATCCCGGGCGCTTTGAATCGGGACTACTCTTCTCCTGCCTTTAAGGACGACATTAACGATTTTAACAAAGACAAAATATACCTGGTCTACTGCCAGACCGGGGTGCGCAGCGCGGCCGCCAGCAAGGTCATGGCGGAGCTCGGCTTTAGGTACATTAACAACATGACGGGCGGTTTTTCGGCTTGGGTGGCGGCTGAGCTGCCAATATCTAAATAACGCCCTTCTTCAAGTCTTTACGCTTGATAAACCCCAGGCATATTATCGCCCCTGCCAGAGAGGCAGCGGCCCCCATCAAATAGACTGCTGTCGGCCCGCCGGTGTTCCAGACGAATCCCCCCGCCCCCGACCCTATAATGATGCCGATATCCTCCGCCGCTCCATAAATTCCCATTGCCGTACTCTGCCAGTAAGCCGGCACGGTGTTGGATAGCAGGGCTACCGCCGCCGGGTAACACATGGCAGCACTTACACTATTGATGACGGAAAACAGGATAAGCATTGGAAAACTCCTGGTATAAGCTATTCCCACCAATGCAACGGCCGATAATAGTATCCCCGCTACCATCAACATTCTCTTGTCTTTACGGTCGGCCAGTCTTCCCATCGGGATCAGCAGTACTGTATTGACCAGCCCGCTGATGGTAAAGAGAATGCCGACCTGTGTTGCGTTAACCCCCACCACCTCGGTCGCCACCAGCGGTAAAAAGGAATTGACTCCCATTCCCAGCATGAAAAGCGCGACGATAACGCACTGGATGATGAACAGTCGGTAGTCGATTGTCGGCTTAGCAGGATCGGAGGGGAGGGTAGGCGATAGGGGTGTCGATTTCATTTTAGATTTCAACAGAGGTATTTTTCTCAACCCGATTATTACCACGATACCGGCCAGAACGGAAAGGCCCACCGATATATAAAAGTCCCAGTTGTAGCCCCAGTTATCGGCGATATAGCCGCTGGCCAGCGAGCCCAGGCTACGGGCTATCGACTGCGTTGTCATGTAGACGGCGATAAACGTAGCTTTGTTCACCAGGGTGGCGGCATTGCCGATATATCCCCGCGCCGGCCCGAATATAGCGGCCCGCACCACTCCCCAGAAGAAAAATATCAGGAATATACCGGGAATGTTCCGTGTAAAAACAAAGCATAAAACCAAGGGAGCGGAGAGAAAAGTCCCTATGCTTAGGGGTATTTTCAGGCCGACTTTATCGGCCAGCCACCCTCCGCTGCTCTCGCCGAATACCATGCCCACCATGCCTATCGCCAGCATCAAGCCGATTAACGAAGGGCTGACGTCGATTGATGTGAGGTAAAGCGGCAACATCGGCTGTAATATGGCCATGCCTGAATTGGCTACGCCCATGATAACGACGATAGTGATCAGCTCTCTATTCCTGAGCTGGTTGATAAGCCCGTCTTTGGCCGGCATCATCGGGGAAATTTCTCCTGGAGTTCATCGTGAAAAACGCAATCGATAGTACCAGTATAATTGGGGGATTACTGCTATGCAAGGGTTCTGATGTAGCTCTGGCAGAATCGTGGTCGATTGACTTGACATATCTCCGGTGTTATCATGGTTTTAGAGATAAATCGAGATGTCGGCACTGACTGAGCTTTACCAGCAGATAGCGCAATGCTTTAAGTGTGATATAGCTAAACTACGCTGTAAGGTAGTGCCGGGCGAAGGTGCGGAAAACGCCGAAATCATGTTCATCGGCGAAGCACCCGGCTGGCACGAAGACCAGCAGGGTCGTCCCTTCGTCGGGCCGGCCGGACAGTACCTGGACAGGCTGCTCGCTTCCATCAATTTGAAACGCCCGCAGGTCTATATTGCCAACGTAATCAAGTGCCGCCCTACGGATAATCGCGACCCCCTGCCTACGGAAATACAGAACTGCCAGCCATGGCTGGATAAACAAATTGTGCTGATCAAACCTAAAATGATTGTCACTCTGGGACGCTATTCGATGGCCCGGTACTTCCCGGGTAAAAGTATCAGCAAGATTCACGGCACGGCTCAAAGACGCGATGGCGTTATCTACTTTGCCATGTACCATCCCGCTGCCGCCCTTCACCAGCAGAGCCTGAAACAGTCCATCGAGACCGATATGTTGAAAATCCCCAAGCTGCTGGCGGAGGCTAGTCAAGTCCAGGAAGTGAAGCCGTCCGCCGAAAGCGGGCAGCAATTGAATATGTTCGAGGTTAAGTAGTATGCCAAAGCCAAAACTAAAAGTAATACCCCTCGGCGGGCTGGGCGAAATCGGCAAGAACATGATGGTACTGGAGTACGAAAACGACATCATCATCATCGATGCCGGCCTCATGTTCCCGGAAGAAGAAATGCTCGGCATCGACCTGGTTATTCCCGACCTCACTTATGTCGTCGAAAGAAAGGAAAAAGTCAGGGGTATCATCATTACCCACGGCCATGAAGACCATATCGGCGCCCTGCCCTATATGCTGCCGCAACTCAATGGCGTGCCGGTTTACGCCACGAAACTCACCAACGGGCTTATCCGCGTCAAGCTCAAGGAAAGAAAGACCCGCGAGGGGGTCAACCTGAAAATACTGAACTACGGACAGGAAATCACACTGGGCCGTTTCAAAGTCGAGCTTTTTCCCGTCTGCCACAGTATCCCGGATGCCGCCGGTATTATTATCCGCACCCCCGAAGGAATAATTATCCATAGCGGCGACTTTAAAATTGACCATACCCCGGTCAGCGGTAAACCCACCGACCTTTCCCGTCTGGCCCAACTGGGAGCGCAGGGAGTGCTACTGCTGCTTTCCGATTCCACCTATGCCGAGCTTCCCGGCTATACCCCATCCGAGAAAATCGTCGGGGAGTCTCTGGAGCACGTTATCGCCAACGCCCCGGGCAGGGTTATCGTTACCACCTTTTCTTCGTTAATTTCGCGTATTCAGCAGGTCATCGATGCCGCCGTTAAATACCAGCGGCGTGTCTTTGTCGTCGGCCGTTCCATGACAGATACGGTCAATATTTCCCTTGAGCTGGGCTATCTTAAAGTCCCGGACGGCACACTGGGGCGCATCGATGAACTCAGGGGACTGCCCTCTGAAAAGATAGTGTTGGTGACCACCGGCAGCCAGGGAGAGCCTACCTCCGCCCTGGTGCGCATGGCTAACCGCGACCACCGCCACGTGCATATCCAGCGTGGTGATACCATCGTGCTCTCGGCAACCCCCGTCCCCGGCAACGAGTCCCTGGTTAACCGGACGGTGGACAGCCTTTTTAAGCAGGGAGCCCAGGTGATGTACGATAAGATCGGTCAGGTGCATGTCCACGGGCACGGCAGCCAGGAAGAGTTAAAACTTATATTGAGCCTGGTAAAACCCAGGTTTTTCGCCCCCATCCACGGCGAGTACCGTCATTTGAACCTGCACGGCCGCCTGGCGGAATCGGTAGGAATGCCCGCGAGCAATATCTTTGTCCTCGAGGACGGGGACGTCCTTGAGCTCACCAGTAACTCTGCCCGGGTGAACGGAAAGGTCGGCACGGGGCACGTGTATGTTGACGGTTTAAGTGTCGGCGATATCGGCGGGGTGGTCCTGCGTACCCGCCGCATGCTTTCACGCGACGGCATTGTCGTGGTGATTATCGCCGTCAACCGGCAGACCGGCAAACTCGTCGGTCGACCCGACATCGTTACGCGGGGTTTTATCGATACCAGAGAGTTCGGCGATATGATGGAAGAGAGCCGTGAGCTGCTGGCACGCACGCTGGACCACAGCGGAGGCCGCGTTGCCGAATGGAGTTTCATCAACAACAAGGTCAGGGACACCCTGGAAAAATTCTACTACGATAGGACCAAGCGGCGCCCCATGATTCTCCCCTTTATGGTGAAGGTATAATATTCGCTGTTCAGCCTCATCAGGAGTGCTATGGCCAGAAAGAAAGCCTTTAAAAATAAGAAGCCGACCAGGGAGAAACCCGCCGGACGTTCTTCGGGGGGCGGCGGCTTTTTACGTTTCATCACCTCCCGTCCGGTGCGCAATATTGCTCTCATCGTCATCATTATCGTCCTGCTCGCTATCTTCTGGGATGATAGCTTTTTCCAGAACCTTCGATTACAGCTGGGCTGGGGCGTCCTCTTTATCCTCGCCGCGGTTATTACGCTTATTGCGCTAGCCTGGCAGGGCCAGCTCGGTTCTCTGGTCCGGCACTGGAACCGTTGGCTGGGCGGCATCGCCTTTGTCCTGGCTGTGTGGGGTATATTGGGAACTTTCGAGCCAGACTCTAGCGGGCTTTTCCCTCAAGGACTCGGGGGTCGTTTCGGCGATAATATCGTCAATTACCCTGACTATAACTTTTTTTACGCCCTGCGTATTTTAGCCCTGATAGGTATCGGCATCGTCCTGGTAGCGCCGCGCCCCGTTTTCCAAATGATAAAAAGATTATATTTCTGGATATACGAAAAAGTAAAGAGAGCGCCGGCCCCGGTGAAACAAACTAATCGCGGTATCCCGCAAGCAGGGCATCGCATTATCCAACCCAAGCTCCCCGGCGAAAAGCCTGGCCTACCTTCGATTATGTCGGAGCCGACCGTGCCGCCGGAGGTAGCCAGCTCCCGGCAGCGTTTGGAAGAGCTCGCGGAAAAGGCGCAAGCCTTAAAGACCGCCCCCGTAAGACCGGCGGAAAGCGCGCCGACCAAACCGGGCTTACGCCAGGTAGCTGAAGACGTCTGGAAAAAGTACGGGCAATCCTCGAACCTGGTAGAAATCGATGGCTGGCGCATGCCTCCCGTCGATATCCTGGACACCTCTCCCGAGGTCCAGTTCAGCCAGGCGGATAATCTCCAGAGGGCCAATCTTATCGAAGAAACGCTGGCTAGCTACGGTGTGGAGTCCAAGGTAGTGCAGATTAACGCCGGTCCCACCGTTACGCAGTTCGGCGTGGAACCCGGCTGGGACCGAAAATACAAGGAGGTCAAGGAAAAAGACCGGGACGGCAACGTCGAGGTGAGGATGGAGGAGGTCTCCAAGACCCGGGTCAAGGTGGAAAGGATTAACTCCCTGGCTAATGACCTGGCCCTGGCGCTGGCGGCGCCCACCATCAGGATAGAAGCCCCCGTGCCCGGTAAAAGCTTCGTCGGCGTTGAAGTCCCGAACACCACCTCGGACCTGGTCAGTTTGCGCGGCGTGCTGGAGACAAGCGCTTTTCAGAAACTAGTTTCCAAGACCAGGATGTCCCTGGCGCTGGGTAAAGGCGCCGGCGGCGAGGCAATAGCCGCCGACCTCACCAAGATGCCGCACCTGCTTATCGCCGGAGCTACCGGCAGCGGTAAGACGGTCTGTCTGAACACGATTATCTGCTGTCTGTTAATGTATAACACACCCAACGATGTCCGCTTTATCCTCATCGACCCCAAGCGGGTCGAGCTGACGCAGTATAACAGCATACCTCACCTGGCTACTTCCGTCATCGTCGATACCACCAAGGCGCTGGCCGCTTTACGCTGGCTCCTTGAGGAGATGGACCAGCGTTACCGGAAGCTGGCGGCTGCCGGGGCGCGCCATATCGAAGGGTACAATAAAGGTAAACAGGGTACAGAAAAGTTGCCCTATCTTATATTGATTATAGATGAACTGGCCGATTTGATGATGGCCGGTTATGATGAAGTTGAAAGCAGTCTGTGCCGTCTGGCGCAGCTGTCCCGGGCTACCGGCATCCACCTGGTCGTGGCGACGCAACGTCCCTCGGTGGACGTGGTGACCGGCCTCATTAAAGCGAACTTCCCCACACGTATCAGCTTCGCCGTTACCTCGCAGGTGGACTCCCGTACCATTCTGGATGGTGCCGGTGCCGAAAAGCTTTTGGGCCGTGGCGATATGCTCTACATGCCTACCGAGGCCGCCAAGCCCAAGCGCCTTCAGGGCTGTTTCCTTTCCGATACGGAGAT
>CAZEUJ010000081.1:0-8851 GCA_964514525.1 uncultured Dehalococcoidaceae bacterium
GGCCAGGCGGGCGTGCTCTTCCTGGGGCTGGGGCGCGTTCCATACCGCCATGATGCTGTCGCCGGCGAATTTATTGACCATGCCGCCATTGGCAAGTACTTTATCGATAACGATAGAAAGGTAACTGTTTAACATACTGACGATATCCTTCGGCGACATGTTCTCGCTCATCTTTGTAAATCCGCGGATATCGGCAAACATAATTGTCGCTTCTCTCTGTTCGCCCCCCAGTTGCAGGTTCCCGGCATCGGCGAGGCTGAGAATCTGGTTGGCTACCTGCGGTGAGACGTATCTCCCGAAGAGGTCTTTGACGAAACGCTTGTCCGACTGTTCCATGACGATCATGGTGATAACACTGCTGATGAACGTTATCACCAGCAGCAGCGGCGGGTAGACCAGATTCATGATAAGGCCCCGGTCGAAGAGTACGAAGCTAACGGCCAGGTATGCCACAAACAGCCCGACCATCACCAGGGCGCCCCACTTTATCCTGATACGCGGCAGGACCAGCGCGATGATGACCGTCAGCAGTAGCATAACTAGCCATTGTGAGATGCCGATCTCGGTGAGGAACCTGGTACGCAGGATGGTATCCATGGCCGCCGCCTGGATAAAAACGCCGGGCTCTTTTTCGGATGACGTCGGAATTTCCCAGGTATCCAGTTCGCCGGTGGCGGTCATGCCGATGATGACAACCTTGTTTTTAACTACGGCAGGGTCGAAATTCCCGCTGATGACGTCGCCGTAGGAGAGGTAAGGTCGACTGGCCGCTTCGGCGGAAAAGTTGATGCGGAGGACATAGCCGCTGTCAACCGGGACATCGCGGGCGAGCAGATGCAGGGCGCCTTTCTGTCGCACGTAGGAATCGGGGAGGGGCATGGAGAAAAGGGTATGCAGCACCGCCAGACTGAAAGAGGGGTAATACTTTCCAGCGCTGTCCTTGGCGACCAGCGGGAGTCTCCGCACCTTGCCGTCGCTATCGGGGATGATATTGGCATGGCCGGTGTTCTGTGCGGCTTCCCCGATGGGTGAAACCGGCATGAGAAAATGGTCGTAGGTCGCTCCCTTCCCGCTGTCCGGTAGGGGCTGCGTGCCGGCAATCGGCAGGACGACGTTACCGGCGTTTGCCATGACCTCGGCCAGGAGCTCATCGTCCGGTGAGCTGTCCACGAAGAGGACATCGAACCCGATTACCTTGGCACCGGCCACGGCCAGGTTTTCTATCGCCAGGGCGTGAAGGTCGCGGGACCAGTCGGACCACTTACCGAAGGTCTGGAGGGTGTCGTCATCGATGCCCACAACGACGATATTCGGTGAGGGAGTTTCCGCCATGAAAAGCTGGTCCGATAGCCATAGCTGGATAAATGAGAATGGCTGTACCAGTGTGGTAAAAACAGTGAAAAGGAGGCCGACCCCGACGAGCACCAGGGTGTGATACCATATCCTGCTCTGGCGCCGGTTACTTCTTTTTTCTTTTACCGGTTTTGTGGCCGGCATTCTCTATCCGACTTTCCGTCTTATCCCCGACCACCTGTCGGGCACGTGTTATCGTCAGGTAAATTGAACGCTGGCGGTATCGTAATCGGTGACCGTCCAGGAGAGGGCGTCGGTGCCATAGACCACGGCGGTATTCACCAGCGGCCTGGGGTCCTGCCAGGTCGCCACGTGTGTTGCCTGGAATATCCAGGTCTCAGTAGCTTCAAGCACCTGGTCTCCGTCATCACCGCTTACGTAAGGAATAATTCCCAACCGGTCATCGTTCACGGTAACGTTAGCCATTGCCGTGTTGCCTGTGTTGGTTACCGTATAGGTATAGGTGATAGTACCTCCGACGCGGATACTGACCGGATTAGCGGTCTTAACGATAGCGATGCCCGGTCTCAAGATGGCTACGCTGACGCTGTCCGATGCGGTGACTGTCTTTTCAAGGATGTCCCTGCCGGAAACATTGGCGGTATTTATAAGGGAGTCGGGGGCTCCGGCGCCGACCGTGTAATTAGCTGTATATATCCAGCTCTCTCCAATATCAAGTCGTTCATCTCCATCTTCATCGCCGCTGACGAAGATAATATTTTCGATCAGGTTGTCGGTCATTAGAATATTGGAAAGAGGTGTATTGCCGTCGTTGGTGACTTCATAAAAATAGGTGATATTATCACCCACGTGGGCTTCCTGCTTATCGGCGGTCTTGTCCATGGCGATGCCCGGCTTGAGTATCGCCACAGTGGCGTTATCCGAAGCGCTGACGGACCGCTCCGTGTTATCCATGCCGGTCGCGTTGGCGGTATTTACCAGGAGGTCGGGTTCTTGTCCATTAACCGTGTAATTGGCTGTAAATATCCAGGTCTCCTGAACGTCCAGCCAGTCATCGCCATTGCTGTCGTCGCTAACGAATATCACACTTTCCTGTATCCGGTCATCGTTCACCTGGATATTGAAAAGCGGCGTATTACCGGCGTTGGTTACCGTGTAAGTATAAGTGATATTATCGCCGACATGGACTGTTATAGGGCGGGAGGTCTTAGTGATAGCGATGCCGGGGAGCCAGATGGTGGTGGTTGCCGTTTCGGTATCGACCACGGTGACAGATGTCGATGTGGTGGCGGAAATTGTGGCGGTAGCCACCAGCGACGGTGGGTCATCGGCTTTTACCGTATAAGTCGAGGTAAATACCCAGGTCTCCTCGGGGTTGAGAACGGAATTAGAGTTAACGTCGCCGCTCTGATAGGTCGCGTTCCCGGAGACGTTGTTGCTTACTGAAATATCGTGAAAGGGCAGATCCCCGGTATTATGCAGGCGATAAGTATAGGTAATGGTATCGCCCGGGCGGGCTTCCGCCGGCTCGGCTTGCATGGTTACTTCCACCCTTGCCAGCTGGGGGCTTCCGCCCCCTCCCCCGCCCGCCGGAGGATTTGTCCATGTCTCTGGGCTGGGCTCCTCGCCCGGTATAATCGAGCGCTGCATGCCTTCGTGGATGATATAGTCTTTGCCGTCCACGATAACTCTGATGTCGCCGCTTTCATTGGCCACGACCGTCTTGCCGGTACTGTCTACCGTCACGACCATCGTGCTGCCCCGGACGGCGGCTATTGCGGCCGGTGTCTCGATCTCATAACGGGAATCGGCATCGACGAGTTTCTTGACGCGGCTGATGGTCTTGCCCAGCTGCTGCGCTAGGCGAATGGTCGTCGAGCCGGTATCGGAGATGCCTATCTCGGAGACGCTTATCTGGGCGGACGGCTCGAGTTCGATGGTGCTTCCCTCGAAAAAGGTTATCTCCGCCCTGGAATTTCCCCCGGCCTTGATGGTGTCGCCGGGTTGGAGCGTCGTCTCTACCGTAGCCTGGTGCCAGGTGTCCGTCCCGGCGCTCATTACCCAGATTTCCCCGTGAGTAATCGCAAGTATAGTGAGAGGTGTATTTTCTGAAGGGGTTGGCGTCGGCGTTGGCGTCGGTGTCGATGTTGGCGTCGACTCGTTCGTGGGCGTCGGTGTAGGTGTAGGTGACGGCGTTGGTGTGGGGGTTGGTGTCGGAGTGGGTGTTGGTGTCTCTTCGGTTATTCCCGCCACCATTCCCTCAGGCGGCGCTATCGTTTCCGTCGGTTCGGTTTTGGGCCCGCAGCCGGATATAATAAATGTGAAAATGAGAGCGATAGCTATTAAACAAAAAAACCGTCGCATATTCGTTATCTTTTTTACAGTTATTTTAGCCGCCAGAGATACCTTTTGCTAATAAGCTATCGCCAACTCTTGCTATCAGGCCATCCTGCGGTTTTATGCTGTAAAGAAGGCTTGCCTCCACTCCTGATTTCTGATATTCTATTGTCAACACTCTGGAGGAATAAGACTCTAATTAGCTTATTCTGGCACAGCCTCAAGTATAGTCTTAGGCTTGCAGATTGTCAACGCGATAGCGAGCTGGCCAGGCGCTATCGCGACAAAGCTAGCCACATAGAGAATATGTTAGCATGGCAAGGGTAGCAAAATAGTACTCTTTCGGTAAGAATATAGTATGAATTCGAAAATAGGACGTCCCGGAAGCCGTGAAAATTCCGCTACGCTGGTTTAGACGATGCGTAATAAATATGTCTGGTCCGTCATAATCCTGGTAGCAATCATCCTTATAGGTACGGTAGGCCTCTGGCTTATCGGAGGGGGGAAATACCCGCTCTTTGACTGCCTTTACATGACTGTCATCACCATCACCACCATCGGCTACGGTGAAGTCATCGACATTGCGGGCAATATAGGAGCCCGGGTATTTACCATGTTTATCATGGTCGCCGGTATCGGGGTGCTGGCGTATTTATTAACAAATGTTACGGCACTGATTGTCGAAGGGGAGTTGACCAAGTCCTTCAGGAGGCGCAGGATGGAGAAATTAGCGGGAAAGGCAAGGGAACACTACATCGTGTGCGGCGTGGGGTGGGCGGGTCTCCACATTATCAATGAGCTCCGGCAGACGAAAAGACCCCATGTCATTATCGATTTAGAGAGAAGTAAAGTAGACAAGAGCTTACGGGGCGTTTCCGACGAAATATTTATCGAGGGAGACGCTACCGATAACGACACCCTGCTCAAGGCGGGGATAGATAAAGCCAGCGGCATATTTGCGGTAACCGGCGATGATAACCAGAATCTGGTAATCACCCTGACGGCCCGGCAGCTTAATCCCGCGGTGAGGGTGGTGGCGCAGTGCAACGAGACAAAGAACATCGAAAAAATTAAAAAGGCCGGGGCCGATTCCGTGGTCTCGCCGGGCTATATCAGCGGCATGAGAATGGCATCGGAGATGATACGCCCGACGGTAGTCAACTTTCTGGATAATATGATGCGCGGCAAAGACGAGAGCCTGCGGGTGGAGGAGGTCGCTATACCACCGTCGTTTGTCGGAAAGGCTCTGGCATCCCTTAACCTGAAGGATTACCCCCGTACGTTGCTTCTCGCTATCAAGAAAGGGGAGGATTGGGTCTATAATCCTTCACCCAGAGATTACATTATAGAACGGGAGAACCGGCTTATCGTCATGACCACGCCCGAGGAAAGGCTTAAATTGGAGAAAAACATGGAGAGTCTATCGTAGATTGTCCACGCCGTAGGGACGTTGATATTATACACCGCAAAGGAGGATATGATGTCTACACCGCATCTCTCGATTGTGCTAAGGATTCTGGACAATGAGAACCGACTCGTTGAGCGGGCTGACCAGAAGTCGATATCGTTATTATCTATCCTCGGCGTGTTTATGGTCTTCTTTATCGTCTATTACCGCGTCATCCCCATGAATCCCCTGACGGTGGCGTTGATAGTGTTATATTTTATTTTTGCGCTGATGTCCATCATTAGCCTGATTATGGCCATACGCCCCAGGATTAGAAGAGAAAAAGGAAAAAACGATAAAGCCGCCGCTGCCCTCGACCCCGCTTTCTTTTCCGGCATCAGCGGCTTCCCCGATGTCTCCGCTTATAAAGAGACCCTCGTAAAAACCCTGGAAGATGAGGCATCTATCACCGATATTTATATCCGGCAGATTTTCAGCGTGGCGCGGATTAACTCGGCCAAATATAAATTCGTCCAGCGCGGCGTCGTGCTGGTCATCATTACACTGGCTATCGAGCTGATTATCATCACCTACCTGTTCGCCTATCACATGAGCACGGGTTTGGACATAATGCCGCCTATCAATTAAGACACAGAGTAGGGGTCAGTATGGACCGCTGGAGAAGTATACTGAATATTTGTGGGATTGCCTGAATTATTCTTTCTCCAGGCCCGCGATTAAAGACGCCGCTTTCAGACGCAGCTTGATGAAAACCTCAACCAGCTTGGGGTCGAATTGCGTGCCGGCGCACTTGATCAGTTCCTGGATGGCTTCTTCTTCGGTCAGCCTTCTCTCCTTGTAGCCGCGCTCGGACGTCATCGCTTCGAATGAATCCGCTATGGTCATAATCCGTGCATCGAGGGGTATGTCGTTGCCTTTCAATCCTTTGGGATAACCTTTACCGTCGTAACGTTCGTGGTGATAAAGGACCGCATCCACGCAGCCTCGCAGGCCGACGATATACTTGAGAATTCCTACCCCCATCTCGGGATGGTTCTTTATTATTTCCCATTCCTGGTCGGTGAGTGCCCCGGTCTTGGATAGGACGCTATCGGGAATGCTGAGCTTGCCGATATCATGCAACAGACCCGCGGCCCTGATTCTCTTGAGGCCTTCCCTGGTATAACCTATAGCCGCCGCCAGTTCCGTGGCGTATCGACTCATTGTCTTGGAGTGCCCGAAGGTATAGTGGTCTCTCGTATCGACGGTGGCTGCCAGGGCGTTTACGATGTTCTCGATGGCGTAATTATCATCTGCTTTCAGCACGGTTTCCACTGGTGCCGGTTCCTCAGCCTCGAGCTTGCTGGCCAGGCAGACCTGGTTCCTGCCCGCCGCCTTGGCGGAGGAGAGGGCTTTATCTGCAGCCTGGATGAGTGCCTCCCGGGTGAGGCCGTCAACCCGCCAGCAGGCGATGCCGATACTGCAGGTCAGCATGATGCCCCTTTGTTCCATAGAACTCTGCAGCCTCTGGCGGATCCTTTCCGCGACTATGCTGGCTCCTTCCGCCGCAGTGTTTACCAGGAGGATCGCAAACTCATCGCCGCCATACCGGGCCCCGATATCCGTCCCCCGGGTTGAATTCCTGATAAGTTGTCCGAACTCTTTCAGAATATCGTCGCCAAGTTTATGTCCGTAAATATCGTTATATGTTTTGAAGTAGTCCAGGTCGATAATGAGCAGGGAAAAATCGCCACCAGCGAGAGAGGTTTTTTCGATTTCCTGGTCAAAGCGTTCCTGAAAGCAGCGGTGATTGCACAGGCCCGTCAACTCATCGGTTTCGGCGTTATCTTGAGTCCGGGCGTATATTTGCGTGTTCTCTATAGCTACGGCCGACTCTTTAGAAAGCGTGGCCACCAGGTCGATCTCATCGCCGGTAAACGGGCGGCGGGACTGCTTCTGGCCCAGCGCTAAAATCCCTACCAGTTTTCGTTTGCTTATTATGGGGTTCAGCAATTCGTATTTTGACCTGTTGATGGCGCTTCTTTCTTGGAGGCTCAGGTTATCAAATTCCGGATTATTTTCCATAGTGCTTCGTAGAAGCGTGCCATTGTTTTCAAGCCATCGCACCAGCTGGCTCTCCCGCGATAGCACCAGGGGAACGGACGGCTCTGTCTCGGTTAGTTTGGCGGCGAATTTCGTGCCGTACTGGCCGTTCGAGGGCAGCAGCAGGTCCGCGTGTTTTACTCTAATCGCTCTGACCAGCGGTCCGAGTAACTCATTGGCCAGTTCCTCAATGTTCATGAAGGTGCTAGTCTTATCGGCGAAATCGAGCAGTATTTTACGGTGCAGATATCTTTTTCCGTAGTAGCGCCTGTCGGCGCTTTCATCCAGGACTGCTTTCACCCGGTTGATCAGATAAGCAAAGGCAATTACCATCATCACAATGGCCGGTATAGCCATCTGCGGCGATAAAGGGCGTAATAGATTGCTTAAATAAAGTAACAGGCCGAGGAAAACGAGTGTAACACCCGCAGTAATGATGCTATGTATCAGCCTATTTTTCATCAGTTTACGATACCAGTGATATCTATCACGGGTGGATGGCTTTGGCATAACTCTCCTGAATAGCACGCATAGTGCTTTCGTTTACAATAAACAAGATATAACAAACGTTATAAACAAAGCATAAACAAAGGGGTCGGGAAGGTAAAAATACCATTAAGTACTGGTGAAATACTGGCTTTTAGTAATATACTTGATGCCCGGCTTAAGTACCGGAACTGGTAACGGTAATAGCTTGCTAGGTATATATTTATGTGTAATAATTACTTTGAATTCGATATGCTGATGTTTCTGGAAGACTATTACTACCTTCCGTATCGAGGTCGGAGCCGGGTTTCCATCCAGGAGACCGCCCATGCTCGTTAAGAGTGGCTGGCGTTATTTACGACGGGAAGGGTTCGTTAATTTTTGCCGCAGGCTCCTCATATTTATGATCCTGGAATGGTACCTGTACATTTTCACGCTGTTAAAATATGGGAGGAAAAATTCCGTTATCGTCAGGGATATTCAGGGTAGTAAGATGTACCTGGATATCCAGGACAAAGGTGTTTCGCGGGAACTTGCGTTAATGGGCATCAGGGAAGAGCTGTTCACGCGCACGTTGCAGGGAGTTTTAAGGGAAGGTGATTGCGTGGTGGATATTGGCGCCAATATCGGTTACTATGCCCTCATGGAAGCGCGGTTAGTAGGACAGCGCGGCAAAGTATATGCCATTGAGCCGGTCCCGCATAATATGAAGTTGCTGGAGGATAGCGTCCGCTTAAACAATTATGGAAATATTGAGATGTTCCCGTTAAGCATTGGACAGAATAACGGCACAGCGACTTTCTACCTTTCGGACCATCCTAACTGGAGCTCGTTTTATCCTCCCCGCAAAATCATCGGGAAAATCGATGTCGAAGTTGTAAATCTTGATAGTTTTCTTAAGGACAGGAGACGCCCCGATATAATCAGAATGGATGTAGAGGGTTATGAATACGAGATACTGCTTGGAATGAGCGGTATTCTGGAATCCGGCGTCCCTCTCAGGCTGCTTATCGAGTTCCACCCCGATATTATGGGTTCGGAGCGTGCGGCGGCTTTTTTGTCTAATCTCAAAAAGCACCGGTTTCAGTTGCAAAAAGTTATCCTTGAGCCGAATATCTATCCGCCCCATAGTGGTATCGCGTGGCGCCTTGTGGATTTCCTGAATGAGAGGCAGTTTAAATTGAGGTTCGGTGCCTGGGAGATGACGCTCGAGGCTCTCATGTC
>CAZEUJ010000082.1:0-8784 GCA_964514525.1 uncultured Dehalococcoidaceae bacterium
GTAACTATTATAGGCCCCTCCCACCACTCTTTAAGCAGGCCGATAACCCACTCCCGGTCGCCTTCGCTTATCGGTCTAATTTGAAACGAATTCATTTTTTTTATAATGTGCCCCCGAAGATAAACAGCACCGCCGCTATCGTTTTGACCACCGGGCAGATTCTATACCATACAGTGGGTGTCCTTGCGCCGGTGGCCAGCGTTAGTACCGCCATCACCAGGAGCATCGCCCCGTCGGCGACGTAAACGATTTTCGCCGTCAGGCTTTGTGAGTCGCCGAGGGCGGTGACCAGTATCGGCAGCACACCGAGAAAGATAAGTGCGAGCCCCTCGGCGATGGTCTCCATGGCGAGGATTTTCTTGTTGTCCTCGGATATCGTTCCAAAACCTTTGACGATGCTTTTGGTGGGAATTATATGTGCAATGCCCCACAGGATGATAATTGCCGACCCGATGTATATGATCACTTCGTTTGTCATCGCCTTTTCTCTTTCATTTAATATAAGATTCCGCCAGCTTGAAATAGCTCCGCGCGTTGGCTTTGATGCGCTCCTTTTCCCCGGCGGGTATCTGCGGGTCGTCGTACTGGAAGCAACCCACTTTGCCCCTCACGTACGCCCGGTAGCATTTGTAGAAATTGAGCAGCTTCAGTAATTCTTGGTCGCCGCTTTCTTTAATATATGCTTTGACGAATATGTCCGATAAATCGCGCCGACCGTAGTGGTCGAGGTCCATCGCCAGGAAAGCAACCTCCGCGGCAACGTCGGTGTATCTTAAACGGTCGATGAACTCAATGCAGTCGTAGATGCAGATGCCTTTGTAAAAGCAAATATGGGCGGCGTGGAGGTCGCCGTGGCAGTCCCGCACCCGTCCTTCCTCCATGCGTTTATAGAAAAGGGTCACATTGTTTTTAATAAAATCCTCGGTGTAGGTTTTGATGTGCCGGTAGGTCTCCGGTGCGATGATTACATTAAAGTATTTGTCCGTCTGAGCGAAGTTTTCCGAGGTGTTCTGGATAACGCCGTTGATGCCGCCGATGTTGCTGATTTCCTTGCTGGTGGCCGCCCTTTTGTGGAAATCGGCGACGGTTTTTGCCACGTCGCCGACCATTTCCGGCGTGACCTTGTTTTTGACGAGGAGCGCGTCCATCATGCCCTCCGGCGGCAGGCGGCGCATCTTGACGGCATATTCCTCCGCCCCGCCTTTTCCCCCCATTCTATAACGGCCGTTTTTATTCGTTATAGGCACCACGCCCAGATAGACGTCCGCGCAGAGCCGCCTGTTAAGCTCGACCTCTCTCCGGCAGTAGTAAAGTCGTTTTTCGAGCGTGGTATAGTCCAGGAAGCCCATGTCCACCGGCTTCTTGATTTTGTAGACGTAGTCCCCCGCGAGGAATACATAGGATATCTGGGTCTGTACCAGCTCTACTTTTTGAGGTGGGTCGGGATAGGCTTTGGGGTCGAGCAGGGCTTTGATTAGCTCCGGCAACTCGGACATTTTTAAATTCCCGGACTCTAAGCGCTAAACTCTAAGCATTGAGTTCTTTTAGAGTTTAGATATTAGAATTTAGAGTTTGGCTACTTCGTTTTCTTGGTTTCAGCCTGTCTCTTTACCTTGGCTTTTTTCGCTGCTTTCAGGTGTTTATGCCAGGCAACGTTTCTTGATTTGTTCATCAGTAATACTATAGCTTAAATCGGCGTTTCCCGCCACCCCTCTTTTTCCACTTATACCCGGCCGTCATTATCATCTTGTCCTGTAAAAGCCAGGGGTCGTCAGGGTTTTCCTCGATGTATTTTTTCAGCTTTCGTACCCCCCGCTCGAAGGCTTCCTGCGGTATCATTGTCAGGCTCGAAGTGTTTTTTAACCGGACTGATTCCAGTCGCGCTGCTCCGCTGGTGTAGGTCTGTTGGACTATCTCCTCCGATATTATGCGTGAGAAGCCGGCTTCTCTTAGCCACCTTTCCAGTGCTTTTAAGGGGATAGTCCGGGTCTTATTGAGGGCGAGCGACTCCGGGAAGAATGTATGCTCGGGATCGTTCCGGGTCAGTTCCATTAACGAATGCCGGACGAGGATTACTCCCCGCTCGTTAAGGATTCGCTGGCATTCGCGGATAACTCCGGCCGGGTCCTCGCAATGGTGCAGCAGGAAAGACATGAACACGATATCGTACGATTTATCCGGATATGTTAGGCTCTGGGCATCCTCGAGGTCCCATTTCGCGAGACCGCCGGTGTCTTTTTCTCTGGCTTTTGCCAGCATTTTCTCTGAAGAATCGGCCCCGGTCACTTTGTAGTGAAGTTTTTTCGCGATGGGTATGGCGAACCTTCCCGTGCCGCAGCCGAGGTCGAGCAGCCGCGCTCCTTCACCTGCCCCGGATAGCCGTGAGATAATGCCGAGCCACAGGTCTATATTTTTCTCTGATAAATACCGGCCTTTATCGTAGACCTCAGCGATTTTGCTGTAATCGGCTTTTTTCACTTTCGCTGGCTCTGCACGATTTCCGCAAAGCGTTTAAAAGAGCGGTCGTACGTGCTTTCTACCTCCGCCGGGAAGGCGCAGGCGGGCAGTTCGTCCATTTCCAGGTGATAGCTGATGCACTCGCAGCACTTCCCCTTGCGGGAGCACGGTTCGTAGGTGCAGTTGCACCTGGCTTTATTCGCTTTAATGTTGCATTCCATGTTTTTTTCACGCGATGCGCGGCGGTTCGGGATTGCGGCCTTTCAGTATATTTTCCGCCTTCTGTCGGAAAAGTTCCTGGACCAGCGGGTCCGTAAAAATATAGAAAGTGCCTTCCTGTATGGCCTTGAAGACAATATCGGCGGACTGCTCCGGCGATAGAGTCGGGGCCGCCTGGCTGAACTGTTTCACCAGCGCCGCCTGTTCGCGTGGCCGTGGCGGTTCGGGAGGGTTTTTCAGGCCCGCCGGTCGATTTCTTTCCGCCTCGAAAATCCGTGAGCTGACGAAGGCCGGGCATAGGACGCTTACGCCGATGGGCGAGTTCTTTTGCTTAAGCTGGAGATAGAGCCCTTCGGAAAGCGAGATGACGCCGGCTTTAGTCGTCGCGTAAATAATGAGCTGCGGTTCCGCCAGCAGGCCGGCCATCGAAGCTGTATTGACGATGTGGCATTCTGTGTTTTGCCGCAGCATAATCGGCATAAAGACTTTGATGCCATAAACGACTCCCCGGAGATTAACGCCAATCATCCATTCCCAGTCGGAGAGCGTGTTCTCCCAGACAGGTTTGCGTAAAGAAATATCCGTGTTCACGCCGGCGTTATTAAAAAGCAGATGCACCCCGCCGTAAGTATCCATAGCTTTTTGCGCCAGTGCTTCGATGTCGGATATTTTTGATACATCGGTGCGGACCGCAAGCACTTTAGCTCCTCCGGCTTTGAGCGTTTTTTCCGCCTGTTTGAGGGCCGGTTCTTCAATATCCGCGATGACTACTTTCATCCCTTCGGAAGCGCACCGCTCCGCCAGTCCCCACCCGATGCCGCTGGCGCCGCCGGTCACCACCGCTACTTTCCCTTTAAATTCCTTCATCTTTACAGGTTCTCCCTAGAGATACTTCTTCCTCATCTCGCCGGAAAGTCCGGTGAGGAGCTGTAACGCCCGCTCGGTGCCTTCTTCTGTTAAAGCATTGAGGCCGCAGCAGGGCAGCAACAGGCTGTGTTTGACTAGCTCTTTAATGGATAGTCCGTTGCGGGTGAATGGCGCCATCGCTTCTTCCAGCCGGTCTTTGAGACTGGCCACCGACTCTTTATTAACGGGGTCGGTCTGGTTGGGGACGATGCCCCAAGCGACGCAGCCGCCCCGCCCGATGAACTTTTTTACCTCGTCGGGATAAAGCGCCAGCGACTGTGCATAGGCGTAGGCGTCGAAGTTGAGAATATCCATCCGCGTTTTCAGGAGTATCGACCAGTCCGTGTTGCCGCAGCAGTGTATCCCTTTGAGTCCGCTGATGCCGTCGAAGACCTCGTTGATCATTTCGACGATTTTTTCCGGTTTGGCGAAAGCTCCGGCGGCTACCGACGACCCGTATGAAGCCATGTAAGGCTCGTCGACAAAGATGATGGTATTCTTGGAAATTTTCTTGAGTTCGTTTTCCTCCCAGGCCGCCTTGAGCTTTAAAAACTTTGGCACGGCATCCCCGAGGATTTCGTGGTAGAGTATCGACCTTTTGTTTTCGTCGGTGATGGTCATTCCCCAGGATAAGGGCCCCGTAACGCACCCTTTGACCGCCTTCGGGGACAGGTTTTTCTGCTCGAGTAATGCGTAAAGTCCCGCTGCGTGGTCGCGCCCCATGGAGTATTTGGAGAAGTCATTTTCCAGGTACGCCTGGTAAAGCGTTTCGAGCGACTTCGTATAATCTTTAGACGTGTCGATATAGATGCGGTTATCCTCCACGACCGCGCCGGGGAAGCCCTCGCTGTACTGGACGTACATGTTCTCCAGGAACGACATCCTCGGGAGCTGCGGCCAGGTGGGGATGTCTTTGAGGTAGTGCGTTATCAGCGAGCAGGCTTTCACGGGGTCCGTATGCGGCACGCTGCCGATGATGGTGGGCAGACAATAGAATTCTGTGTTCGACATGATACTACACTTTCTTTATATATTTCCCGATGAGCAGTTCAAGCCTTTTCTTTTCCTTGGGTGGTGCCAGCGCCAGGTCGGTTACGAGCGCCGGTCCAAGCGCCTTGACACAGCCGCAGTGGCGCTTTTGGGGCAGCCTCCCCGCCGCCAGCTTTATCGTCTTTTTGGCGAGGTCGATGTTGTTACGCATGGTGGTCAGAATCGTCTCGACGCTGACCTCTTCTTTGCTTTCATGCCAGCTATCGTAGTCGGTGATGCAGGCGATGCTGGCGTAGCACATTTCCGCTTCGCGCGCGAGCTTGGCTTCCGGCAGCACCGTCATGCCGAGGACGTCCGCCCCCCAGCTTTTATAGAGCCGGGACTCGGCTCTGGTGGAGAAGGCGGGCCCTTCCATAGCGACGAATGTTCCCCCTTTGTGAGCCGTCGCCTTGGCTTCTTTAGCCGCGTTATAGACGATGTCGCTAAGCACCTGGCAGAACGGGTCGGCGAACTGTATGTGCGCGACGATTTCCCCGTCGAAGAAGGTGCTCTGGCGCTGCCGGGTGCGGTCTATAATCTGGTCGGGCACGAGCAAATCGCCCGGCTTTAGTTCTTCTTTGAAGCTGCCGCACGAGTTTGATGATATGATGAACTCCACCCCGAGTGCTTTGAGGGCATAGATGTTGGCTCGGGAGGGGACGTTGGTGGGGGAGATGGTATGATTCCTGCCGTGCCGCGGCAGGAAGGCGATGCCCGTACCGCCCAGTTTCCCCACGATTATCGTATCGGAAGGCCGTCCGAAGGGCGTCTCCGGCCTGACCTCTCTTCTCTCCGTCAGCCCCTCGATGTCATAAAGTCCCGTCCCGCCGATAACGCCTATTCTGGCCTGAGGTTGGGTCATCAGACCTCCTTCTACTATTTTTGCTCGGATTGCAGCTTCTGGTGCAGCGAATCGACTGTCTCCTGGAACTTTCGGTCGTGGGCTTCACTGCCCTCGCTATACATGGCGGGGTACCATTCTATCTTCTTTAGCGCTTCGCTTATCGGGTTAATTTTGTCAAAGGGGATGGATATCAGTATGGTGCCGGCGGGGAATATTTGCTTTGCTCTCATGCCGTGGGAGACATCGGTAATGATATAATTTAGTTCGCCGCTGATATAGGGGTAAGTGATTAACCAGGAACAGGCTATCACCGGCGTCCCCTGGCTGGTCCACATCTTTCCCGTGGTGAAGCACATTGCCCTTAAAATAATTTCCAGTTGCGTAGGGTCGGCGGACAGAATCAATACGTCCGGCGTGAACGTTATCTTATCAATAGACGCAAAAGCCACATAGTTTACGCTGTTCTTCTCGAGCTTTGTGATGTAGTGGTAAAGTCGTCGGTTGGCGCGGGCTTCCTCGAAGATATGCAGGGCCGGTCCGATATGCCCGCTTTCAAAAACGGGGTCACCTTCGGCCATGCCCAGAAGTATCGGCGCCACGCACTTGAAGTTGTCTAGTGCAGCGTAAAAAGGTTTCGCCTGCTGGGCTTCTCTTATCATTTCGCAAATAGCCAGGCTTTTTTTAAGCTTCGCTATTCCTTCCGGTTTGAAAAGGAGCAGCTTTATGCCGATAGGTTTCAATTTAAAATTGAATTTCTCGAATATGGATAAGTCTGGCAGTGATGAACTCATGTTAACCTCCGTTAAGATATTTGCGTTCCTGTGGAATTACGTTTGTTTTTAAAGTATAGGTGAGATTCAAAAGGCACGCAAGCCCCATCGTTAATCAGGGAGTGCTCCGCGAGAGGGGGCGCAGCCCCCTTTCGAAATCATTCCCCCTTCCCTTCACAAATACCCCAAGGGAAGGGGGACACAGGGGGATAGGTTCATTAAATAAAGCCAGCTACTGTCCCAGGCTCTTTACCGTCGCCAGGTCGCTGATGTTCCGGGTAGCCACGTCCTTGTTGATGCGCCTGATGAGCCCCGTCAGCACCTTCCCCGGCCCTATTTCTATAAACGTATCAACGCCCTGCGCTACCATGTACTCGATGCTGCGCTGCCACTGCACGGGGTTGGCCAACTGGTTGATAAGCTCCGCTTTCACGGCTTCGGCGGTGGTCAGCGGCCCGGCGGTTACGTTGGCGATGACGGGGATGGCGGGGTCTTTGAAAGGGGTCGATTTTATAATGGTGGACATGCCTTCTACGGCCGACTTCATTAGCGGCGAGTGGAACGCCCCGCTTACCTGTAGCGGGATGGCGCGACTCGCCCCGGCGGCTTTCGCCAGCTCTATGGCTTTAGCGAGGTTCTCGGATGCCCCGCTGATGACTATCTGTCCCGGCGAGTTGATGTTGGCCATAACGGTATCGGACTGGCGGCAGACCTCGGCCAGTTTCGCTTCTTCCAGCCCGATGATGGCCGCCATGCCTCCCGGGTGTTTCTGCCCGGCTTCGTGCATCAACCGTCCTCTCTCGCGGGCAAGGCGGACGCCTGTTGAAAAGTCGCAGACTCCTGCCGCCACCAGCGCCGTGTACTCCCCGAGGCTGTGCCCGGCCGTGTAGCCGGGGGTGATGAGCTTGTCGCCGCTGATTTCCCGGGCGGCCTCCAGGCAGGCGAAAGCCACTGTTACTAAAGCTGGTTGGGTGTTGATGGTCTGGCGGAGTTCGTCCTCCGGTCCTTCGAAGCATAGCCTGGACAGAGGAAATCCCAGCGCCCGGTCCGCCTGTTCGAAAATTGCTCTGGCCGATTTCACGTTATCGTACAGGTCGCGTCCCATCCCTATCGATTGTGAGCCCTGACCGGGGAATACCCAGGCTGTTTTCGTCATCTGAGGGTTCTCTAAGCGGCCGTCTTTTTCTTCTCTTCCTTCTTGATGACTTCCCGGCCGTTATAGGTTCCGCAGACAGGACAGACATGATGGGGCAGTTTGGGACTATGGCACTGCGGGCAATAGTCCATTGCCGGCGGCTTCCTGGCGGTATGGCTTAGCCGGTTGGCGGCGCGTGACTTGCTTTTCTTACGCTTTGGTAGAGGTCCCATGTTTAACTCCGTTCTTCTTATTTATCCTGGTTTATAGCAGCTTGGACAACTTTACCCAGCGGGGGTCGGTATCCTCTGCCGGGCAGTCGCATTTACCCTGGTTAAGGTTCTGGCCGCATTTCGGGCACAGTCCGGCGCAGTCTTCATCGCAGAGCGCTTTCATCGGTAAGGTCATTACCGAGTATTGGCGTATCGCTTCCGTTAAGTCGATGGTATGCCGCTCGTCGATGGTAAAAGCGCTGGCCTCCTCCGGCGCTGGTAGCGGCGACCCGCTGTGAATATCTACGGTAGGCAGGTACTCCTCTTCAAACTTTATCTTTAGCGGGTAACGGAACCGACTCACGCAGCGACTGCACGTAAGTTCGACTTCGGCATCCAGCGCGCACTTTACCAGTATGCTGCGCTGGGTCCGCAGCAATCGGCACTTACCCCGGACATTATATTCTTTTCCGTCACCGATAATCTCAGCAGGGGCATTTATCTCGTACTCTCTCGTCGACCCGATAGACTCCTGGAGCAGCTGAGATACGTTTATCTGCATGCCACCTCGCCTCCTCCTCCAGACTCGTACAATATATAATTATAGGGGAAAAGGCGTCTCCTGGCAAGTGATACTTAACATAACTCTAAAAACAATTCCAGGCTGCCCCGTTCGTTTACGTCGGCAGAAAAAAGTGAGGAAAACAATTCGGCTTACTGGGCGATACGTTCTTCGAAGGTGTATCTCCAGACGAGGGCCGCAATGATTCCGCCGATTACCGGGGCAACGATGAATAGCCATAGCTGCGCCAGGGCATCCCCGCCGACGAACACGGCCGGTCCCAGGCTCCGGGCAGGATTTACCGAAGTACCCGTTATCGGTATGCCGACGAGATGTATCAGTACTAGGGTGAAACCGATGGCCACGCCGGCGAACCCTTTAGGTGCGTCCCTGTGGGTAGCGCCGAAGATGGAGAACAGGAAAATTGCCGTCAGGACCACCTCGGCGATAAAACAGGCCGCCAGCCCATAGCCGTCTGGCGAGTGGGCACCGTAGCCGTTCTGGCCGAGTCCGGTGCCGGCCAGCGAGAAACCGTCGTTACCGCTGGCAATCGCCCAGAGTATCCCCGCCCCGATAATGGCGCCGATACACTGAAAAATAATGTAGAAGATGGCGTCCTTGCCCTTGATTTTACCCGCGACGAGCATCGC
>CAZEUJ010000083.1:0-8636 GCA_964514525.1 uncultured Dehalococcoidaceae bacterium
GCAACTGATTTTGCCCTAAAACATTTTACCCGGAAGCCATAGAGCTAGCTGGGGAAGTAACATAGTAAGAGCCAGGACTAACACTTGTATAGCTATGAATGGGGGGACCGAGCGCCAGATGTCGGCGGTAGTTATCTCCGGCGGGGCAACCCCCTTCATTAAGAACAAAGCCCAGCCAAAGGGAGGCGTTAAGTAAGCTATTTGCATATTAAGGAGAAAGACGATGCAAAACCATATAGGGTCAAAGCCAAGGGAAACGGCTATGGGCATGAATATCGGGGAGCAGATAGTGACAATAGCATAATCATCCATGAAACATCCCAGAATAAAAAGGATGATCTGCATCCCGACAAGAATGACCCAACGATTGACCGGCAGTCCGGTTACTATCTCCATAACAAATGACTGAGCGCCAGCACTTGTGTAGAAGACTCCAAAAAGGGTGGCCGCCACTAAAATCCACAAAGCCATGCTACTGATTTTTATGGTCTCTATGCATGAAGTTACCAGTATTTTCCAACTGAAGCGGCGATAGATTAAACAGCAAAGGAGGGCCCCAAAGGCTCCTACCCCGGCGGCTTCTGTGGGAGTGGCGATACCCAGAAATATCGCCCCTAACACCATGACGATTAACAAGGCGGGAAGAACTACTTCCTTCAGTGACACCGCTCTCTTCTTCCAGGTGACAGCCTCGGCCACTTTGGGGGCCAACTGTGGCTGAAGATAACATCTTATTGCTATGTAAAGTATATAAAAACCGGCGAGCATGAATCCGGGGATAGCGCCGGCGAAGAAAAGCTTACCTATAGATAGCCGGTTAATATAGGCGAAAATAATCATGATTATACTGGGAGGCAGAATGTCCCCGGCTCCTCCAGCCAGTACGGTCCCCACCGCTAGAGATTTGTTATATCCTCGTTTAAGCATCGCCGGTACTGCTATCAGCCCCATGGTGAGAAGGCCGGGGCCAAACCCTGTGCACATGTCGAGAGCAACGCATACTACCACCGTGACCATTGCCAAGCCCCCCCTTACCCCTGATAGCCAGTAACTTAGCGCCTGAAATAGGCGGTCGGATATGCCGGAGTGAATTAAGAAGTTACCCATCAGCAGGAAAAGGGGGATTGTAATCAGGTTGGGGTTTGTTATCTGCCCAATAGTAGTGGTGGCAACCGTAAATAAGCCGTCGGAGCCCCATAACACATAGGTAAAGACCACGCTGATGCCGCCAAGGGCAAAAACTACGGGGACCCCTAAAGCCAGGAGTATAAGTAGACCACCGAAGAGCAGAATTGTGACCAGCTCAATACTCATTAATTATTGGTCACCTGCGCTTTTCTTACGGAGGACGTCAGATATCCCTTCAAGCAAGAACAAAAAGGCAGCTATCGGTATGATTGTTTTAAAGGGATAAAGAGGAATGTTAAAGGTTCCACTGGCGCGCTCGCCGCTCGTTAAAGATATTCCAGCCATCAAAGAGCTCTGCCATAACAGCACCCCCAAAAAAGTAAGAAAACATGCTAGGGCAATTAACCTGGCAATCGCCCTGATTTTGGCGGGGAAGCGGATATAGAGCACCTCAATCCTGATATGCCCGCCATAGAGCAGGGTGTAGGCTCCACCAAAAAGTATAAATACTCCAAAAAGTTGCCTGTTTATTGGCCAGGCCCAGATGGTAGGATTGTTGAAGACATACCTGGCTATTACCTCGGTAACGGTTATTACCATCATTAAGACAATTAGTAGGCTAACCGTCTTTCCGATTTTATCAGTGACAGTATCAACCAAACTGAAGAATCGCTTTATTTTCTGATCCATCGCTGCCTTTGCTGAAATCCTCCTTTGCTTGATCGGTGTTGTTTTAAGGCCGATAATTCTAAAAATAAAAAAACAGCATCAATACTTGTTCCTTAGTCAAGGGGCATTTATCGTCCTCAATTAAGGTTCAAGAGGGTACTCTCTAGCAGCTTCTATTGGCCTGGCTTTATTTGTATATAGCTTCTGCTCTTACTCTATTCCTCTCCACTCTTTGATTAATGCAATTGCCTGGGCACATGCGGCGTCTTTCGCCGCCATCTCGTCCCACAGTCCATAGGCTACTTCCTCCCATTCGGCTACGGTGTCGTCTGTCATCCAACAGACTTCAACCCCCGGAGTATTGTAAGCCTTTTCAATCTCCAGAGCATAAGTCTCGACGGTCATATTCCAGTAGTCCTCGGCAGCATCAGCAAGGTCTTCCTTTAGGTCATTAGGCAAAGAATTCCACGTATCCATGTTTACCAGGATATGCCCTATGATTTGGTCATTTTGGTGAGGGTGAATCCAGTATGGGGCTACTTCGTGCCACGCAAAGCCGGTTATTCCACTGACATCCCACTGACTGATGTCGAGAGTGCCTAGCTTCAATGCCATATATACCTCATCCGGGGGGACGGTAGTCGTCCCACGAGCTCCCAGTCTATCATGGAAGACAGTCCATAGCCCTTCGTCTCTTATCTTCAATCCCTGTAGGTCCTCCATGGTGTTTACCAGGACAGTTGAATGAAGAGTGCATGGGCCATAGGTGTGCATATCAAGCCAGTAGAGTCCTTGTTTAGCGTATTCCTCACGGAGTATGTCCACGAAGCCGCTTTCAAAGAAGAATCTACGTATCTCCGCTGCCTTGCCCTCAAAGGTCTCCTCCTCTGGAATATTGTAGACAAAGGGGATACCAAACTCTATCTCGCCGACGGGGACTATGCCTCCCCAGAATGTGCCACCGGCCTGTAGCATATCCAAAGTCCCTACCTTGGTCGCATCAAATAACTGCTCCAGGGGCACTATCTCTGGGTCAGCGAATACGGTAATATTTAGCCGCCCTTCGCTCCTCTGCTCGGCAGCGGCTGCGAAATCATTCAGCAGTCCCATAGATATGTCGCCGCGGGGGTAACCGGATTGTATTCTCAATTCATACACTTCTGGCTCCGCTTCCTTGCAGCTAGGGAATATCACCAGGCTACCAAGTAGCACCGTCAATACAACTGAGACTAGTAGAATTAGATTTTTGCCTTTCATGTTTTTACCTCCGTCCAACATTTTGGGGATTTTGGGCTTAACCTTAAGTTATCTGGTCATATCCCACCCCCTATAACGAATTAATGGAGCTGAAAAGTAGGTAACACTCTCTCCACAGATTTTTTAATATACCAGTTTAGCACAGATTATATGCTCGATAGTTAATCCTGTAAAAAGCATATTTGATATTATATTGAATATCTAACCCCTTTCATGATGATGGACCGGGCTACTTAACGGCAGCAGATTCCGCATGTCTGATAACACTCAACAGAATATCTGCTGCCTTTTCAAAATACCCTCTCGTTATGGTTAAAGGTGGCATGAAACGCAACACATTATGATAGCGCCCACAGGGTACGCAGGTCACGCCCTGGCTGAGAAGGCCGCCCAGAATCGCTTCTACCTTATCGAAGGAAAGCGGTTCCCTCGTGGCCTTATCTTCAACCAGTTCAACGCCAATGAAAAAGCCCCGGCCGCGAACGTCTCCGATGATGCTGGTTTTCTTAGCGCCCGCCTGGAGCTTGGCGAGTATCTCAGCGCCCAATGTGGCGGCCCGGCCCATCAGGTTGTAGTTCTTATCAGTAAGTATATCGATATTGGTCATGCAGACCACACAGGAAAGGGCGTTGGCGGCAAAGGTACCAGGCTGAGAAGCATCGGGGGTCTTTGCGGCCAGATCGGCTCTGAAGGTCACCCCGGCCATAGGCAGGTCTCCGCCCATGCCCTTGCCCCAGGTCAGCATATCCGGCACTACACCGCTGTACTCGATGGACCACATCTTACCGCTCCGCCCCGCTCCCGCTTGTACTTCGTCAGCGATGAACAAGCAGCCCTTTTTATCGCAGGAATTCTTGATGCTCTCCAGATAACCAGGCGGCGGGATGAGATAGCCGCCTTCACCCTGCTGGGGCTCGATAATCAACGCCGCGACATCATTGGCGGCAGTATAAGGTGTATTGAGGACGTAATCAATATATTTGGCGCATTGCAGGTTACAACCGGGATATTTCAGTCCGAAGCAGCAACGATAACAGTATGCATAAGGCACGTGGATAACATCGGGCATCATCGGACCGTAACCGCGGTAGCCGTCGCCAGCAGTAAGTGCCCCGGAGCCGCACCATACGCCGTGATAAGCCCCATGGAAGGCGACGATTTGGGTTTTCCCGGTAGCACGGTGGGCAAACTTGATCGCCGTTTCAACAGCGCCACTGCCGCTCTGGGTGAAATATGTTACGCAATTGCCCCGCAATCCTTCGGGCATAATACTAGATATCTTTTTGGCCAGTTCGCTACGGCGGCTGTGTACCGCTTCGATGGCATGCATGATCTTACCCATCTGCTTTTCCATGGCCTTGATGACCAATGGGTGCCGGCGGCCTACGGCGTTGACAGCCACACCCGCCGTCATATCGATATAGAGGTTGCCGTCGGGGTCCTTGACGGTAGCGCCCAAACCTTCGTCCCAGACAGGTGGGTTTGCGCCGCCGGGTCGGGTCAGAGATTCATATTTAGGTACATCTGCCAGTACTTTCATTGACTTGGGGCCGGGGATCTTGGTAACAATCTCGGGCGCATTTGGGTAGGATAGCTTGGCTAATTCCTCTTCTGAAATCATATTGTCATCCTCCTAAATTTTGATTTGCCTTTTGTTTGTGAATTCATCTAAATGTTTTTACCCAATCATCTGCAATCATCAAATTGAGTTGTCATTATTGATGGTTATCAGAGCGCAACAAATCATCAAGTGGAGTATATTCCAATCCCAGTGATTCGGCAACACGCTGGTGGACCAATTTCCCTTTAAACACGTTGCACCCTTTCCTCAATGAACTGTCAGACAGCAATGCTTGCTTATACCCCAAATCGGCTAACTTCAATGCGTAAGGGAGGGTGGCATTGGTTAGAGCGAACGTTGCAGTTTGGGCAACAGCACTAGGCATATTAGGGAGACAACAATGAATTACACCATCGACGGTGAAGGTTTGGTTGTCAAAAGTACAAGGGACAGAAGTTTCAATACACCCCCCTTGGTCAATAGCCACATCTACAATTACCGAACCTTTTCTCATCTTGGCAACTACATCCCTAGTAATTAAACGGGGTGCTCTAGCTCCTGGTATCAATACAGCCCCTATAACCAAATCTGCCTCAACCACATAAGCCTCAATGTTGTCGATATTTGATGCAAGAGTAACAGCCCGGCCATCAAAAATATCATCCAAGTATCTTAATCTGTCAAGATTTGTATCCAGAATAGTCACATTGGCACCCATGCCTAAGGCAATTTTGGCCGCATTGGTGCCGACAATCCCGCCACCAAGAATAGTAACATTTCCGGGCCTAGTACCGGGGACTCCACCTAGCAAAATCCCACTACCGCCATTCTCCATTTCAAGGTAATGAGCGCCAATTTGGATGGCTATCTTTCCCGCAATCTCACTCATAGGAGTTAGCAAGGGCAGAGAACCATCTTCCAACTGAATCGTCTCATAAGCAATTCCTATCACTTTCTGTCTTAGTAACGTCTTGGTCAACTCCAAAGCCGGTGCCAGATGCAAAAAGGTATACAATATTTGCTCTTCACGCAGTAGATCATATTCTTGTAGAAGAGGTTCTTTTACCTTGATTATCATCTCAGCTTCTTTATAAATATCCGTGGAGAATCGTTTTATCAATGCCCCTGCCTTAACGTATTCTTCATCTGATATGCCACTTCCCTCACCAGCAGATGTTTCCACTACCACCTTATTGCCCCTCCCAACCAAAGCTTTCACTCCAGCTGGAACCAATGATACTCTAGCCTCATGGTTCATTATCTCTCGTGGAACACCAATAATCACATCTTCCTCCTTAACTTATATCCTTTTTTCTTTCCGCTACACCAGGATAGCCTACGTCTTCATCAGTCTATATCTTCAGGATAGATTTAATGCAGTTCCTCCAATATGCAGATTCTTTCCTACGAAATGTTCACTTGTTACCAATATTACTGGCAAAATTACGTAGTGTCAAGAATTTATTACCCGAAAATCTTACGAATACCGTAGTTTATAGACTACTTTGTATTGATATGATGAAAAGATGCTTGGAAGTCAAGGTGTTTTCGTAGTTCAAAGGCCATTGCTAAACGAAGTTGCACTGATTTTGATATGCCAACGGTTATTACCCTCGCCGTTTTGTAGACGGATATATATTTTTGTTAAGATGATGTCAGGTAAATACTTCATGGAGAGTAAAATGATGGACAAACTTGACCTAAAATTAATACAAGAATTGCAAAACGATGGGAGAAAGAACTATACGCAGCTTGCCAAGAATCTAGGGGTGAGTGAGGGCACTATACGGAAGAGAGTCAGAGACTTGCAGAACCGTAATGTTATGAAAATCAAGGCCGTTCTAAATCCTGATGCAATTGGCTATAGCTTTATAAGCATCATGGCTTTGCAGGTCAGGATGGCTGACCTCCGTGAGGTTGGACAGACGCTAGTTCAAAAACCAAACATATACTATTTGGCTTTCGTTACCGGTCGTTATGACTTGCTTGCCATAATTGTGGCACGAACACCTGAGGAACTGTCAAACTTTATTAAAGAACACATCTCCAGCATCCCAAGTGTTATTAGAACCGAGACCTTTGTTAATCTGGAAGTTATTAAAAGCCCTTGGACAACATCGTGGGACATTACTCAACTCATCGGTGCTCCAGTACCAACGACACTATCCAAATAATCATGCAATGACCCCGGGCTTAGAGGCACTTTATAGTCAACTGTTAGTTATGCGATACAGAGCACACCAGCGTCATAGACAACCCTACCGCCAACGATGGTCATTAGGGTGCGGATGTTTTTTATTTGATGTGGGTCAATAGCCAGGATGTTTTTGTCCAGGACGCAAAAATCAGCTAACTTACCCACTTCAATAGAGCCCTTGAGATTTTCCATGTGGTCGAGCCAGGCACCATTGATTGTGTAGCTGGCGATAGCTTCCGGCAAGGTAATACGCTGTTCTGGGCCACTGACTTTACCAGTCGCTTTCGATTCTCTCAATATCGCATTTTGTACGCCCTGTTTCCAGTCAGGATAGATAACCGGAGCATCAGAGCTGTTTGCCACGCGTATCCCATTATCGAACATTGTCCTCAATGGCCAGTGATAGGCTGCTCTCACTGGGCCGACCACCGTCGCCATAAAATCAGAAATTGTCCATTTGATGGGTGATTGCACATTCAGGCCCAGTTCGTACCCGGTTCGCTTACCGAAATCCCCGATTTTTTTTATGGTCTCCTGTCGGGAGAAATCACTGTGAATAATATAGTGTCTGGCATCCCATGGATCTTCTTCGATGCATTTCATGTATTGGTCAGAGCAGACATCGATTGTCCTTTCGCCGCAGCTATGTATACCGACCTGTAGTCTGTTCGAATGAAGAATGCTTATCATCTCCCGGAGGTGTTTTTCCTGCTCCTCCGGGGAATTACCGTCGACAACAAGACCGCCGACAGTGCCGTCAAGGTATGGTTCTCGCATCCAGGCAGTCTTGAGCGGTGGTATCCCATCTGCAACAAGCTTAGCTCCGCCTACTTTCAGCCATTCGTTACCAAAGTTGTACCTGCATCCAACGTATTTTAACGCTTCTTTGATTCCTTCAAGGCTGGACTTTCCAAAACCAGCCAGCATGAGCATCATATTTACTCTGCAGGTCCACTTGCCGTCATTGTAGAATTCATTGTATGTGTCGTTATAGCTTGCCCATTTTTCCCTATCGACGCCAGCATCTGTAAAACTAGTGATACCGATAGAGTTCAATTCAGCCATAGCGCCAAGCAATGCTTCTTTACGCTGCCGGGTTGTCCAGAGAGGAATAATGGCCCTAAGAAACATACTTGCTTTCTCGTATAAAAGCCCTGTCAGCTCACCGGTGACGGGGCGTCTTTGAATCTCACCACCAACGGGATTAGGAGTGTCGCGGGTGATTCCCGCCAACTCGAAGGCCTTGCTGTTCACCCACGCGCGATGTCCGGAGTATTCAGTGAGAACGACCGGATTATCAGGCGCAACTTTATCCAGGTCTTCTTTTAATGGTTTACGGCTAGAATCAGCCAGGCACTCCTCTAGGTATCCTTCGTCCCACCCTTCCCCCAAAATCCATTCACCCGGTTTCACTTTCTCGGCTTTTTCAGCCACCATTCTGACTATATCGGCAATCGATTTTACAACAGGAAACCTGATATCCAGCATCAAGGGAGGTCTGGATAATGCCCAGTCTGAAATATGGCAGTGAGTATCGTTAATGCCAGGTAACATCGCCCTGCCTTGAAGGTCGAGAGTTTTTGTTTTTTCCCCGGCTAAGGATTTTATTTCCTCATTTTTACCAACCGCTATTATCCTCCCATTCTTTACCGCCAATGCTTGAGAGATGGAAAAATCCCTGTCGACGGTAACGACCATGCCGTTAATGATAGCCAGGTCCGATACTAGGCTTTCTGATGTTGAGCTTCCAAGTTCCATAATAAATCTCCTGATTTCAATTAAAAATGTCACTTAAAATTTACCCCGTAATATAATCTAAGTCAA
>CAZEUJ010000084.1:0-8439 GCA_964514525.1 uncultured Dehalococcoidaceae bacterium
AAAAAAATGTCAAACGATGACCGATTTCAGTATAAAGTAATCAATTTTGATAATGCTATGGTAGCACAGACGAAGGTAAATTGTTAGGTAGCATTCAAGTACTTTGTTACCTCATTGCACAATATTACGTATTGTGACTTCGGTAAAAAGGTTTATATCCGGCACTAATTTGGCACTAATAGTCTTCTGAGTAAGGGTTTGAAAAGGTGGTTTTGAAGCTAAAATAGGGATAGGCACAAAACAGCAGTTTAGCTTCAAAGTTCATAGAAAACAAGCCTATTATCAGACTTCGGAACCGGGGGTCGTGGGTTCGAATCCCTCCAGGCGCGGGAATTACAAAGCTAACCCAACGATAACGGCTCACCTATCACGCGGTGTTAAAGGCAGTCCCCCACCCACATTGATAGCCTCACCGGTAACATAGGACGAAAGGTCCGATGCCAGGAACAAAGCCACCCCGGCGACCTCCTCCGGAGTGCCCATCCTACCCATCGGCACCCTACTATCCAGCATCCTGAAAAAAGCCTCCCCCTCTTCTTTCGTCATACTTTTCAGCATATCGGTAAAAAACTCCGAACGTATAGGGCCCGGCAGGATAGCGTTGACCGTGATATTAGAAGCGGCCAGCTCAAAAGCGAGGTTAGTGGTCAACCCGAGAACGCCGCCTTTAGCCGAATGGTAATGAACGATGGGAGCCGGCGGATGGATGGCGCCCATGGAAGAGACATTAATAATCTTGCCGTATCCATTTTTCTTCATATAAGGCACCACAGCCCGACAGCATAAAAACTGACCTTTAAGGTTAACACCGACAATCCTGTCCCAGTCCTCTTCGGTAGTATCTTCAACAGTCGAGTCTTTCGCCAGGGAAATGCCGCCGGCGTTATTGACGAGGATATCGATTTTACCGAACTCTTTAATTGTCCGCTCCACCATATCGTTTACCTCGGCACTACTGGCGACATCGGCTTTAATCGCCAGGGAACGGCGTCCCAGAGCTTTAACTTCGGCAGCGACTTTCCGGGCGCCTTCTATATGCAGGGCATTCACAACGATATCGCAGCCCTCCTGCGCGAATTTAAGACAGATGCCCCTCCCGATACCCTTGGCGCCCCCGGTAACGATAGCGACCCTGTTTTCAAGCAGCATATTTACCTCCCGACGAAACAGCAAAAGAGTATTCAAGTGACAATATACCCGATTAAGGCATACGATGACAATAGAGGAAAAAGACTGACGCCCCTTTTAGATGCCCCGCTTGCACCTAAAATACGGCAATATTGTATAATTACGAGATAGAAACCTGTTTACCGAAGGCAAATCACCGCACGCGGAGGCAAGGATGGCCAGAGGCTACATGGGTAAAATCCTGAATGTAGATTTATCCAATGGCGAGCTTAAAGACGAGACGCTCGACGAAAAGCTATGCCGTGAGTTCATCGGGGGTTACGGAATCGGCGCCAGACTCATGTTCAGTCGGCAGAAGGGGGGAGTCGCTCCGCTGGGCCCGGACAACACCCT
Source organism: uncultured Dehalococcoidaceae bacterium (assembly GCA_964514525.1). Lineage (GTDB taxonomy): Bacteria > Chloroflexota > Dehalococcoidia > Dehalococcoidales > RBG-16-60-22 > JBFYTX01. Next base: position 1,522 of record CAZEUJ010000084.1, read on the forward strand.
GGGCTTTATGACCGGCCCATTCACCGGCACCGACGCGATATCCGGCACGAGATTCACAGTTTTCGGGAAATCGCCGCTGACGGGGGGTTGGGGCGACGCCAACTGCGGCGGCTCATTCTCGGCCTACCTGAAATTCTCCGGCTATGACGGGATTATTTTCACGGGGGCATCAAAAAAGCCGGTCTACCTATTTATTGACAACGGCAATGCAGAAATCAGGGACGCCGGGCACCTGTGGGGCAAGGATACTTATGAGACAGATGACGCCTTAAAAGCCGAACTCGGCAAAGACATCGCCGCGGCCTGCATCGGGCCGGCAGGGGAAAAGCTCTCTCTCGTGGCCTGCATCATGCACAACAAAGGCAGCGCGGCGGGCCGTTCGGGGCTGGGCGCGGTTATGGGGTCGAAAAGGCTCAAGGTGGTGGCAGTAAAAGGCAAAATGAAAGTGCCCGTCGCCGACGAAAAACTGGTTAAAGAACTCAGAGCTAAATACGTCAATCAACTGGGGGGACACGTCGACTGGATAAGGAAATACGGCACGTCATTCGTGACCGTGAGCTCGGCGGAAAGCGGCGATACACCGGTAAAGAACTGGGGAGGGGATGCGATAAAAGATTTCCCCAACGCCAAGCCGCTCGGGCACGAACGGGTCGACGAGCGCAAGCTCAAGCGGGTCGCCTGCTGGCACTGCCCGGTGGGCTGCGAAGCGATAATGAAAGCCGGGACGGGCGAATATAAATATAAAGAAGGGACTTTCCGGCCCGAATATGAGACAATAGCCATGCTCGGGACCAACTGCCTGATAAACGACCTCGACGCGGTATTCATGACCAACGATATCTGCAATAAATACGGCATCGATACCATCTCCGCAGGGGCAATCATGGCCTTCGCCATGGAATGCTACGAAAAAGGGCTCATCAACAACAAGGACACCGACGGCATAGAGATGACGTGGGGAAACCACCGGGCGCAGGTAGCCATGCTGGAAAAAACAGCATTGAGAGAAGGCTTCGGCGATATACTCGCCGACGGCGTAAGAATCGCCGCGGAGAGAATCGGCAAGGGGGCCGAGAAATACGCCATCCACATCCAGGGGCAGGAGGTACCGGGGCACAATCCGATCGGGTCGTTCCACTGGCCGGCAACCTATATCGCCAACGCCACGCCGGGGCGGCATACCCAGGGCTCGGAGGGGTTCAGCCAAGAAGGCATGCCGCCTTTCGACAAGGGGTCGTTCAAGGGGAGGGGCATACCGCATAAAATCGGCACGTGCCGTCAACATATCATAATGTGTACGGGACTCTGCCTCTTCGTGAACGGGGCGCTGTCTGGCAACTCCGTCGTCAACGAATTCCTCAGGGCCGTCACCGGCTGGAACCTGACCGAAGAAGAGCTACTAAAAACCGGCGAGAGAATCGAAAACATGCGGCAGGCTTTCAACATCCGCGAAGAGATAAACCTGAGGAAAAACCCGATCCCAGGCAGGATACTCGGCAAACCGCCGCACACGGTCGGACCGCTGGCCGGGGTTACCGTAGACGATGAAACGCTCGTGAACGACTATCTGACCGCGATGGACTGGGACCTGAAAACCGCCAGGCCAAGCGACAAGAAACTCAAGGAACTCGGGCTGTACGACGTTGCCCGGGCACTCCGGTCACAGCACAAGGAGGGAAAAACACGATGAGCAACCTGGAAGGAAAAGTGGCGCTGATTACCGGAGCCGCCAGCAAGCGGGGCATGGGACACGCCATCGCCGTGAGGTTTGCTAAAGAAGGGGCGGACGTTATCGTCACGGACAAATTCGCGGCGCCCAAGAGCATGTTCCCGGGGGACGAAAACTGGGGCGGACTGAACGAAATCGTTAAAGAAATAGAAGGGCTGGGCAGGAAAGGGCTGGCGGTGACCCTGGATATCAACGTCAGCCGAGAGATAGACGCGGCGATGGATAAAATCCTGAAGAAATTCGGGCGGATAGACATGCTGGTGCACGCCGCCGCCATACGCGGTCCGGTGGGAGTCAATGTCGTCGACCTGGCAGAAAAAGATATCAGGGCAATCATTGATATAGATTTGATCGGTGCATTTTTAATATGCAAAGCGGCCGCCAAAGCGATGATCACGGGGGGAAAAGGGGGAAAGATAGTCATTTTCTGCTCGCTGGCGGGTACGCACGGCGTGCCGGGCAGCGCGGCCTATTCTGCCGCCAAATACGGGACCATCGGGCTGACGAAGAGTCTGGCGCTGGAGCTCGCGAAATATAAGATTAATGTAAACGGCATCAACCCGGGCATGATAGTGACCAACCTGAGGGACGAAGCTTTCCAGAAGATGGCCGAGGCCGAGCGGATAACCTGGGAGGAAGCCAGAAAGAAAGACCAGGGGGCATTAGCCAACCGCATACCGTGGGGCAGGCTGGGGACGCCGGAAGAGGCCGCCGACCTGGCCTATTTCCTGTGCTCCGACCAATCGGACTATATTACGGGCGAAGTGATTGCGCTGGGGGGCGGGGTAACGTAAGGGGAGGCTAAAAACATGGCAGCGATAAGCGAATTCGTAAAACATTTTACAAATGTTAGATATGAAAAAATACCGGCCAATGCCGTGGAGGCAGCGAAGAAAGAGGTGCTGGACAGTCTGGCGACGGCCTTGGGAGGGTCAAACAAAGAAGGGGTGGGGGAACTGGTGGACATGGTCAAGGAGTGGGGAGGCAAAAAGCAAAGCAGCATCATCGCCTACGGAATAAAGTGCCCGGCGCCCAACGCGGCACAGGTCAACGGCACGATGATACACGCCCTCGATTACGACGACGGCCACCAGACGGCGCTGGTACACGTAGGATGTATTACGGTAGCGACGGCTTTCGCGGTAGCGGAGCGGATGGGAAAAGTCAGTGGCAAAGACCTGATTACGGCGATAGCGCTGGGAGGGGACTTTATGGCCAGGCTCGGGCTGGCGAGCAAACCGGGGACGAGCGCGCTCTCGGGCGGCTGGCACCCCACCACGCTGTTCGGGCACCTCGGGGCGGCGGCGATAGCCGGCAGGCTGATGAGACTCGATGAAGAGAAGATGATTAACGCCCTCGGGCTAGCTTACCACCAGGCGGGCGGCGCGGGTTCCGGGGTAGCCGACGGGGCGCTGGCGAAAAGGATGGGGCCGGGGCTGGCGGCTAAAGCCGGCATCACGGCGGCGCTGATGGCGGAGCGGGGAATAACGGGGGAAAGAGACCCGCTGGAAGGAAAATCGGGGCTGTTTTTAATTTATATGGGCGGGGACTATGACCCCCGAATACTCACCGCGGACCTGGGGAAAAGATTCGAGGGGGTGAATATCGGGGACAAACCTTACCCCTGCTGCGGACTCACCCACGCCTGTATCGACGCGGCGCTGGCTTTGAAAACCAAATACAATATTAAAGTCGAGCAGATTAAAGAGATAACAGCCTACGGAGGGCAGTCGATATACGCTTTATCCCAACCGCCGGAAATAAAACAAAATCCGCGGACAATTATCGACGCGCAGTTCAGCGTGCCCTGGGTAGTGGCGACGGCGCTCGTCGGGGGCAAGGTGACGGTGGACGACTTTACCGACGAAGCCATCAAAAAACCCGAAATCCTGAGAGTAGCGCAGAAGGTGAGGGGAAAGCTCGTAGCGGAGATGAACCGGCACGGCGTGGGGCCGGGCGGGGTAATCATAAAGATGAAGGACGGGACGGAATACCGGGAGGAGGTGGAACACTGCCTGGGCAGCGTCGAGAGACCCATGACAATTAAAGACATCGTAAAGAAATTCCGGGAGTGCGCCGCCTGCTCGAGAAAGTCGCTGCCCAAAGAAACCATCGATAAAGTAATAGAGATGGTGGCGAGGCTGGAAAAGCTGGACGACGCCACCGAGATAATCAGGCTGCTCTAGAATTATGGCAAAGATTAAACTCAATATTGACGGTCGGGAAATAGAGGCGGAAGAGGGGAAAAACATCCTCGAAGCGTCTCTCGAAGCCGGGATTTACATCCCCTTTCTCTGCTATCACCCCGACCTCCCCTCTACCGGGGATTGCAAGCTGTGCCTGGTCGAGGTAGAAGGAAGCGATGAGCTAGTCGTTTCCTGCACGACACCGGCCGCCGACGGCATGAAGGTCAGGACGCGAACAGAAAAGCTCGCCGGAGCGCGGCGCCAGGCCATGGAAAAGATACTCGAAGGCCATCCGGCGGACTGCGGCACCTGTATCAAATACCTCAACTGCGAACTGCAATCGCTCAAGCAATACACCAGCGACGAAGAATATAAAATAGGGGGTCGGGCCAGGCTGTTCGCGGTGGACAACAGCAACCCGCTTTTTACCATCGACCCCAACAAATGTGTCATGTGCACGCGCTGCATAAGGGCGTGCAAGGAGCTGCGAGGGGTGGGGGTGCTCGTAGAAAAAATAAAAGATGGGGATAGATACATAGGGACCAATGACGATTTACCGCTGGCCGAAGCAGGGTGCCGTTTTTGCGGCGCCTGCGCCGAGGTCTGCCCGAGCGGGGCCATCATGGACAAGGAAGAACTCACCAAAGGGAAAAACAGGAAGACCGCCTTACTGCCATGTCGATATATCTGCCCGGCGGAAATAGATGTGCCGGGGTATCTGCGCTTTATCAGCGAGAAGAATTACGCGGCCGCTGCGGCGGTGATAAGAGAAAAGGTACCTTTCCCCGGGGTGCTGGGATACGTGTGCGACCGCCCCTGCGAAGATGTCTGCCGCCGAGGGGAAATAAACCAAGCAATCTCGATTAGAGAACTCAAACGTTACGCGGTGGAAAATGACGAAAACGAGTCGTGGGCAAAAAACGTAAAAAAGAAACCGCCGACCGGGAAAAAAGTAGCGGTAGTGGGGGCGGGGCCGTCCGGGTTGACGGCGGCCTATTACCTGGCTTTAGGGGGCCATGAGGTTACCGTATATGAGGGGCTGCCGGCGGCGGGGGGGATGCTACGTTACGGCATCCCCGAATACCGCCTGCCAAGAAAAGTGCTCGAAAATGAGATAAAGTATATCCAGAATACGGGCGTGACGATAAAAACCGGCACGCGGGTGGAGTCGATAGATAACCTTTTCGAGCAGGGCTATGATGGTATCATCGTGGCCGTGGGGACACACCGGGGTCAAAAGCTAAAGATACCCGGCACGGACAATGCCGGAGTGTTGATAGGAGTTGATTTTCTCAGGGAGATAAACCTCGGGAAAAAGGTCAGCGTCGGCAAGAGCGTCCTGGTGCTAGGGGGAGGCAACGTGGCCTTCGACGGCGCGCGGGCGGCGATAAGGTTAGGGGCACAGGTAAAGCTGGCTTGCCTTGAACCGAGAGAGACGATGCCGGCGGCGAAAGAGGAAATCGAGCAGGGGGAAGAGGAGGGGATTAAAGTATATCCCGGCAGGACTTTTACGCGGATATTAACCGAAAACGGAAAAATTAAAGGCGTAGAATGCCTCGAAGTGGCATCACTTAGCTTCGATGAAGAAAAAAATCCGCAGATAGAGGCCGTCGAAAACTCACAGCATACAATCGAGGCCGATACCGTAATTTTCGCCATCGGGCAAAGACCGGAGATACCCGAAGGGTTCGGGGTGGATATCGGGTCCGGCAACCTCATTGCCGTGGACGAGTACTCTTTTACCACCAGTAAAGAAGGAGTGTTTGCCGCCGGAGACGCGGTCAACGGCACATCCTCCGTTATCAAAGCCATCGCTTCCGGGAGAAAAGCGGCGATTGCCCTCGATAAATATTTAGAAGGCAGCGGCAATATCGACGAAAATCTGGCGCCTCTACAGGAACTAAAGAAATATATCGGGTCGTGGGAGGGTTTTGCTTCCTTAGAAAGGTGCCGGGACTCATATATCCCGGCGGAAAAGCGAATAAAGAGTTTTCGCAGCGTGGTCAAAGACATGGACGAAAAGACGGCGGAGTGCGAAGCCAAGCGCTGCCTGCAATGCGAATTAAGGCTAAAAATCACGCCGATTAAATTCTGGAGCAGCTATTAGTTGCAGCGGGAGGTCAAGATGAATCCGATACCAGCACAAACGGATATTGTTGTAGTGGGGTCGGGGGCGGCGGGGCTGGCGGCGGCGCTGACGGCGGCGGAGGGCGGGGCTAAAGTCATCGTTTTTGAAAAGGAGCGTTCACCGGGGGGAACCTCCAACTTTCTCCAGGGCACCTTCGCCGTGGAAAGCGACATGCAGCGGGAACGCTATATCATGTACAGTCGGGACGAGGCTTTCAAGAACATCATGGAGTACAGCCACTGGATAGCCAATCCGCGACTGGTCAGGGCCATCGTGAACGAGTCCGCCGGCACGATAGCCTGGCTCCAGAAACAGGGGGTGGTCTTCACCGACACCACGATAAACATGCCCGATTCCCCGCGTACCTACCACGTCATCAAAGGGAGGGGTGAAGCCTTAGTGAAGGCACTGATAACGCGCGCGAAAGAGAGTGGGATCGACATCCGGCTGGCCGCGCCGGTAAAGAGAATTGTCAAACAGGGCGATCGCATAACAGGCGTCGTGGCGGAAGTCGACGGGGAAGAGATTCCGGTTAATGCCAGAGCGGTAATCATCGCCAGCGGGGGCTACGCCAACAACAAAGAGTGGATAAAAAAGTACACGGGCTTCGACCTGGGAGTCAACCTGATGCCTATCGGCAACGTGGACAAGATGGGAGACGGCATCCGCATAGCGTGGGAAGTCGGGGCGGCGGAAGAGGGGAAAAGCCTGCTGGAGCTGTACCGGGCCGGGCCGGCGGGACCGGACTTTAGCCTGGGAAACCAGATAGAATACGCGGTCACCCAGCCCGACCTATGGGTCGACCCGAAGGGCGAGCGTTTCTGCGATGAAAGCATCTGCTTTTACGACTCGTCGGTGGGGAACGCCAACGCCAG
>CAZEUJ010000085.1:0-8432 GCA_964514525.1 uncultured Dehalococcoidaceae bacterium
ACGGCGGCGGTGGGGGAGGTGGGGCTGAGCGGGGAGCTCCGGGCGGTCAACCAGCTGGAACGCCGCTTAAGCGAGGTCTCGCGGCTTGGCTTTAAACGTTGCATCATACCCAAGACGGGGGTCAAGATAAACCCGCCGAAGGATATGGAGATCATAGCGGTGGGGACGCTGAGGGAGGCGGTATTTAGAGGGTTAAAGGAGGACGGTAAAGGGAAAGAGGAGGGGGATTAGAGCATGGGGGAGGCCAATACCTACGCCATAGTCCTGACCTTTTCCGATAAAATTGATAAAGTATTCGGCAAGCTGCGTGCCGATTACCAGCAATATATCACTTACACCATCGTGCCCCACATAACCCTGGTCTATCCGTTCGTGCCGGTGTTCTCCCTCTTTAAAGTGATTGAGCAGCTGGATCAAGTGGCCAAACGAACGAAACAATTTAGTATTATATTGAACGGCATTAAATTCTTTGAAAACGGGAATAACGTGGCCTATGCCGCGATACTATACAGGCGGGCGGTGAAAAAACTGCATATAGACATCGTCAAGTCTCTGGACGGGCTGATAAAAGAGCTGTATACCGATGGAAAATTCAATCTTGAGAAATTCGTCCCGCATGTGACCATCGGCGAGAAAATCCCGGCCGCGGTTTTTCCTGATATAAAGAAAAGACTCTCTAAATATAAATTACACTACGAAGATAGCATCACCGATTTCGTCCTTTTTTCCGAGGAAAACGGTGATTGGGAACTGGAACGGATGTTCAAACTGGCAGGCTGAGCCAGAATTCGTGGAAATGACATATAACTAGACAGGACTAAAAATGAGTAATAAGGAAAAGGCGGCGGCGATTATCGCGGCGGGAGGGGATAGCCAGCGGATGGGGGGCATCGATAAGCTGTTCGCCCCCATCAGCGGTCGACCGGTACTCGCGAGGGTAATCGACACCTTCCAGGCGTGCAAATCCATCGACCAGATAATCGTCGTCATGAACTCGAAAAACATCGAACAATGCCGCCGGCTCGTGGCGCTGGAGGGGTGGCCTAAAGTCAAGGACGTCTGTCTGGGGGGAAAACAGCGGCAGGACTCGGTGGCGGAGGGGCTAAAAAGACTCAAATACGGCGAGTGGGTGGTCATCCACGACGGCGCGCGGCCGCTCGTGACCATCGACCTCATCGAAAAAGGGCTGGAAGCCGCTAAAGAGACGGGGGCCGCTGTAGCCGCCGTCCTCCTAACGGACACCATAAAGGTCGCCGGGGCCGACGACATCGTGCGCCAGACGCTCCCACGTCAAAATCTGAGGGCCGTCCAGACCCCGCAGGTGTTTCGCATCGATGTCATCCAGAACACCTACCGGCACGTCTTTGGCGACGTCACGGACGACGCTTCGCTGGTGGAAAAAGCCGGCTATAAAGTTAAGGTTTACCCCGGCTCTTATGATAATATAAAGATAACCACGCCCGCCGACCTCGCGATGGCCGAGGCGTTATGGAAGCAACATGGGCGGTAATATGCGTATCGGTATAGGTTATGACGTCCATCCCTTCACTGTTGGGAGGAAACTGGTGCTGGGGGGAACGGAGATACCGTTTTCCAGAGGACTGGAAGGCTGGAGCGACGCCGACGCCCTCACTCATGCCGTCATAGACGCCCTGCTGGGTGCGGCGGCGCTGGGTGACATCGGGCAGCATTTCCCGTCCGGCGAGCCGGAGTACGCGAACATCTCCAGCCTTATCCTCCTCGATAAAGTGGTGGAAAAGCTGGAAGATGAAGGCTGGCGGGTGGTCAACATCGATGCGACGGTGGTGGCGGAAAAGCCACGCCTTCGCGAGTACATCGACGACATGCGGCATAATTTGTGCCATGTACTCGGCATCGATATTGACAAGGTCAGCGTCAAAGCCAGCAGCAATAACGGGCTGGGGTTCATCGGAAACGGTGAGGGAATCGCGGCTTACGCCGTGGCGATGATAGAGGGGAAAAAATGAAAATCACCGATACGTTAACCGGCCAGAAAAAGGAATTTAAACCGCTCGGCGATACGGCCACGATGTACGTCTGCGGCATCAACCCTTATGCGGACTCGCACATCGGCCACGCGTTGAGCTATATCTTCTTCGACGTCGTGCGGCGGTACCTGGAATTCAGGGGCTATAAAGTAAAACACGTTGAAAACATCACCGATGTCGAAGACAACATCATCAACCACGCCAACCGGCTCGGGATTTCCGTCAAAGATCTCACCGAAAAATACGCTACGCGGCACTTCGAGGACATGGACGCGCTCAACAACCTCCGGCCGCACTTCACCCCCAAAGCCACCGAGACCATACCGGAAATCATCGCTATGACGGAGGGACTCATCGAAAAAGGCTATGGGTACGCGGTCGGCGGGAACGTCTATTTCCGTGTCAGAAAGGTCAGCGACTACGGCAAGCTATCCAAACGCAGTCTCGAACAGATGATGGCCGGGGCGAGGGTCGAGGCATCCGAGGCCAAAGAAGACCCGATGGACTTCGTCCTCTGGAAAGAGTCCAAGCCGGGCGAGCCATCGTGGGACAGTCCGTGGGGCAAGGGGCGGCCGGGGTGGCACATCGAGTGCAGCGCCATGTCCCGTAAATTCCTCGGCGACCAGATAGACATCCACGGGGGAGGCCAGGACGTAGTATTCCCCCACCACGAAAACGAAATAGCGCAGTCGGAGAGTTTTACCGGCAAAAAGCCTTTCGTGCAGTACTGGATGCACAACGGCCTGCTCCAGATGGGCGCCGACAAGATGAGCAAGAGCCTGGGAAACCTGATAACGATACGGGACGCCCTCAAAAAGTACAGCGCCGACGCCATCAGGATTTTTATATTAAGCTCGTACTACCGCACGCCGCTGACCTATACCGAAGAGGTTATACAGGCGGCGCAGGTCGGGGCGGAAAGACTGTTGAGAGTGGCTATAAAGGAAGATGCGGCACAGGGCAAGGGCAAGTCGCTCGACGCCCGGCCTTATTACGATAGGTTCGTCGAGGCGATGGACGACGACTTCAATACCCCGCAGGCGATAGCGGCACTTTTCGACCTGGCAAGGGACATTAACAGCGCTGAGGTGACGGAGATGGACGCTATCAAAGCCCGCCAGACGCTGCGTGAGATGGGCGGGGTGCTGGGGCTGACTTTTAAAGCGCCGGAGGAAGCACCGCTGGATTTAGAGCAGTTGGAGCAATTGCTTAATACAATGGCCGTTAAGGTTAGACAAGAAGGTCTAATAATAGATTTAGCAGCGAGTGAGTTAAATGCAGATATTGCATTGAGTTTTTTAATAGGAATTCGAAGACGGCTCCGAGAGGCAAAGAAATTTAAACTTGCGGATGAATTGCGTAACAGCCTGACCGAATTGGGAATAGTCCTGGAGGATACGGCGACAGGCACGGTATGGAAGAAGAAGAGGTAGGGCAAAATCCCCCTTAATCCCCCTTTTACAAAGGGGGAACATAAAAAGCGGGGCGTTTAAGAGGGGCGAAGCCCCTCTTTCTTTTTCTGGTGGGGGGAAAAGGGGAGGCAAATCACGTAATTTTACTCCGCCAGGGCTGCCCTGGAGCAGGCTACCCCCAGACCTTCCAGAGCGAAAACGACGACAAAAGCCGCTACCAGCACTATCAAGTAGCCGATATTCAGCTCTACAGCGTTGAGACCGGCCACGACAAAACTCACGGCATAGATGACGGTTATAAGGTGGTCGAAGACCAGGGTGCGCAGGCTCAGCGACTCCCGGGCTTCCCTACCGGCCAATCCCTTCCGGAAAATCGTGCTGATATTCCATATTATCAACGGCAGCAGCACAACCGAAAGGTAAGCGCTGATGACGGGCACGCCGAAAAAGACGTTAACGATAATATTTATATAACACAGGACGAGAAGTACAGCATACAGGATGCCCGCCTTCTCCGGGCCCAACCGGACCGCCAGGTTATTTTTACCGGACAGCTTGTCCGACTTGATATCGGGGATTTCATTCATGAATATCACCAGGAAAACGCTGATAGAGCCGGGCAGCGAAGCCAGCGTCGCCACGGCGTCGAGTCGGCCCGCCTGAAGGTAGTAACCGGTGACCGTAGCCAGCCAGCCGCAGGTAAACAGGATAGCAATTTCACCCAGACCCCGGTAGGACCACTGAAACGGCCGGGCGGTATAGAAATAGCCAATGAAAATCGCGATAGCCCCCAGGGGGATAGTCAGAGGGCCGGTGCGGAAATAAAAATGCAGCAACAGCCCGATACCTATAGCCACAGCGAGAAAAGCACCGGCGGCGATCAGGGCACTGCGGCGGGGTATTAGACCCAGGGGTAAGATGCGGCTGCCGCCGGAAAACATGTGATAGTCTTTATTGGCGCTATCGGTGGCGTAGTCGTAATACTCATTAACGAGGAATGTCATTACCATGATACAGAGGACAGCCACCGATGAGAGGAGCAGTACCAGCCAGTCGATAGGGCTGCCCTGACTCCAGGCGATAACGGCGCCGAGGAGAAAAGGAAGGACACCGCGCGCGGTAGCCCCCAGGCGGAGCAGAGCCAACCACGAAAGCAGGGTTTGTCCGGCAGAGACAGCCCGACCCAACTTATTTCTCCTATCTCAACGTGGTATATGATAACGACTGGATAGTGTTAACAAATCCAGCCGGAGATACTTTGTTTTTCAAAAAAACAGGAAACATTAAAAAAGAGCTCAATATAAAAAAATAGCACAATCAAATAAGGCACTGCCCGCAGGCAATGCCTTATTCGTTAAATATAATGTGTACTATACTATAGAAGCTAAGCGGAATCGTACAAACAACCCCCCTTAAACCAACCCCACCGACTCCCGGATAACTTGCTACAGCGGAACTGTACCAGCAATACTTATCCCGATACTCTAAACGGGACGAGCGGAACGAGAAAAGAGAACTAACCCCTGCCGATACGGAAGAGTTTGGTGCCGCAAACGGGGCAAACGCCCTGGGTCGCTGGCCTCTTGTTCTTGAGAACGACCTGTTTCGGGTTTTTAATTTCCCTCTTGGTCCTGCATTTCATGCAATATGCCTGAGCCATGGTTACACCTCCAACATGCCTTTTGCCTAGCAGAGTAGCAAACTTGAGCGTATTTGTCAATAGCTACAGCCTAAAAAAATATTACAATTTTATGACTGATCACCTAATTATGACGTCATTGCCGATTTACACACGAAGAAAGTCGGTGGACCACACTTATCGTAACTAACGCCAATCAGGAGCCTATTCTGAGCGAAACGACGGAGAGAATGATAAAAATAACTACCAGGGCGATGGTAAGCTGGAACAGGGTCTTTTCCACGCCCCGCTTGGTGCGGTAGACCGTATCCGCCTGGCCGAAGATACCGCCCAAACCGCCGCCCCGCACCTGAAGGAGGGCGACCATAATCAGGGCGACGGCGACGACGATTTGCGCGATATATAAATACATTTCCATATATTTTTTTCTCCAGCTACCCCTTTTCAGGCTTCGGCCAGCTTCTGCTTCAGTACTTCATTAACCAGCTGCGGGTTGGCACGGCCTTTGGTCGCCTTCATGACCTGGCCGACCAGGAACTTAAGCGCCGTTTCCTTCCCGGCGCGGTAGTCCGCAACGGGCTGTATATTAGAGTTTATCACCTCGGCGACTATTTTCTCAAGTTCAGACGTATCGCTGATCTGAGAAATGCCCTTCTCGGCGATAATATCGTCGGGGTCTTTAGACATCCTGAACATTTCTTCGAGGACAGGTTTGGCCATCGTGCCCGTTAAAGTGCCTTTTACCACCAGGTCCGTCAGCTTAAACAGTTTTATCGGGCTGACCTTACTTCTAAATTCAGAAATATCTATGTTATTAGTATTGGTGATGCGGGTAACTTCACCTAAAAGCCAGTTGCTTATCTCCTTCGGCCTGGCGTCTTTATGCGATTTGACGGTCTCTTCGAAGTAATCGGCTTTAACCTTCGATTCGGTGAGCAAATCGGCGTCATACTTCGGTAAGCCATACTCTTTTATAAAGCGGTCCCGGCGGGTTTCGGGCAGCTCGGGGAGCTTTTTCCTCACCGCTTCCACCCAGTCCCGCCCGATGACCAGCGGCGGCAGGTCCGGCTCCGGAAAGTAACGGTAATCGTGGGCATATTCCTTGCTGCGCTGCGAGACGGTCTTGCCCTGGGCCTCTACCCAGCCCCGCGTCTCCTGGACGAGTCGCTGTCCCTCCGCGGCGGCCTTACGCTGGCGCTGCGCCTCGTAATCCATCGCCATGAAGACCGCCTTAAAGCTATTCAGGTTTTTAACTTCTACCTTCGGGCCAAGCTCCGTGGCGCCGGCAGGTCGAATACTGATATTGGCATCACACCGGAAGCTGCCCTCCTCCATGTTGCCGGTCGAGACGCCCAGGTACTGTAAAATGCTGCGCAGCTTGACCAGATATTGACGCGCTTCCTCCGGCGAGCGCAGGTCCGGCTCGCTGACGATTTCCATCAGCGGCACGCCCGAACGGTTAACATCGACGAGACTGTAGTCCTCCCCGCCGACGCTACGGTGTAAAAGCTTGGCGACATCTTCCTCGAGGTGGACGTGGTTAATGCCGATTACTTTACCCTGGCCGTCAACCTCGATAGCCATCCAGCCCTGACGCGCGATGGGCATACCGGACTGCGAAATCTGGTACCCTTTCATGAGGTCGGGATAGGGATAGTTCTTGCGGGCGAATTGTGTCATATCGGAGACAGGGCAGTTTAAAACGAGGGCGGTCATGATGGTGAACTCGATAGCTTGCTTATTGATGACCGGAAGAACGCCGGGCATGCCCAGGCAGACCGGGCAGACGTGGGTATTGGGCGGCGCGCTGGCGTAATCGGCGCTGCAGCCGCAGTACATCTTGCTTTTCGTTAAAAGCTGGGCGTGCACTTCCAGCCCGATGATAGTCTCGTAATCCATAGCTCGAACCGACTTAAAAACGACATATAGAGTATATCACAACGAGAGAAGGAGAGTTAACAGTTATTAGGTGGGGGAAAATGGGGAGTAAAACGGGGGCGTTTAAGAGGGGCTGGCGCCTCTCTTTTCTGTTTTCCAATTTTGACACAGGCAGAGCGGGATTTTATACTGAATAGAGTCCGTTTGAATCGAGGTATAAGATATGAAGGCACCGGAGTTGCTGACAACTGAAAAAACCGCGCTGCTGGTCATCGATGTGCAGGAAAGGCTTTTCCCCGTCATGCATGAAAAGGAAAAACTCCTGCGCAACGTAATAAAGCTTATCAAGGGGGCGCAGGTGCTGGAAATCCCCATTATAATTACCGAGCAGTACCCCAAAGGACTCGGCCCGACGCTGCCGGAAATCAAGGCACTCATACCGGACGTTAAGCCGATTGAGAAGGTCAGCTTTAACTGCTGCGATGAGGCGGTTTTTTGCCGGGCGTTAGAAGCTTTAAAGAGAAAGCAGGTGCTCATCGCCGGGATAGAAGCGCACATCTGCGTCTACCAGACCGCTATCGCGCTATCGCGAGCGGGATACGAAGTGCAGGTGGTCGGCGACTGCGTTGCCTCGCGCGAACCGGAGAATAAACTGGTCGCCCTGTTTAGGATGGGGGCGGCGGGGGTCAGTCCGACCACGATGGAGATGGCCCTCTTCGAGCTCCTCAAGGTAGCCCGAGGCGAAAAGTTCAAGCAAATAAGCAACATCGTGAAATAGGCTTTATGAGTAAAACAAAGTATAGTCCTATTGTATTCCGGCGGGAGATAATGCCGTCGCGGATGCTCAAACGTGACAAATCCGGCGAGTTAGTCGAAGCGGTTGCGCCCGTGGAAATACGCTTCGACCCGCTGACGGGGCGGACATGCCGCCTCGTCCCGTACTCGCTATCAAGAATTATCCGGCCGGACCTAACCGCCCTGGAAAAGAGGTCGCGGGAGCTGACCTGCCCGTTCTGCCCACCGCTCGTCGAGCGCATCACGCCCCGCTTTCCCCCCGGCCTTTTCCCCGAAGGCATCATGCGTAAGGGTAAAGCCCTGGCCTTCCCCAATATCGACCCCTACGACACCTATGGCGTGGTCGTGGCTGTCTCCGACGAACACTATATCGCCCTGGACAAATTCGACCCGGAGACGGTATTCAACGCCCTGACGGCAGCGCATACATATATCAAGACCGTCCAGAGGGTCGACGCTGAAGCGAAATACGGCTTCATCGCCTGGAACTATATGCCGCCCGCCGGGGGCAGTCTGGTCCACCCGCACCTGCAATGCAACGCCGGCTCATACCCGACTGACTATCAGAAACAACTTCTCGAGGCTTCAGAAAAATATTACCAGGAAAAAGGGACGAACTACTGGAGTGACCTCGTCCGGCAGGAAAAGCGGACGGGAGAAAGGTGGGTGGGGAAAATCGGGGGAACGGAATGGCTCACC
>CAZEUJ010000086.1:0-8245 GCA_964514525.1 uncultured Dehalococcoidaceae bacterium
TGCGGTCGACCTCTACGTCACGATACGTCCCGACCACTAAAAGCCTCGCCCCGGTCAAATGGCGGGAAACGTGGGTCAACATGTCTAAAGTGCCTTTATCGGCATCGTGCAGGTCTTCCAGGACGATGAGCAAAGGCTGGACGCCGGCGGCGTTGGTCAGGAAGCCGGTGACTGCCTGCATTAGCCGATATCTCTCTTCCTCGGGGTCTTTCTGCGGGCGGGGCTTTACCTTGAGCCTTTCCCTTATCTCAGACACGATACGCGCTACGTCCGCGGCTCCCGTGCCCAGCTCTTCTCTAAGGTCTTTAACCTCGCGGGAAAGAACGTAAGAACGCATAGCCTCCACGAAAGCCAGGTAGGGCAGCGACAGCGAGCCTTCCTCGTAGCAGTGCCCGACCAGCGTCTTGCCGCCTCGTAATGTAACGTAGGTCGATAGCTGTTCACATAGAGCGGTCTTGCCGATTCCCGGCTCGCCCATGACCATCATCAGGGTACCCTGCCCGGACATGGCGCCATCGAAAGCACTTTGCAGTTGTTTCAGTTCAGGCTCTCTGCCCACGAAAACCCTACGATAGAGGGGATTTTCCGAGGGGGCATTTTCCTTTGATGGTTCTTTTTTAACCTTACCCGCTTCGATAGATTCCAGAGCCTGTAGGACCACAGTGGCCGATTCCGGCCTTTTCTGCGGGTCTTTCTCCAGCAGTTGCATAATGAGAGTCTCTAAAGCCGGGGGCAGGTCGGCGCGATGCCAGGCGGGGGAAACAGGCGGCGTATTGATATGCTGTCCGATGATAGCCACCGAGTCGTCGCCCACGAAGGGCGGCCGTCCGGTCACCATCTCGTAAAGCATGGCCCCCAGTGAATAAAGGTCGGCCCTGGTGGTAACCTTACCGCCCATGGCCTGCTCCGGCGGCATGTAAGCTACTGTGCCCACCATCATCCCGGACTTCGTCAGTCGTGAAAGCTCCACCGCTACAGCCAGACCAAAGTCGCCCATCTTGGCAGTGCCATCAGCGCTGAGCCAGACATTACCCGGCTTGAGGTCACGGTGTATTATACCTTTAGAGTGGGCGAACTCCAAGCCACGGCAGACTGCTATGGCTATTTCTATCGCTTTATCGAGAGGCAACTTATGCTCAGACGCTTTCTCGATAAGTCCTTCGACATCGCCACCGGGTAAAAGGGGTAAGACCATATAAGGCTGACCCTCGTGGTCGCCGAAATCGTAAACAGTAACGATATTGGGATGGTCGCCGAGTTTTCCCATAGCACGCGCTTCACGCATAATGCGAGTCCGGGCGACTTCATCAAGCTTCTCGGTCTTTATCAGGGCGAAGGCCACATCACGGTCGAGTACAGTGTCATGGGCCAGATAGACCTTTTTCTTGCCGCCCTCACCGAGGAATTTTTTAACCTGATAGCGGCCTCCGGCAAAAGAGGTGGACTGGGGTGAAGATGGCTTCGCTGATTCTGATGCTTGCGCAGAGGTAAGTGGCTGACCACACTGAAGGCAAAAATTGGCTGCCGGAGGATTGACATGCCTGCACTGGGCACATACGAGTTCGGTCTGCAAAGTCCTCCCGCAGGCCATACAATATTTAGAATTGTCGGGAAGCTCAGTCTGACAAGCTGGGCACTTCATGAGGAATCACCCTCCCATTAGAAACTGATTTATTCTAAAGCCAGAGATTACATAAGTCAAGGAGTTTGATAGGTTATATTTGAGGTTTTTATTGGGTAACATTAGCTTGTTTTGTGAATCAAGGCCACGTGTCCTCTTTTTATTCACTGATGAAGATTGAAAGAAAATCTACTTCTCATTTACTTTTAATATTGAAATAAGAAAAGAAGATATAAAAGGTTACATCTTTAGTTACTTTAAGAGCACAACGTTTTCAATCCAAAAAACGACCTCCAACCACTATTAAATATCATCAGTTCTGCCTATTGAACCCCCAAGTGGAGCCGGGGGGGTTCGAACCCCCTACCTCCTGCGTGCAAAGCAGGCGTTCTCCCAACTGAACTACGGCCCCGTTAACCTCAAAATTATAGCATAATTAACATCGGAGTCGAAAATTAACTGGTAAAATATTACCAATGGCCTATTGCAAATTGCGTTTCTCCGATATATAATAGCCACTGGTGGTTTTCAGTCTAGGTTATCATATATGCAACGAAACGTCTTTTCCCCGACCCTGTTACGGATGACCTTAGCACTAACCAACTAACTTAAGAAAGGAGGTCATCCGTTGGCTTTTCAAGACAAGACCCTGACATGTGCCGATTGCGGAGCTTCGTTTACCTTCAGCGCTGCGGAGCAAGAGTTCTTCCAATCCAAAGGCTATACCAATGAGCCCAAGCGGTGCCCGAACTGCCGGCAGACCCGTAAAGCCGAGCGGTACGGTTCCGGCGGCGGCAAAGCCCGCCAGATGTACCCCGCGGTCTGCGCCGAGTGCGGCAAAGAAACCGAAGTACCCTTCGAGCCCCGTGAAGGACGGCCGGTATATTGCAGCGAGTGCTTCAGCAAAATCAGAACGAACCGCTAATAGCACCGACCTTCTAAAGAAGGACACAAATATAGGCTGGTGGATAATATCTGCCAGCCTATTGTTTTATCGGGATTTAAAGGGCTATTTGCCGTAAAGATATAGCGGTTTTTTGTCCGTGATGATTCTCTTCTGCCCGGCCAGAGCTTGCCGGATATATTTAGGCAGGGAGAACATGTTCCGGTGGGTGATACCATCATAGAAGCGCAAGCCCCCGAGCGACCTGGCGGCAATCCTCTTATCAACTTCCGCGGGGGAAAAACGGGAGGGGTCGTTTTGCCGCGAGGCCAGGCAAAAACCCCAGGGCCCGCCAAAAGCCGGCATATATGTCGCATACGCAACAACCGTGGGAAAAACGCTTTGCAGCGTGTTATTGACAGCGGTAAGGTTCAGCAGTTCCGTCGGCGAGGCGGAACCCGCCTGAACCGCAATTAATCCATTTTTTGTGAGTCTATCGAGGACGATTCGATAAAATTCCCGGGTGAAAAGCAGGTAAGCAGGGCCTTTTTCGATGGGGTCGGGCAAATCAATGATAATAACGTCGTACTTATCTTTAGACTTTTTAAGATATTCGCGGGCGTTAACGTGATGTAACTCCGTGCGGCTGTCTTCAAAGGCGCCGCGACTGAGAGCGGGCAGGTATTTGCGACTGAGGGAGGTCACTTCTTTATCTATTTCGACCATCACCGCCCTTTTTACGGTTCTATTGGCCAGGGCTTCGCGGAGAGTGGCGCCTTCACCGCCGCCGGCGATGAAGACCGTTTCAGGTGCGGGATGAGCTATCATGGCCGGCTGCACAAGGGCTTCATGGTAAATATGTTCGTCAATCTCGCACGACTGTATCTTGCCGTCCAGCACCAGACATACGCCGAAGTCGCGGGTGCGGACGACCTCGACGGACTGGTACGGCGTCCGCCCGGTATACAGCACCTCATCAAGACGGTGCAGCTGTAAGAAATTCTCGTTTATCTTGTCCCGCAGCCATTTATCCGGATCGGTATCCATAAATCCTTCCGTGTTTTATACGGTTACCAGAACCCCCCGGGGGATCTCCACCACGGAGTGGTTTCGGGACCCGAGCTTCCCGATCAGCACCTCGGCCGCCTTCTCAGGTTGTACGGTAGTGCCGCAGGTAAAGACGTCGACGGCGGCATAACCGTATTCCGGCCAGGTATGAATGGAAAGGTGGGACTCAGCGATGATGACCACGCCACTCACTCCCTGTGGATTGAAATGATGGAAGGAATCGCCGAGTACCACGGCGCCGCAATCGATAGCGGCATCCACCATGACTCTACGGAGAAAGCCCAGGTCGTTTAACGCCTCCTTATCGCAGTCGTACAACTCAACCAGTAGATGTCTTCCTAGTGCATTCAATCACCTGCCCCCCTTTTATAGATTTTTTTTCCCGGCCGGATTGCCCCGCCGGGTCGACTATACAATCAGCTATCAGTATAGCGTACTAAACAAAAAGTCCCAGAGCAATATAACCACCCCAGGAACACATTTACAGTTGTGGATGACCTTAATCCAGTTTGTCGATACCCTCCTTTTGATGCCTTACGACAAGCTAAACTAACGTTTTTATATCCAGGTTCTGCCTGACCACTTCGGCCAGTTTAACCAGCTTGTTCGCCTGGTTCGACCTGGTTCTCTGTAAAATACCTTCGATAATAATAACGATATCGTTAACGGCGGCGCCGGTGGTAATAATCGGGATGCCCCGGCTCTCCGCTTTATAGAGTACGTTATAGAGCGGCGGCTTCTCGCTACCGCTGAGAACAAGACAGGCCGTCGAGGTTTCCAGCGCGGCCATTTGCATGTCCGCGCGTTCGTGCCGGAGGATGGCGGCTTTGCGGCTCTTGCGCTGGAAGTAGTCCAGTCCGGAACCCACCACCAGCGCCCCGAGCATATAATTCTCCACCAGCTCTGCCGACTTCTCAACGCTATTCAATATTTTTCCCTTAAGGCTTTCCGCCAGCTCGCCGACGGTTATGGCCATCAGTATTCTATTCTCCGGGATGACTCCCAGCAACTTTATGCCCGCCGCCTCGAATCCTGCCCCGGCTTCATCCCGCACCCGCTTCAACTGGCTTGGCGGCGCCTTATTGATCACGACGCCCAGTAAACTCCTGCCGAATCCTTTATAGACATCAAGAAATCGCAAGTCTTCGCCGGAATAGGTTTCTAAAGCGACGACTTTAGCTTTCATTTCTCTCGCCGCCGCGTACGCGGCGCCACTCACCGCATCGCCGGCGCTCATCCCTAGGCTGCCTTCCGCCAGGACGATATCCTTTCGTTTGAAGCCGGTTTCGTCAACGATTTCCAGTCCCGGAATCTGCTTCATAAAAGCGATATCGCCATCGGAGTCGCCTTTGTCGGAAGCCTGCGGCTTCAGATAGCCCACTTTCCTGCCATCGTTCAGGAAATTAATAGCGAGTCCGGCGCAGAGGGCGGTCTTGCCCGACGCTTCTTCTACAGAGACGATAAATAAGACTCCCAAACTCCGCTCCCCGTATGAATTTCCCGTTCAAATTAGTTGACCAATATATTATAGTCCTTTAAGCAGAATACGTAAAGAGGTATAATAGTAAGTAAATTCATAGAAATGAACGGGGTTTTTCCCTTGAAAAAGATCCTGTCTCTCCTTAAAAGGCTTTACAGGTGGGAATATATCTGGCTCTGTTTGATCGTGCTGACGACGCTGGCCCTGCACTTCGCCATCGTCGCCAATCCCAATTCGCTTATCCTGGACGAGCAGCACTACGTCAACGAAGCCAGGCAGATTATCGATGAACACACCTTCAAGTTCCAGGAGCACCCGCCGCTGGCGAAACTCCTTATCGTGGCCGGGATAAAAATCTGGGGCGACAACACAATGGGCTGGCGCTTCTTCCCAATTGTCCTGGGGACGGGGAGCATCGTCATTTTCTATTTTATCTGCCGCCGACTCAACATGTCCAACCGGGCCGCTTCCATCGCCACTTTCCTGCTGGCGTTTGAAAATATGACCTTCGTTCAGAACAGCGTCGCCATGCTGGATGTCTTTCCCCTTTTCTTCATGATGGCGGCGTTTCTGCTTTATCTCAACTTCAGGTACATTTCCGCCGGCATTGCCGTAGGACTGAGCACCCTGGCGAAGCTTTTCGGCGCGCTCGCCGTGCCGGCGATGGTAATCCACTGGTTTTTCAGTCGCGTCAACCGCTCCCGGTGGTTCGCCCTTACGGTAGCTTTATCGGTTATCGTGTTCGTGGTATTGCTGCCTTTACTTGACTATATCGTCACCCATGACTTTACCAGCCCTGTCGAGCGCATCAAGACCATGCTGAGCCTGACCAGCAGCCTCACCTTCGATAATACCACCCACGAATCTCTGAGCCGGCCCTGGGCGTGGGTCATCGGCTATAAAGCCATGCCCTACTGGTGGGCGCCCCACTATATCGCCACCATCAGCCCTTCCATCTGGGCTCTGATTATCCCCGCTTTTGCCTACATGATATATAGAGCGGTTAAGCGGGACGAGGCGGGACTGTTCGGGTTGTCCTGGTTTGCCAGCACTTACCTGCTCTGGATACCTCTTAGCCTCATCACCAACCGCGTCAGCTACCCGTTTTATTTCTATCCGTCAATTGGAGCCGTCTGCATCGGGGTGGGGATGGGCATATCACAGCTCATCGATATTTTTAAGGCGAGACAATCCGGCAAGCTCAAGTGGACAATCCTTGGGGTAATCGCGGTTATTTTCCTGGTGCACATCGCTTCTTTCATGATTCTATATCCCCTGTTCCCGATAAAGCTTTATAGATAATATCTCCCCATGCAAAAGATATTGCCATAATATCCACACTTTGATTGATAACCTGCCGGTGCTATAATGACGCTAAGGGTGGGGGGAGACAGGTTATGCGCGAGGCCGTGCTTTATGAGAAACTGCCGGACTCCAGGGTAAAGTGCCATACCTGCCAGTGGCGCTGCCGGATTAACCCCGGGAAATACGGGGTCTGCGGCATGTACCAGAACCGGGACGGCAGCCTTTTTAACCTGAACTACGGCAGAGTATCGTCAGTGGCAGCCGACCCCATCGAAAAGAAGCCGCTATTCCACTTTTACCCCGGTACGCTTTGTTTTTCTCTGGGCACCCTGGGCTGCAACTTCCACTGCCAGCACTGCCAGAACTGGGAAATCTCCACCGCCAACAGCAATTCTTTAAAGCACGACTGCCGCGAGCTCCAGCCCGAGGCATCAATCAAGCTGGCTATACAGAGTCGCTGCCAGGGCATCGCCTGGACCTACAACGAGCCGGTCATCTGGTTCGAACACACGCTGGAATCCGCCAGACTTGCCAAAGAGAACAAGCTTTATACCGTCTACGTCACCAACGGCTATGCCACGCCGGAGACGATAGATACCATCGGCCCCTACCTGGACGCCTGGAGAGTGGATATTAAAGGCTTCTCCGATGATTTTTACAAGACGCTGACCGGCGTACCCCACTGGCGGGAAATCCTCGAAGTGACCAAGCGGGCCAAGGATAAATGGCATATGCACGTCGAGGTCATTACCAACATCATCCCCACCATGAACGATGATGATAAACAGCTTGAGGGAATCGCTACCTGGATAAAAGAAGAGCTGGGAGAGCTCATCCCCTGGCACGTGACCCGTTTTTATCCTCATCACCGACTAATGCACCTGCCGTCGACCCCGCTGTCTACCATAGAGCGCGCCTGCGAGATAGGTAAAAAGGCTGGTCTTAAGTTTATTTACGCCGGCAATGTGGCCGGGCACGAGAGCGAGAGCACGCGGTGCTACTCCTGCGGTAAAATCGTGGTAAAGAGGGTTGGGTACGATACGGAGGTCGTCGGCCTAGTAGGTTCGCGGTGCCGGTTCTGCGGGGCGGAGCTGAATTTCAGGTCGCCCGGCTCTAAGGAGGGGCCAGGTTCAAGGGAGGGTTAAAATGAACAGAAATCCGTATGTCGCCGGATATTTTTATCCCGCGTCCGCTTCAGAAATCAAAGCCATGATGGCCAAATTCGTGGATAAAAACGCACCCAAAGAAGAGGCCATCGGCCTGCTGGTGCCTCACGCCGGTTACCAGTACTCGGGGGCGGTTACCGGGGCGACCGTTTCCAGAATCAGGTTCAAAGATACCTTTATTATCATGGGGCCGACCCACAGCGGGCAGGGCAAACCTTTCAGCGTCTGGACCGAGGGCACCTGGAAAACTCCCCTGGGCGCGGTGGAGGTCGACGCGGAACTGGCAAAAAAGATGGTGGCGATATCCCGGTACCTCGAGGAGGACTACCGGGCGCACCAGGAGGAACACGCCGTCGAAGTGCAAATCCCTTTTTTGCAGTACCTCAAGCCGGACGTGCGGATAGTGCCCGTTATACTGGCCGGCGCTCCGGACAGCACCTATAAAGAAATTGGGCGGGACATCGCCAGAGCAATCAAGGAACTTAAGAGAGAAGCGGTAATCATGGCCAGCGGCGATATGACCCACTACGAGCCGCACGCTACCGCCAAAGAAAAGGACATGAAGGCGGTGGAAGCCATGCTGGCCCTCGATGAAGACGAACTGACCCGGCGGTACCGGAGGCTCAACATATCGATGTGCGCTTACGGTCCCGTCGTTTGCCTCATCGCCGCGGCTAAAGAGCTGGGGGCTACGGGCGCGGAGCTGGTGAAATACCAGACCA
>CAZEUJ010000087.1:0-8241 GCA_964514525.1 uncultured Dehalococcoidaceae bacterium
AAGCCACGTTCCAGTATATCGAGCCGGGATTGACGATTTGCATGATGTGGAACCAGAAAAGGAGCTCGGCGAAGGTAAAGTTCTGACCGGCGCGCCGCGCTACGACCAGTGGTCCGCCCACTTTACCGGCAAAGCCCCCCGCGCGCCGCGATATATAGCCGGCCCGCTCCAGTAATCCTTTTACCAGCGCCGCCGCCGACCCGAAGTAGACCGGCGCCCCCACGACAATAGCATCCGCCCCAATCATCTTATCGAAGACCCTCTGGAAATCGTCTTCTATCGAACATCCTTCATGCTCAAAGCAGTAGCCACAGGCGTTGCAGCCCCTGATATCCCTTCCCGCCAGCCGCACCAGCTCTGTCTTGAGTCCTTCCTCGGCCATCGCCTTTAGGCAATGGGCGGTTAAAAATTCTGTGTTTCCTCCCTTTCTGGGGCTGCCGACGATTCCGACTGCTTTTAACATGCTCCTCCTACTGTTCTATGTAAAGCCGGTGCTTTTTGATATACTGCGCTACGAGTTCGGGGACTAGTTGGTCGATGGCTTCACGTTTGGCGACTTTTCCCCTGATGGCCGTAGCGCTGATATCCAACCGTGGCTTATCCATAAATATCACCTTTTTGGAAATACCCGGGATACTTTTTTCTAAAGTCGCCAGGTTGGGACGCGTCCAGCCCGGCCGGGGCACCACCACTAAGGTACACATCTCGATGATTCGCTCCGGTTCTCGCCATTCGGCCAACTGTGCCAGGCTGTCCCATCCCAGGATAAAATATATCTCGGCTTTTCTCCCATACCGCTTTTTCAACGCGGCGATGGTATCCACGGTGTAAGACGGCCCCGGTCGCTCTATCTCCATAAGAGAGACCTTCAGATAAGGTTTGCCGACTACCGCTAGGCGTAACATCTGTATGCGGTGTTCGGCCGGCGTTACTCGGACGTTCGTTTTTAACATCGGCTGCCCCGCCGGCACGATGATCACCTCCACCAGATTCAGCGCGTCCTTCGCCTCCTCGGCCATTTTAATGTGCGCCAGGTGTATGGGATCGAACGTTCCTCCGAGTATGCCTACCTTCATTCTTCTCTCCCGGGTGAAGTCCACTCCCAGGTCAGCTCCCCGCAGCGGACTTTATCGCCTTTTTTTACGCCGGCTTTCTCCAGCGCTTTATCGATACCCAGCCTTTTAAACTGGTAGTTGAGCTGCCACCGCAATTCGTTGGGACTCACCCCCGGTCCTCCCTTGATACGCTCCAGGCCCGGCGCGGACACGACGAACTCTTTCCCCACCCGGTTCACCTTCACCCGCGCTTCCCTGGGTTGAGGTTTAAACACCTTGATGGACATTTTATCGGTCAAAACCTTCTCTCCGGCAGCCTCCACTTTTAAGACTTCCAGGGCTTCTTTCATCAGCGCGTCTACACCCTGTCCCGTGGCCGCGGATATATCGTAAGCTTTAATACCCGCGCCGACAAGTTCGCTTTTTATACCGGCCAATCGTTCCCGCACTTCGGGCAGGTCGATTTTATTGATGACGACAATCTGCGGCTTGCTCGCCAGTGCCGTGTCGTATAACGCCAGTTCCTCGTTGACCTTTAGCATATCATCTATCGGTGATGCTGCGGTACCGTTGAGCAAATGTATTAAAATTTTGGTGCGCATGGCGTGCCGCAGGAAATCATGGCCCAGTCCCCGGCCGAGATGGGCACCGGCGATCAGACCGGGTATTTCGGCCAAGATAAAGCTCTCTATGCCGATTTCCACGACGCCTAGTACCGGCTCGAGGGTGGTGAAGGGATAATCGGCGACTTTCGGTTTTGCCGCCGATGCCGCGGCCAGCAGCGTCGACTTTCCCGCGTTGGGGTAGCCGATGATGCCCGCGTCGGCGATGAGCCTCATATCCAGCAGGACGGTCTTCTCTTCTCCGGTTTCACCCCTCTGCGCGATTTTCGGTGCCTGATTCGTCGACGATTTGTAATGGGTATTGCCCCAGCCTCCTCTCCCCCCTTTGGCCACCACCGCTTCTTCTCCTGGCCTCCCCAGGTCCGCGATAAAGATTTTTTCGTTGTCTTCAAAGAAAGTTACAATCGTCCCCGTCGGCACGGTCAGCATTAGGTGTTGCCCGTCCTTCCCGTGTTTATTATTGCCGCTGCCGGCACGACCGCTTTCGGCACGGTGCAGTCTGTTTTGACGGTATTTTCTCAGACTGTCCTCGTTATCGCTGGCCCTGATGATAACATCGCCGCCGTTGCCCCCATCGCCGCCGTCCGGCCCCCCGTATGGAATAAACTTCTCACGATGGAATGCGACAGCCCCGTCGCCGCCATCTCCAGCCTTCACTCTTATCTGCGCCCTGTCAAACATAAAAACTCAAAATATTTAATATTATAATGATTATACAACACTATATTAAGTATTGTTTTTTAATAATACGACTAATAATAACCTGCGAAAAATATTTTCTCCTATGGCGTTTGTTTATTGATTTATATAGTATGAAATTTTGAAAATCAAACACCAAAAAGGACGCAAAATAATGCCAATATAATGCCCACGAAAAATAATAATCAGTTGGTATGGGGAAAAACCAGTTTTAGCGAAATTTAAGGTAGGACTTTGGTGGCAGTCTTAGGGCGAAGGTGGTGCTGGATTTCCCGGACCTTGCGCTTCAGGTACGGGCTTTCTTCGATGTTGCTGGATATCTGCTTGCAGGCAGCCGTTACCGAGGCGGCGTCGCGGTTGCCCAGCTCCTGGCCTATTTGCGCCAGTGAGAAGTTTGTCTCCTGCCGCATAAGGTACATCGCCAGCCTGCGAGCCAGGGTGGTGTCTTTATCTCTCTTTTTCCCTACCAGCTCTTGGCTGGCCAGCTGGAAGCTTTGGGCTACCGCCTGGATTATCACGGCGGGGGTAATATCGTTACGCAGGTACTCTTTGCTGGCCACCTCTTCTAGGGCTTTACTGGCGATCTCAACGGTTGCGGTAACTCTCAGCAGTTTGGCATAGGCGACCACCCGGTTGAGTGAGCCTTCCAGGATCCGCACGTTGGGCTGGGCATCGCGGGCGATAAGCGCGAGGACGTCCTGGCTGACGCTGGCGCCCTTTTGCTTCGCTTTGGACTGTAGGATGGCAAGGCGGGTCTCGTAGTCCGGCGGCTGTATGTCGACAATCAAACCCCACTCGAACCGGGAACGCAAACGCTCTTCCAGCAGGGGCATTGACTTGGGTGGACAATCGCTGGTGATGACGATCTGGCGTTTGGTGTTATGCAGTTCGTTGAATGTGTGGAAGAAGCTTTCTTCCGTTTGCTCTTTGCCGCTGATGAACTGTATATCGTCGATAAGCAGCATGCCGATGTTGCGGTATTTGTTGCGGAACTCTTCAGTATTTCTCTCGCGCAGGGCGCTGAGGAATTCGTTGGTGAACTGTTCGGCGCTGGCGCAGATGACGTTGATATGGTTGGCGGCGGCCGCCTGCCCGATGGCGTGCAGCAGGTGGGTCTTGCCTAGCCCCGCCCCGCCGTAGATGAACAGGGGGTTATAGCTGCGTCCCGGGTTCTGGGCTACGGATAGCGCCGCCGCCCGGGCCAGTCGATTCCCGCTGCCCTCGATGAAACAGTCGAAGACATAGTCCGGATTTAGTCTTGTGTAGGATGGCTCAGTTGCCGGTATTGCTGACTCGTCGGTCTTGTGCCCCTGGGGAATGGACTTGCCGTTGACCTTAAAGACCACCTGGACATCGGGCGCTGTGAGCCCGGTGAGAGCTTTTTCTATCAGGGAGCGCTGGTTCTTCTCCAGGTATTCCGCGGCAAACGTGTTGGGCACGCCGATAACGAACTGTTTATCCTGGTAGCTTAGGCCGGTGGTTTTGCTCAGCCAGGTACGGTAGTTTGGCTTGCTGACCTGGATCTGTAGTTCGCCCAGGGCGGTTTCCCATATTTCCTGTGGTGTGCGGGTACGGGTCGGTTCCATGAAAACGCTTTAAATGCCCGCCGGATTCCCGGTGTGGGCAAAAAAACCCCCTATCCTGTTTTAGTCACAAGTACACCTTGTTTTTTAATCTGGATTTCCTGCCCGTTCCGGCAGGTTTTGCGGTGTAAAGGTTAATAATCGATTAAATTATTAAACCCACCATAGGATACAACCGGGTGTTAAAATTTGTCCAGTCGGATACCAGCCATCCGCCCCATTTTTTTGCTCTTACAATGTTGATTTTCCTCCCCTGATAACTCATGAAACCTCATGAAAACTCTCTTTTTTTGCGGTTTTCGGGGGTTGCCAGCCTGTTGCAAAATTAGTTGTTGAAAAATTTAATAAATGATAGAATTTTTAAGTATGGAGGCTGAAATTGCGCATCGTTTTCATGGGCTCCCCCGATTTTTCCGTACCCTCCCTGGAGGCGCTGGTCCTCAATCATTATAATGTTGTGGCGGTATACACCCAGCCGGACCGACCCGCCGGACGGGGGCGCGACGTGGTTTTCCCTCCGGTAAAGGAAGCGGCCCTGAAAATGGGCCTAACCGTGATGCAAATGCCCGGTTTCAGGTCGGCCGGAGCTTTGGTAGAGCTGGCTGAACTTAAACCTGATGTTATCGTCATTTGCGCCTTCGGCCAGATTCTGCCACAATCGCTGCTGGATATACCGCCTTACCAGTGTTTTAACGTCCACTTTTCCCTGCTGCCGCGGCACCGCGGAGCATCGCCCGTGGCGGCCGCTATACTTGCCGGTGACGATTTTACCGGAGTGACGATCCAGCTTGTAAGGCGAAAGCTCGATACCGGTCCCGTCCTGGCCGCTGCGGCCGTCCCCGTATTCCCCGCGGATAATACCGGCACGCTTACCGGGAAACTGTCCGTAATCGGGGCGCACCTGCTCCAGGAATCCCTGACTGGCTGGTTGCGCGGCGAAATCACACCTCGCCACCAGGTCGAGGCGGACGCTAGCTATTTCGCCCGGGTTAAGAAAGAAGACGGTGAAATTGATTGGCACCTGCCGGCTGTGGCGATCTGGCGCCGCGCGAGAGCCTTTTATCCCTGGCCGGGCTGTTACACCACCTGGCGTGGTAAGCTTTTGAAAATCATCGAGGCGATGCCTTGGGCCGGACAGGTTTCCGCCGGGATAGGTGAAGTAATAGCTCTGCGGCACGAAGATATCATACTGGGAGTCGGCACCGGTGAAGGCGTTCTGGGTATTATTAAACTTCAACTTGCTGGCAGGAAAGCCATGACCGCCGCTGAATTTCTAAGGGGGCAGGGGGACTTAATCGGGTCGGTGCTGCCGTTGAGCAAATAGGCTAGATATGTTAATATCATCAAAAAAAGGAGGTAAGCATGTATTGTTTAGCATCACGTTATCAAATATCCCCGGAGAGTGTCCGTGAGGTGGTACAAATCTTCGAAAAACAGGCTTTACCTCTCGTATCCAGACAGCCAGGATTCAAAGGTGTCTATCTCTTGACCAAGTCTACCGGAGAACTCATGGTTTTGAACATCTGGGACACCGAGGTGCAGGCTAATGCGTGGCCGCAAAATCCTGAACACCAGAAGGTAGCGGCGCAGCTTAAGCCATTATTTAAAGGTCCCCCGATACGCGATGGCTATGAGGTAAGCGCTCGCAAAGTTGCCTGAATTTAAATCTTATAATATACGTCAAAAAATTTGAGGTAAGGATCAATTCGAGATTGAGGAGGTTTGTTTGTCTTTACCGGGGGATTTGAATAAATTCAATACGCTGGTAGAAATAATCGCCCGTCTACGCGCCCCGGACGGCTGCCCCTGGGACAAAGAGCAGACCCACCGGACGCTCCGGGCGAACCTGCTTTCGGAGTGTTACGAGGTGCTGGAGGCCCTTGATGAAGGCGATGCCTCCGGACTTCGCGAAGAGCTCGGCGACCTTCTTTTGCAGATTGTACTCCACGCTCAGATCGCTAAAGACGATGGTGAGTTCGAGATAGGTGATGTTATCGAAAGCATCGCCACTAAGATAGTTCACCGCCACCCCCACGTCTTCGGCTTTAAAAAGGTCCGGGACGCCGATGAGGTAATGCATAATTGGGAAGTTTTGAAAAAAGAAGAGCGTGAAGCCGGCGAGTCTATGTTGTTGGGCGTCCCTAAGGACATGCCGGCTCTGGCTTATGCCTATGAAATTTCGCGCCGGGCCGTGCGCGTCGGTTTTGAGTGGGAGAATATCGAGGGCGTTATCGATAAGCTGGTGGAGGAAATTAAGGAAATCAAGGATTCTAATAGCCGTAAGGAAAAAGAGCACGAGTACGGTGACCTTTTATTTACGCTGGTCAATGTGGCGCGGTGGGAGGGCATTGACGCCGAGGCGGCTTTGCGCGAAGCCAGCTATAAATTCTACAAGCGCTTCGCGAATATGGAAAAAATCTGTCATCAGCGCGGTCTGGATTTTTCATCGCTTTCATTTAAGGAAAAAGATAACCTCTGGGAGGAAGCGAAGAAGGGGATTGATTAGACTGGTCGGGGCGAGTGGATTTGAACCACCGACCTCAGCGTCCCGAACGCTGCGCGCTAAACCAGGCTGCGCTACGCCCCGCCTGAACTATTATACACTGGCTTACCTCACTCGGCAAACCTGCATTTGTGCCGCGCCTGTATGAATATACGCCCGTTGACACGGCGCCATCGTGTCCCTACAATTAGCACCAGAGGCGTTTTTTGCTCTTTACGCTGCGGAAAAACGTAAGTGAGCAGTTGCGCAAATGCGCATTTCGGGGACTTTATGAAGTACTGCGTTTTGATTATCGATGGAGCCGCCGGTCTTCCTATCCCTGCGATGGGCGGCAAAACCAGCCTGGAGCTGGCGGCGACTCCCCACCTGGATAAGATGGCGGCGGAGGGATTTAGCGGACTGGCGCGCACCGTTCCTGTTGGCATGGAGCCGAGCAGCGCCTGCGCCTGCCTTTCCGTGCTGGGCTACGACCCCACCATTTATTACAAAGGCCGCGCTTCGATAGAAGCCCGTAGCCTGGGTATTGATATCGGCGTGGACGAGGCCGTTTTCCGCTGCAATCTGGTGACGGTGGAAGACGGGAAGATGCTGGATTATAGCGCCGGACATATAAGTACCGCCGAAGGCGGCGAGCTTATTAAAGTTCTTAACGAAAAACTCGGCGGCAAAGACATTGAGTTTTACCCCGGCGTTAGCTATAGAAATATTCTCAAACTCAAAGGTTACGCGGAAACTCTGGAAGCAGTCTGCACTCCGCCCCACGATATCCCCGGTAAGCCGGTGGAGGAATACCTGCCGCGGGGCGCAGGCAGCGACCTAATGCGTGGTCTTATCCTGCGCTCGGAGTCGGTATTGAAAGACCATCCGGTCAATATCAGCCGCCGGGGCCGCGGACTTTTACCGGCCACGCATATCTGGCTTTTCTGGGGTAGCGGGCGACTCCCTCCCGTGCCTGCATTTAAAGAAGTCTACGGACTCAACGCCGCCATGACCTCCGGCGTCGATCTCCTCCGCGGACTGGCTAAGATGGCGCGTATCGATATACTGGATATCAAGGGTGTTACCGATGGCCCCGATAACGATAGCGCCGCCCAGATTGCCGGCGCCCTGAAAGCTTTGAAAACACATGACCTGGTGGTCGTCCACATCGAAGCCCCGGATGAAGCTGGACACAGCGGCTCAGTCGAGGAAAAGGTAAAAGCCATTGAAAATATAGATAAAGAGGTCGTCGGCCGACTTCGCCGGTATCGGGGCGACCTGCGTGTGCTCGTCATGCCGGACCATCCCACCCCCATCACCCTCCGCACTCATACCCCCGCCCCCGTCCCGTTTATCATCTGGGGCAAAGGCGTTAAGGTTAACGGGGCTAAGAGGTTTACTGAGGCTGAGGCTCAAGGAACTGGCGTTTTTATCGGGGAAGGGTATACAATAATGGGCAGGTTAATAGGGAAGTAATCCCGCACTAAACCAGTTGCGTAATTGCGCAGTTGAGTAAATACGGAGTAAATAATAGATGTCTTTAATCGTTCAGAAATACGGCGGCTCGTCGGTGGCGGGTGCCGCCAAAATAAAAAACGTCGCACACCGCATTGTCAATACCTACGAGGCCGGTAACCAGGTCGTCGTCGTCGTTTCCGCTATGGGTGATACCACTGACGACTTAATCAAGTTGGCTTATCGGATTAATGAGTTCCCGGATAAGCGTGAGCTCGATGTACTTCTCTCCACCGGCGAGGTCGTCGCCAGCACTCTGCTCGCGATGGCTTTACATAACCTGG
>CAZEUJ010000088.1:0-8164 GCA_964514525.1 uncultured Dehalococcoidaceae bacterium
TCCCCCACTATTTTCTATACTACCACTGTTCCCGCCATGCTGTTTATGGGAGTAGGCCTCGCTCTTGTCAATGCGCCGCTTACGGCAATCATGAATTCGGTGATAGCTAAGGACATGCAGGGGCGGGTTTTCTCGTTATATGGTTCGATAGTCACGGCAGTAATACCGCTGGGGCTGGTAATCGGCGGACCGGTGGCAGACACGCTAGGGATACGTTCTCTCTATTTTATCGCCGGCGTGGCATGGCTGGTTCTCGTTCCCCTGGCAATGCTCAGCAAATCGCTGATGAACCTGGAAAACCAAAAGGCGGATCAACCTGCGGTAGCAAGTTCAACTACTTAAACATTCCCAGCATGTTTTTAGGCAGCTTGCCACTCATACCCATTTTCATAAGCTTTTGCATCTGAGCGAACTGGTTAAGAAGCTGATTGACATCGTGCGTGCCGGTGCCGCTGCCGCGGGCGATACGTTTCCGCCGGCTCCCCCCTATTATGGAAGGGTTCTGCCTTTCGTATGGGGTCATAGAAAGGATTATCGATTCCACCTTCTTAAGCTGGGCTTCCTGAACGCCATCGGGCAATTTGCTGGCTAGCTTGGATATACCCGGCAGCATCTCCGCCAGCTGGGCGATGGGCCCCATTTTCCGAATTGTTTTAAGCTGGTCTAAAAAGTCCTCCAGGTTAAAGGTGGCGGTCTTGACCTTTTTTTGCAACTCCAGGACTTTCTTTTCGTCGAGGGTCTTTTCGGCTTTTTCGATAAAGGTGAGGACATCACCCATGCCTAAAATACGCGAGGCCAGCCTATCGGGGTAGAACGGCTCGAAGGCATCTACTTTTTCACCAACGCCGATAAATTTAATCGGCACCCCGCTCACCCAGCGGATAGAGAGAGCGGCGCCGCCGCGGGCGTCCCCGTCCATCTTGGTCATGATGAGGCCGGTCAGGTTTACCTTAGCGTGGAACTCCCCGGCGACGCGGACGGCGTCCTGGCCGGTCATGGCGTCCACCACGAGCAGTACCTCGTCCGGCCTGACGACCCTTTTAATCTGCTCCAGCTCGGCCATCAGCTCCTCGTCAATGTGAAGTCGTCCGGCCGTATCGATAATGACATGGGTGGCGGCGATTCTCTTCGCTTCGGATAAAGCGTGGGCGCAGATATCTTTACTTGAGGTCTTAGGGTCTTCACTGAAAACAGGAACATCAAGCTGTTCTCCTAAAGTAACAAGCTGCTCGATGGCGGCGGGACGGCGGTTGTCCGCGGCCACCAGCAGGGGCTTCTGGCCGCCGTGTTTTAAAAGCAGGGCCAGCTTGGCGGCGGTGGTGGTCTTACCGCTGCCCTGCAAGCCCACCATCATGATAACGGCGGGGGGCCGGGAAACGGACACGAGCTTGCCCGAAGTGCCGTCGCCAAGGGTCTTGATCAGCTCTTCGTTAACGATTTTGATGACCTGCTGGGCGGGGGAAAGGCTTTCCAAAACCTCTTTGCCAATAGAACGCTCTCTGACGCGAGACGTAAAATCCTTGACCACCTTGAAATTTACGTCCGCCTCCAGTAAAGCCAGGCGCACCTGGCGCAGGGCTTCATCGATGTCTTTTTCGGTGAGCTTGCCGCGACTGCCGAGAAGACGGAAGACGGCGTTGAGTTTTTCGCTAAGGACTTCAAACATACGGTTTAATTATAAGGGGAATATCACCAAAGGGGCAAATAAAACGTCTAAGCCTTTTTTCGTCCCGAAAGAATTTCGTGTTCAAGTTGAAGAATATATTTCTTCATATATACTACAAACGGCTTAGCCAACTCCCTGGCCGTTCTGGTAGCGAGATTATCATAATAATGGATTTGAAAGTTGAGCTGGTCGATAATGGTTTTTTCTTCAGGTTCCTTAATAAATGCACCTCCGTATTCCTTGCCGGATATTCCCCACATGGCGCCTTTGATATCAGAGGGATTATATTCCGGCCAGGACGACTTCGACGTAAAAGCCCGCATAATGCCAACGGCGCCAAGCGCTTCCAGCCTGTCAGCATCCTGCAATATATCCAATAACTTATTGCTTCTTCGCATAACCGTATGGTACCTGATCGCTTCGGTAACCTGAGATATTTTCTCATCCGGCAAGAGATTCTTCTCCGCCAAAAACCGACCCGCTATCTCGGCGCCGACCTGTCCGTGCCGGCTCCTCTCCGGGTTAAATGCCAGCCCGATATCATGCAACAGGGCGGTCACTTCAACGAGCTCCAGGTCTTTAAACCCCTCCCCTTCAGCGATCTGCAAAGCCCAGTTTCTGACACGGTCGACGTGTTTGAAATCATGATGGGAGACGATATTTTTCATGGTCTTTTTAATGTAAGCCTCAACCTGTTGCACAACCGTTTTTCGCATACGGCTCTCCTGAACCAGTCCATTCTATCGGAGCAGAGTATAAACGTCAAACAGGTTTATCAATAGTCTAAATAATGCTACAATATTTTTATCTGGCACAAAGGAGCGAAAATCATGCCTGAATCCAAATACAGTAAATATGTAATCACGGAGCTAAAGACGCCGGAAACGCCGCTTTTCTCTCCGGAAGCCGCGGCGCGGTATGCCTCCTTTGCAAAACGCATACTCTGGATTGACAAAAACGTGGTGCCGGGGGCTTTCCAGATGAACTGCTCCTGGTATTTAAAGACGCTGGATAAAGGGCCGCCGCCGCACGAGCATGATGAAGATGAAATCCTCGGCTTCTTCGGTAACGATGCCGATAACCCTTACGAGCTCCACGGGGAGGTGGAGTTCTGGCTGGGAGATGAAAAACAGACCATCACCAAAAGCGCCATGGTCTTTATCCCGTCCGGTATAAAGCACTCCCCCCTCCTCTTAAGGCGCGTGGATAAGCCCATCTTCCACTTTTCGGTCGTCACCGGAGGCCTTTGGATTATGAAAAAAGTAAAGGAGAATCTCATGCCCAAATCCAAATACAGCAAATACGTCGTCACCGAGCTTAAAGAGCCGGAGGAAAGAAGGAAAATAGCACCACTCTATAATAAATATGCCAGCCGCATTCTCTGGATGGACGAAGATGTCGTGCCCGGGGCTTTTAATATGAATGCCTCCTGGTACCTCAAAGCCGCCACGACCATCGATAATGTCCCCCATACCCATGCTCACGATGAAATAATCGGGTTCTTCTCCAACGACGCCCAAAAGCCTTACGACCTCGGGGGAGAGGTAGAGATATGGCTGGAGGACGAAAAACAAATTATCACGAAGTCGTGCATGCTATTCATTCCCGCGGGCATGAGACACTGTCCACTCATACTCAGGCGTGTCGATAGACCAATCTTCCATTTTACGGTCGTCATGGCGGGACGTTATATCAAGAACGAAGAGACGCAATGATAATTGACATTTACGTTCGGGAAAGCCATAATTAGTGAACCCCGAAAAAATTTTTCAACATCATACATGCGTAAAAAAATAACGCGTAAAGGAGTACCCCATGGCCGAAAAAGTCAAGCTGGAGGTGCTTAATCCAAGGGGGGTAATCGAGGCGAAAAAGACCTATGCCCCCAATCCCCGCGTTAAAGACCTGGCGGGAAAAAGGGTGGGGCTGTACTGGAACAGCAAACCGGGCATGGACAATTTCTATACGGTTCTTAGCGAGCTTTTAAAGAAAAGATACCCCACCGCCACCACCAGCCTGCTGAGGGGGGCCTTCTTAATCCGGGAGGAGGACGCCCATGACTGGATACCCAAAATAGACACCTTCGTATACGGGGTCGGCGACTGAGGGTCCTGCACATTTGTCGGCGTGGCCGGCACCGTAAAACTGGAAAAAATGGGCAAACCCGGAGTATTCATCAACTGCACCACCTTCGACGACGACGCGAAATCGGCATCAATGGACAACGGCATGCCGGGGATGCGCCGGGTGAAAATAAGCTCGGCGGAATTCTATAAATTAAGGGGAAAAGTAGAGACCATCAGGCCGCTGGTGGAAGAGGTCTTCGACGACATCATCGACGGCCTGACGGAACCACTGACAGCGGAGGAGTCAAAACCGCCGCAGGAGAAAGGCGACGAAGACGGACCGTTTAAAATGACGATCAGCGGTGACTCTTTTGCGGAAGCCGCCGAAGAATTCAACCAGACGTACCTCGACAAAAAATGGGGCGACGGCCTGCCCCTCGTACCCCCAACCCCGGAACGCGTTAAATGGATGCTCTCCGGGACGAACCGCGCCCCCGAAGAGATACTCGGCAACCTCAACCCGAAACAGGGGGTCGCTACCATCGGAAAAATAGCCATCAACGCGGTCATGGCCGGCGCCAAGCCGGAATATATGCCCGTAATCATCGCGGCGATAGAAGCCATAACAGACGAAAAATACGACGACCTGCACATACTGGCCTCGGCGGGCTCATTCAACCTGCTGGTAATTGTCAGCGGGCCGATCGCTAAAGAAATCGGGATGGAGGGAGGCATCGGCTTTTTGGGCCACGGCTGGCGCGCCAACAACACCATCGGGCGTGCGATACGCCTGGCCACCTTAAATATCGGGCGGACCTGGCCGGCGCTAAACGATATGTCACTGATTGGTCGCATTTCGCCCCACACCTTTCTCACCTTTTGCGAAAACGCCGAGCTCAGTCCGTGGCAACCTTACCACACCAGCCGCGGATTTAACGCGACCGACAGCTGCGTGACGGTGGCATCAGTCCACAGCGCCGCCCCGATGCAACACTTTTACGGCGGGGTAATAGGCACCTGGACATCCGCGGAGATAATGGACAGGATAGTCGAGGACATCCGAAGGAGACAACGGCGCGGTTATCGCGTATGGGGGGACAGGGGGGTAGGGGCCATACCCGGCTCGGGGGAAGGGGCGAACAACCACTTTATCATCCTCTTCCCGGAGCTGGCGGCCGAGTTTAAAAAAATGGGCTTCAACCAGAAAGGACTCCAGGACGAAGTCTACAAACGAACGCGCGTACCTTATGATGAACTCAATGAAACGGAAAAAAAGAGCATTAAGAACGGCATCGAGATAGGCGTCGTTCCCGCCGACCGTAAAGCGGTTTTCGAGGCGGAATTAAAGTCGGGAGGCATGGTACCGGTACTGATATCGCCGGAAGACCTTCATTTCTTCGTCGCCGGCGGCACGCCGGGCGCTGCGTTCTCCTGGGATTACTACCGGATACCGCCGTACAATTATACGGCGCTGTTGACGAAAAAAATAACCGGGGCTACGTTAACGAAGGCGGGGAAGTAAAGTACCAAGCTAATTATTAAATTTCAAAGGAGTAATAATGCCTGACTGGGACGCTATCATTATCGGCGGGGGGCCGGCGGGATTGACAGCAGGACTGTACCTGTGCCGGGGCAACTGGCGCACCCTTCTTATCGAAAAAGAAAGCGTCGGCGGGTACATCATGAACGTGGAAACAATCGAAAACTACCCCGGGTTCCCCGAGGGGGTGGTCGGCTCGGAGCTAGGCATGGAAATGAAAAACCAAGCTGTCAAATACGGGCTCAAGATACAGCGCGCTGAGGTCATAGCGGTACAGGGTTCGCCGATTAATAAAATCGTAACGTGTACCAACGGTAACAACTATACGGCGTCGGCGGTAATCATTGCCGGTGGTTCCGTACCGAAAAAGCTGGGGGTCCCCGGGGAGGAAAAGTTCCGGGGCAACGGTGTTATACACTGCGCCTTCTGCGACGGCGGCCAGTTCTTCGACCAGGTACTGGCGGTCTGCGGCGGCGGCGACGCCGGCCTCACCGAGGCGCTTTACATGGCCAATCTGGCATCTAAAGTTATCGTCATCGAGGCGTTGCCGTCACTCACCGCCACGGCGATTCTCCAGGACAGGGCCAGGCAAAATCCCAAGATAGAAATCCGCTGCGGTGTTAAAGTGGCGGCTATATTGGGCGATGAACAGATAGAAAGCATTGAAATTGTCACTCAAAGAGGGCCAAAAGAGACGATACAGGTAGACGGCGTCCTCGTGCACGTGGGACTCGACCCCAACACTGGCTACCTGGAAGGTTCCGTGCCGCTGGACGGGCAAAAGCAAGTAAAAGTGAACCAGTGGATGGAGACGGAGGTCACGGGCATTTTCGCGGCAGGCGACATTCGAAGCGGGTCGCCCCGGCAGGTAAGCACGGCGGTGGGCGACGGGGCGATAGCCGGCATGGCGGCACAGAGGTTCCTGCAGAGACTAAAGTAAAACTACCTCTTGTACGAATCTCCATAAGACAGGCCGATGGACGAAGATGTTTATTTCCATAAGACGGTGACTTTACGAGCCGGGAAAGAGAACCTCAAGTTCCGGACGTCACAGGCGCTGTTCAGCAGCTATAACGTAGATACCGGAACCAGATTCCTCCTGCGTAGTATTATCGAGGCCGGGCACACACCCCAAAGCATCCTTGACCTCGGCTGCGGGTATGGGCCGCTGGGGCTAACGCTGAAAAAGCTATACCCGGAAAGTTCCGTGCAGATGGTCGACCGGGACGCTCTGGCCATCGAATACTCGCGGCAGAACGCAAAACTTAACAGACTGGATGGATTGGAAATCTACGGCAGCCTGGGCTATGACGACGTCAAACGGACAGACTTTGACCTGATAACTTCAAATATACCGGGAAAAGCCGGGGAAGCGGTTATCGCCTATTTACTGAGGGAAGCACAATATTACCTAGCACCCGGCGGGATAGTAGCCATCGTGGTGGTAGCGGCGCTCGAAACGGACGTGGTGAAAATCCTCACGGATGCACCGGGAGTCGAAATCACACTCAGGCAAAAACGGTCAGGGCACGCGATATTTCACTATAGATTTAAGGGGGAACCGGGGCTACTAAAGCCCGACCGCAACGCTTTAGAACGGGGCATTTATCATCGGGAAAAAGTAAAAATACGCCGGGAAAAACTCGAATATACGGTACAGACCGCTTACGGCCTGCCGGAATTCGACTCCCTCAGCTATGGCAGCGAAATGCTGATAAAGGCCCTAAAAAATATACAGCGTCAGGGTATTCAACGCGCCGCGGTCTTTAACCCGGGGCAGGGACACGCGGCCACGGCGTTATGGAAAATCACCCATCCCGACAATATAGAACTGGTCGACCGGGACCTGCTAGCACTCAGATATTCCCGGCTCAATCTCATAATGAACGGGTGCCCGCCCGAAAAAATAAGCATCTGGCATGAGGTCGGTGTCAATCCAAAAAGCGAAGGAAAGGTCGACCTGTTTATCGGAGTGCTGAGAGAAGAAGGCAGGGAAGCTAACTTGTTGACTATCGGGCAGACGGTGGAGCAACTTTCTCGCGGCGGTATGATAATTCTATCAGCCGGCTCCACAGCGATAACGAGACTGGTCAGTTATGTGGAGTCGCAGGAAGGACTCCGAATAGTATCGCGGGGGCGGCGGCGGGGCTACAGCCTGCTGGAGATGGAACGTATCAGCTAATACCGATAGTTGATGAACAGACTCACCACCTTTATCCCCCTCTCGAACAGCGTTATTGATTGTACCCGATTATTAGTATGTTCAAGAGGGGGAGAGAATTTGAGAGGGGGCTTCTTGAAAAACCTTGAAGTCCTGATCCACCGTTTTCCATACAACCGGATTTTTCTTTCTCATAGCCTGAGACGGAACATACCACTTTTTAGATATAGCCCGCTGAATAATCGCTTCGTGAGTACGGTTCAGCTTTGTGGCGATTTCAGACAAAGGAGTCCCTGCCTTATAAAGTTCCTCTGCCTGCGCTTCCTCCTGTCTCGTCTAACGGCGTCGTATCCTGGCTGAGTTAGTCTTCCTTTGACGCTTCAGACTAAGATGTCGAGCATGATTCCTGATAGCGGACAGTGTCCTTTCCGGGAGTGCTTCCAGCACAGCTTTAAGAGATGCTTCTCGCCACAGCGTTTCCAGGAGCTTATTCTCTTTGTCAGTCCACACACTGTCTTGGTTGCATGTCGCCCTGGCACGTTGAATGAGAATTCTCTGACAAAAACCGGTTTTCCAGTATACCGTCGCCTTGATGGTTTTCTTATCATGGTGTAATTCAACTCTTTCAATGATCAGCTTGAGCAGACGGTTGCACACAGTAGAAGAATAATGCTGCCATTTGCCTGGCAGGTTAGTGGTAGCTACCTCACCTCAAAATCTATTACTTTTAC
>CAZEUJ010000089.1:0-8005 GCA_964514525.1 uncultured Dehalococcoidaceae bacterium
ATTCGCAAGGCAAGAATCGAAATAGCCGGGCTATTTCACAGCCTTATCAATATCACGCATCTTTATCACCTGCGCTGGTACCGTGTCAAGCCCTACATAGATACATACAGGTGCTATCCAAGGTGAGAGCCAAGTAAGCAATTATCCTAGTCAGCCGCTTCCGTCCAAGTTATTACAGTAGTCATTGGGGCTATGCAGGTAACCGCTCTAGTCTATACCTAGAGGCGGTACTTGCCGTTGCATGATTTTACATACTTATTGACAGAACCTCACTATTCTCTGTGACAATGAATACAGCATTGTGTTTTTGCTAATGTAATTATCGCGAAATTCTGACAAATATCTCCTGATAAGTACTTTCATTTTGTATATTATGCTAGTATTATGTCTTGTTTGAGGAAACTGGTCTTTATAGCCAATTACTATCTCGGCAATCTCTCCAGGTTTAACATTGACAAACATAGTCAGTATTTTATCACATATATTATAAGGGACTTTCTCTCCATTTATTATCACGCTGCTAACTGAAACATTACCTGTTTCTTTTTTTATAATTTCATAAGTCTGAACGTCATCGGAAGGATTATTAATCAGTATTTTATTAGTATATAGTTTTATCTTTGCGATATGGCTCTCATCATTTTTCTGTAAATAGGAGCTTGTGATGATCTCTTCCAGTCTTTTCCATTCTATCTTATCGACAAGATTATTTAGACCTATAATGAATTCTTTTAAATCACTATACCCATTTCTAAAATAGTCATGATGTTCAAATATTAGAATTGGTTTTCCTAAAAAAAGATCAAGGGCAAAATCAGCTATTTTTTTCGGGGTTCTTCGCTGAAAAATAGGGAAGTTCTCATATTCTATGAGGGCTGGTTGCAATAAACTCTCGATACTTACGGGTTCTGAGTTATCACAGGAGATGATTCCGGAGTTGACAGCTGCCAGATAATTGTTGCTTTTTAGTACCATCAATGATTTGGATGAGAACACTTCTTGTGGAAAAACCATTACTCTATCAAACTCTAATCCATTGATATCTTTGTGAAATATCATCCTGCTTGTAGCTATCTTAACTTGAAAGTCTAATTTACTACAGTCGACAGATCCGAATTCTCCTCCGTTATGATCACAGCCATGAACACAAATTGAAAATCTGTTTGATTTATTTTTAAATAGATCTGTTACGCCCCTGCTACTCCTTTTAAAATTCCAAGGAATAAAGGCGATGGATGTATGAAAATTACACAACTCCATCACTTCAAATAATTCCCCATAGTTCAAAAAACCGTACTTTCTCTTTAACGGCGGATCATCTATTATGAAGCAACCCTGTGCTGTATTGTTGTGCCAGCAATAATCTTTAAAGACGTACTTAAGAAACATCAATGCTGGTATTAACCCTGAAAAAATATCTACAACGCTTATATTAGTGTATGTAGTACCTTGAATATCAACAAGATTACTGGTAGCAGCTATAAATATTTGACAATCGTTTTTTTTTAACCTGAGAAATAATGGTTTTCTATCTATTGTAATTAAATTGTCAATTTTATTAACTTTATCTTCTAACTCTAAAGAAAAGTCAACTTTATTCGATATAGGCCCAAAACGCAACCCTGAGAATTGTCTGCAAATATCTGTAAAGCCTTCGCTGATATCATATTCATATTCGTTGCTCGATAATGAACATACCGATTTTATCGTGCCTTCGCTAATGGAATATAGCGCATCATTTACAGAAGTGCACGAAGAAATGCCATATATAAATACGAATGAGATTCTTGTTCCCATTAGGGATTTGAAATTTTCATATAGCCTTTGATCATTCTGGATATTGAACAAGGTATTACAACTTAATGCCAGAATATCATTATTAGTAGCTTCTGATGATGCTGCCGTATAGGCTATATAATCATGATAGTAAAGAAATTCGTAGTCTCTTCCTAGGAAGTTGACTAACTTAGCTAATGACAAATCATCTTGAACACGATTATTTGAGTGGAGTATCTTGACTTTAGATTCCATATAACGACTTTGAAGGATCATTGCTTGTCCAGAGGAACAAGCCCATTCTTGAAATCTTCGTAGCTAGTCTGTAATGTCATTGGTACTGTTACTTTCGCAATTGGTTTAGCCGGTACACCTCCAACGAACGTATAAGGAGGTACGTCTTTAGTGACTAAGGAACAGGCGGCTATCGCCGCACCTTCCCCGATGGTTATTGTCTGGTTGGGAGCTGAAGCTAATATCATAACGCCTGGGCCCACCCAAGAATGCTTGGATAAGATTACCTTTCCCTTTCCCCGAAAATGGGCCATTATTGTTATACGCAGTGATAATTCGGCATCATGAATTTCGATGCACTCGGGATATTCATTTTCCAAGATGACTTCTTGGCCGATGAAAGTATGACCGTAGATTTTAACACCTCGTAGTCGATGGAGAAAAGGACGCAGCGACTGACTGCCTGGGCCGAACTGAGCAATAAGAGAAAATATCCTATTGAGAACTCTTCTAAAAATAGTTTTCTTCATAATAATATGGCTGCGTCCTGTAACTTGTGGAAATTTCTCTGAGACATATTATACCTCTGCTTGCCACAGACATCAATCTTTTTAAGTAACCAGCGCTTCCTTGAAAAATTCTAGTTTGATTGGCTCCTGCTCCAATGGTTATGCTGCCCTTATCGG
The DNA here is from genome assembly GCA_964514525.1 of uncultured Dehalococcoidaceae bacterium. Taxonomy (GTDB): domain Bacteria; phylum Chloroflexota; class Dehalococcoidia; order Dehalococcoidales; family RBG-16-60-22; genus JBFYTX01. The sequence continues at coordinate 2,697 of CAZEUJ010000089.1, forward strand.
GGTGGTAGAAAAATTCGCAAGGCAAGAATCGAAATAGCCGGGCTATTTCACAGCCTTATCAATATCATGCATCTTTATCACCTGCTCTGGTTCAGCGTCGATCATAGCATAGATATCAGTGCCGTCAAAGGTGAAAGAGTTGCAGCTATTCTGGCCGGGCGCTCCAATCCAGGTGGCTACGGTGGCCATAGTGGCCGGGTCTATCTTGACTACCTGCGCTGGTTTTATTTGAAATCCAGCGTAGATATGGGTGCCGTCAGAGGTGAGAGCCAGACAGCTATTCTGGTCAGCCGCTCCAGTCCAGGTGGCAATCGTGGCCATGGTGGCCGGGTCTATCTTTACTACCCGCCCTGGTGAAGTCCAGAGTCCGGCATAGATATGGGTACCGTTAAAGATAAGTGACGAACAGTAATTCTGGTCGTCCGTGCCGGTCCAGGTGGCTACCGTGGTCATGGTGGCCGGGTCTATCTTTACCACCTGCGATGGTTCCGTGCCAAGCCCAGCATATATATACCTGCCATCAGAGGTGAGACCTACACAGCCTACATCCTGGCCGGCCGCTCCGGTCCAGGTGGTTGCAGTGGTCATGGTGGCCGGGTCTATCTTTATGACTTGCGCTGGTGAATGATTAGGGCCAACCCCGGCATAGATATAAGTGCCGTCAGAGATGAGAACCCAACAGAAATTCTGGCCGGCCGCTCCCGTCCAGGTGGCTACTGTAGACATGGTTACCGGGTCTATCTTTACTACCTGTGCTGTTGAACCTGGGGTCTTGTCGTTTCCCGCAAAGGGTGTGTGCATTCTAAGTCCGGCATAGATATAGGTACCGTCAAAGGTGAGGGCCCAACCGTCAAACTGGCCAGCTTTTCCGGTCCAGGTGGTTATGGTGGCCATTGTTACCGGGTCTATCTTGATTACCTGCGCTGGTAAGATGTATGGCCCGGCATAGATAAAGGTGCCGTCAAAGGTGAGAGCCAGACATTTATACTGACCTGGGCCGTAATTTTCCAGTTCAGGCAGTCCCGTCCAGGTGGTTACCGAGGCCATAGTGGCTGGATTGATCTTTACTGCCTGTGCCGTTACAGTGCCAAGCCCGGCATAGACATGGGTTCTGTCAGAGGTAAGAGCCAGGCAGTTATTCTGGCCGGCTTCTCCTATCCAGGTGGCTATGGTGGTCATCATCAATGGCTTGATCTTTACTACCTGCGCCGGTTCAGTGCCAAGCCCTGCATAGACATGGGTTCCGTCAGAGGTAAGAGCCAGGCAGTTATTCTGGCCGGCTTCTCCTATCCAGGTGGCTATGGTGGTCATCGTTAATGGATTGATCTCTACTACCTGCGCCGGTTCAGTGATAAGTCCGGCATAGATATGGGTTCCGTCTGAGGTGAGAGCCCAAGAATAATCCTGGCGATTCTCTCCGGTCCAGGTTATTACAGCGGTCATGGTGGCCGGCTGGATTTTGACCACCTGTGCCGGTGCCGTGCCAAGCCCGGCATAGATATATTTGTTGTCATAGTTAAGAGCCCGACAGCTATCCTGGTCAGCCGCTCCCGTCCAGGTGGCTACCGTAGCCATGGTGATAGGGTTTATCTTTACTACCTGCGCCGGTGCCGTGCCAAGCCCAACATAGAGAAAGGTGCCGTCAGAGGTGAGAGCCTGACAGCGTACCTGACCAACCGCTCCAGTCCAGGTAGCTACCGTAGTCATGATGGCTGGGTTTATCTTCACCACCTGTACCGGTTCAGTGCCAAGCCCGGCATAGATATTGGTGCCATCAGAGGTTAGAGCCAGACATTGGTCAGCTCGATTAACTCCAGTCCATGTCAGGGGTTCGCCATGCGCCAGTGGTTCAGGGGTCGGTGTTGGTGTAGGGACTGGTGTCGGTGTTAGAACAGGTGCCGGTTCTGGCGCTGGTATGGGCACGGATGCTGGAGGTTGTGTGAGTGCAGGTGTAGGAGATGGTGCTGGAGCCGGTATAGGTGTAATGGGAGGTACAGGTGTTGTTTCAGGCTTAGCGCAGGCACCGAAAACAGAGGTAATCGATAGAACAAGCATTATTGATATTAGAAATAACTTTTTCATTTTGTATTATGCCTATTATCCTGTATTTTTCAAGTTAATTGTTATCAATGGGGGTTTCAATTAAATGCCACTACCAAATGCACATCATTTTCATTTTAACACTCTATCATAAAACTTTACCATCCGTGTTTGAGTTCTTCAAGGATAATAAGTGCGAAAACCGTAAGAATTTGGTTAGAGCTTAGTAAGTATGTAGATAGCAAAGATGGTTATGAGAGACGGGGCAAGATTTCTGCGTACAATATGAAACGATTGTTCTCCACGAAGTAAGCCGAGCCTGATATAGCGATAGTAACCATGTGAACCAGCCAGGACATAGCCAGAGCTATTAGCAGTATCTGGCTTATTACAATAACCGTGGCGAATCTAAGCCTTCTGTACATAGACATCCTGTTGTCGGTCATTATGAATCCCCCTTGCTTCTGTCGTCTGGTCTAAAGCCTGACCCAAATCAACCCTCTATCTCCAGCTTTGATGAGGTCCTGCCGACAAGAACTCGCAAATATGGATTCATTCCGTTAATGCATCATCGTTCCTTCTGTTGGATAGTGAAGCTGGGAATACATAATGCACCTGACCATTTCAATAAGGGAGTAACATAACAAGCTAATGTACAACTACTGATATTACAAGACCATCATAGAATTACAAATGTCATGGCTACTCTTACGGCGTAAACCGGGACATGTCCTCCCAGTCACTATCTCCAGCAGCCAGGAACCAAGAATCCAGTCGACGGAGTTGCCTTTCCATCTTCTTAGCATCTGGTGAGTTGAGGAAAATAATGAAGGGATTAATCAGTCCTTGAAAAATTTTTAAACGGGATGACCATCTTACCATCCATCGGTAGGAACCGAATCCGAATTTCTTCAAAATCCTGTTGTAGGTGAAGCTCTCTGTCATCCAACACTCTACCATCGCCTTACCTTCATCCGCAAAGTGCCGGAGTGCTTTATGAAGCAAGCACGCAAACACCTGATTTTCCCTAGATATGATGTCCATTATTATCCCCTCGTCTCTCTCGCTTTTGAGCACCATGTAGCCCTCAATTTGACCTCTATTTTCAGCAATGAATATCACATATTTGCTTACCGGGTTACGTTTGTATCTCCAGTTTAAATACTCGCGGTTCCGATCGATAGCAATAGGGAATTTTCGTGAGATTTCTCTCCAGAAAGGGGTAATACGCTCATCAAAGGAATCTACCTCCTTGATTACCAGGCCCGGTATTTGTTTTACGTTACCAGGGCGGAATAAACACCTGGGATTGGAGAAAAGTACGGCGAGCATTAGTAAAACGTAGCGAATAGCGCGGAGGTGGGATGTCTCCTCATGGGTTAGATTTTGCTTTCGCAGGGCTTTCCAGGCCAGCCTGACGGTATTATTCAGGTTCCGCGGCCGTATCTTCATCAACGGATCTACTGCCGCCCCGAGCTTCAGGGCAGCTCCAACCCTGAGTAAGCGGTAGCGCCTGGGGACGGAGCCCAGATCAATCCATCCCGTCTTCATATGCCCCCCGTAAGCCGTCCTGCCCGGGAAACCATAGGAAATGTGAATTCCATCGTTGACTGCTTCGGTGAGGGTCTTCTGCCCAAGGGTCACAAATAGCCCGCAGCGTCTGTAATCGGGATGAGTGGCTGAGTCTAACGACTGGGCTCCCAAGATTAACTCGTCGTTGACTTTGATCATTACTGGGATTATTGCGTAATAGCTGGCAACTCTACCTCCCTCCTCAGCCAGCCAGATATTATTGTAAAAGCCAGCCGGATTATCTTTGTATTTCCATCGCCAGTAGCCGCTCCCTTTCCAGGTGCTAAAAGAGGTGGCCAGCAACTCATTTACTTTTTCCTCGTCCCCATCTTTGAATTTTCTTATGACCAAATTTTGACTCATATCGTCACCTCACGCCTTTTATGAGGATATCCCCTTTGTTGGGAAAGGCGTTAAAAAGGATGAATTTCTGCTCATTCCGGGCAGTGATTGGTCTTCCGTCCTGGGTAACTTTGATCTCATGCCATTGGGGCGGGATTTCTATCCTCAGGGTGAGCTCTTGGTCATATAGCTGGGGTAGCGTGTTGCTCAGCCTTAATACATAGCCCCCGGGATCCTGATGGAGGATTGTTACTTCACTGCTCAACCTCTGCTTCATGTATTTGGCTACATTCTGCTGGGTATCAATCCATACCTTATTATTCTCTGCCAGGTTGGAAAGGTACTCCACATGTTGCTGGAAGACTCCAACAGGGACAAACCACTGGTATGCAGAATGGTTGCCTTTCGCCACCAGATGGTAAGTCTCTATAAGCCATACTCCTTTTGCCATTGCTTTACTAATCCAACTATCTGCCTCTTTTACTGTAGTGTGTTCACTCCAGACCATATTCTGTAAAGCGAAGAAGTCTATTTTTTTATAGACGTTATACCCTTTAAGCACGCCACGCGCACAGATGTACCCGGCAGATTTCACACAGTCCTTGTAAGGCCTGTTGTACTTCCCATATGGATAAACGTATGATAAGGCGATTTGAGTGGCCACGTACTTATCGATTTCACTTTTTGAGACAGTCACTTCATAGTTGATATCAGGCGCTGTTGTTTCGGCACTATTCCCAGTCGGTTGCTTATGGGGTAGGAGTCTAGATGTCGTTGCTATAATTTGCCGGAGATAGGCGATCTTGCTGCTTGCGTAATAGAACTCGGTAGGGATCTTGCGAAAATACTCAGAATGTGAAGCGTATGAAGCAAGGTGATTTACGGAATGTGAAGCTATTTCCATGTCCAATTGTTGCGCCATCTCGCCGATTTCCGGCCAAGAGACTACATCCCGTTCTTCAAGAGTGCCGCCGGCATAGGCAGTTGGGATATTCCAGGTAGCTCTGAGTTTGTGCTCGGCCAGATAGCGGGCACAATTCCTGACTGTCTCTTTGTAGCCATCATCAAAGGATAGGGTTAGTGCTGCTGTGGTGTTATTCTTCCACTTGGCGATTTCTACTATATTATGTGGCTTCATACCTGATTATGTGGCTTCATACCTGAGTTTATCTCTGGATTGTATTGATGCCTCATAACCCCGACACCTTTTTCGTTATACCACAGTCACTAGATACAAAACGTATTCAATTTAACACTCAAACACAAGAATATTCTACCACTTATGTTTGAGTTCTACAAGGCTCCCATCTGTATATTAGGTATATTATACACCTTCCTTTAGAAGCCACCAGGCT
>CAZEUJ010000090.1:0-8000 GCA_964514525.1 uncultured Dehalococcoidaceae bacterium
TACACTTGTTGTCGTGCAAGAAAGGTAAATAGATTCCCTCCTTGTCCTTTCTTAAAATATCAATACAGTCAAGAGGGCAAACGGAAGCACAAGTACCACAGCCAGTACATAAACCTTTCGATATAACCCAATTAATATTATTCGTTGTCATTAGTTTCTCCTTTTAAACCTTGGCAGCTCTAAGCAATGTTGATGAAACCGGGAAATAGCAGTCTATTTCGATTCTTGCCTTGCGAATTTTTCTACCACCCCGATAACGGCAGCAAAGCCTCTCCTGAAAGGCAAAGGCAACCGCTGTTCCACCTGTTTGAGAATTATAAGGTCATTTTTTCTGACCACACCCAGAGCCAGCAGGGCTATAATAAAAACGATGATGCTAACGGCCACACTCAGGCATAAACTGAGGACAGCACTTTCCAGGTAGTGCTGGAGCACAAAGGCCACCAGACCTATGCCAGCCGATGCGAGGGCTATCTTTACGGTATCGCCCATCGGCCAGGGTTTCTTAATTTTTTTAGATACAAAGAAAATGTAAATGGGGAGAGAAATTACTCTTGGGATGGAAGTAGCTATAACGGCTCCCATGGCACCGTACTTCGGTATCAGCCAGAAATTGAGACCGATACTCATACATACCAGAACAGCCCCTATTTTCAGGAGATAAGCGGGTTCCTTTATCCCGTAGATGATGCTGCTAACGGCATAGGTGAGACCCCTCAAAGCGAAGGGGATGAAGACGATCTGCATCAAGACTATGGCCGGCGCATATTCCGGACCGAATAGAAGGTTGATAATGGGCCCGGCCAGGGCGATACCCGCCGTGGCTATGGGGAAAGAGAGTATCATCAGGTATCGGGCAGCGGTGACATATATCTTCTTAATCTTCTCCATATCCCCTTTACCGAACTGCTCGGAGACAGCCGGCAGGAGAACCTGACCAAAAACAAAGGGGATAAGTGTAACTAATACGCCGGGTATTTTATAAGCAATATTATAGAAACCAACTTCCACCACCGGCCGGTACATCCCCAGGAACATAACCTCAGCATTCTGCCAGAGAAAGTAGTCTACGCCCAGGATTCCCATGGCGGCCAGCGAATACTTGAGTGCATCTGTTCTCTCCACCGGCTTCAGGAGCGAGGGTAAAAAGAGGTCCCGGAGTGGTACGAAGCGGCTGGTGAGAAAGAGGCTAACGAACATACCGGCGGTCCATACGACCGTGTACGTAAGCAATATTTCCTTTACACCGAAGCCGAACGCTACCAATATTATTACCAGCCCCACTCGAAACGGGCTAACCACCATCCCAAGCCAGGTTGAGTATTCGTACCTTTGAAATCCGGCAAAGACATTTTCGAAGGTAAAGACCAGCATATAAGGGAAGAGAGCCACGCCAATAAGTATGAAATAGATTTGATTGGCCGGCATATTGAATAATTTCGCTAAGTGGCCTGATAAAGCAATAATTAATAAGGACACCACCAGAGAGACAGAACCTCTGACCATCAAGGCCAACCGAATTATGCCCTTCGTTGCCCTCGCGTTCTGTTGCCCCGCAGCCTCGGCGACAAACCGCTTCGTCATCTCCCCAATGCCTAGATCAGCCACGAGGATGGCCAGAGAGATGAACCACATCATGAAAGAATACAGGCCGTATTGTTCCGTGCCAAGATACCGTGCCAGCACAATACCAACGATGAAGACCGCTGATGTACCTAAAGCGGTAGTAATGAAGTTGAATAGGCTGTTTTTGGCTATTGTTCTAGCTACACTCATACTCTATACAAATAGTTGTATCTTAGAATCCTGTAAATTCCGTCCAGAGTTTCCCCATATACTACTGATGCAGTTAGAACGCTCGGCACAGTTGCTAACCGTTCTAGCGCCAATATACCACGCAGGTGAGCAAATGTAAAAAAGTCTCATAACAGTACTCTCGCTAGTTGGGTTGGTCACTCTTGACCTAATCCAGAGCATCCTTTTTCCTATAAACTCGCATGGCCATCCGGGAATCTACTCTGCCACTGTAAGGCACTCCTGAGGATATCCTCCAACCATGGATCACAACAACATTAATACTACTCGAAAACTACACAAGAGCGCCGGCCATATTATATTAATCGAGTCGGGGGCAGGAATCCTCTGGCTTCTTACCCCTTGACGAATGCGCTTACAGTTTCTTTCAACCCCTGCTCTAAGCTGTATTTTGGGTGGTAACCGAAAGATCTGGCTCTGGAAATATCGGCCAGACTGTGTAATATATCTCCGGACCTTTGTTCCACATAGGCCGGCCTGACAGCACTATTCCCCACCAGCTTAATAATCATCTGCGTAAGCTGGTTGATAGTCACCCTTATTGAACTGCCGATATTGAAAACTCCGGTAGCCTGGCTCTCCGCCGCCAGGATGTTGGCTTCAGCAACATCCCCGACAAAAGCGAAATCACGGCTCTGCTCGCCGTCGCCAAAAATAACCGGTGGCTTCCCAGCCAGTAAATTATCGATAAATTTGGGGATAACGGCGGCATACTGAGAGTTCGGGTCCTGCCGCGGGCCATAGACATTGAAGTACCGCAGGCAGATGGTATTAAGGCCATAGATATTATGGAATACTTCGCAGTAATACTCCCCCATAAGCTTGGTGACAGCATACGGTGATAAAGGGTTGGGAGTCATATCTTCAACCTTGGGCAGAGTAGGGCTATCTCCATAGACGGCTGCAGACGAGGCGTAGACTACTTTCTTTACACCCTCATCCCTGGCCGCCAAAAGCACATTCAGGGTGCCGGTAATATTGACATTATGAGAAGCTTTTGGATTTTTTATACTGCGGGGGACGCTGGGTATCGCCGCCTGATGGAAAACGTAGTCGACACCCGAGAAGAGCTTCCTTAATAAAGATAGATTGGTAATACTTCCCTGAACAAACTCGGCCTTTCTATCTTTAAGCAACGGTTCAATATTTGACCTTTTGCCCGTGTACAGGTTATCGAGGATAATAACCTGATAACCCCACCTGACCAACTCATCAGCGAGATTTGAGCCAATAAACCCGGCGCCACCAGTAACGATAACCTTACTCATTTCACATTGACCGATTCAGACGGATTAGGCGTCTCATCGGGGTCGTTACCCCTTTAAGTATCATACTATTAATAGTACCCTTCTTCGAGTTAGAACAAGGTTAAACACAGGTCAAGATTCAGTTAGAATCATGGTATTGACGAATAAAAACCAAACGGGGCATAATATAATAAATAATAGACTGGTTTTTTTAGTACCCACAAAGGCCTTACCAACTTTGGAGGTTGCCGCTGGTGCAGTACACAGTTTCGTCTTTTTAAAGCTTATTAGTCTCATTTCGATGCGTACCTCGTAACTTTGCGGACAAAACAACTATTATGTTAATATGGCCTGGTTTTTGGGGGGAAGGTCAATTCAACTCATCAACCATTTTGTCCCGCTAAAACTTTTAGGAGATATTGCGGAGCTGCTAAAGAAGTATAATAGCGCTCTAGACTGGAACTACATTATAGAGTCAGCTCATTCCTGGGGGATAGGTACTGTCCTCTACTACTCACTCAGACAGGCTAAGAACCTGCTTGGGGCACCAGTATCCGCGCTTTCACTCAATGCATTAAAACCAGGCTGGCGCTGGTGCCTAATTAACTTCCTTATAAATGATAAAATCCTTATTTCACCAATGAAGAAGAGCAAATTGAGAGATAAGACGTTCAGCGTAGTCCGCAGCCTGATGATGAAGCACTTCCACAAGACACTATCAGTTCTCTCCAGAACTCATAGTCGTACGAATAGTCATATGAAAGGAACATGGTTCTGGACAGCAATCTTGATAATTCTGGTATTTAGCGCGGCTCTGGGGCGCAATACGGTCAGAGTGGTATCTGGATGGAGGGAAGTATCATAGATATTTGGCCCGACGACTGACATTGAGACTCTTGAGCTACAACTTAAGAGGAACTGTGTTACTAATGACTAATTGGGGCTAGTGCTTAGGTGCCACAATCACCGTTACATGGGTGTGCGTCTGATCTTGCTAATGATTGGCTCCCAAACACCTAATGCATGACATAAATTCTCAGCAAAACTCCCATCGTCCATATAGTCAGTTCTTGGAAATAAGTAACAGTCGCTATTAATAGTAGCAAAAGTGTTGGCAACAATTACAGCCAGTTCATATCCATACTTCTTCAGGAATTGTCTTTCCCTTCCGTTAAAAGCTCCGTTGGGATAGGCAAATGCCCTTATCGGTTTACCTGTCCATTCTTCCAACTTCCTCTTCGATTCCCCCAACTCATAATCAATCTCATTGTCGGTGCAATTGGGAAGAACCGGATGTGATGCTGAATGCGAACCTATTGTTACCTGTGGCATTGCGGAAATACGCCTGACATCTTCAATATTCATGGCTTCTCTTATAGAGTTTCCTTGCTGTGCTGCCTGGGTTATCAATTTGAGAACCTGTTTCCTCGTATCCTCCGGCAGTCTTCGAATCTTAGCATCGTCATTAAAATCAGCAGGAAGACGATTGGCATACCTCCTTACATTTTGCCACCAGAATGTACCGCCTTCTACGGCGTCAGTGCAGATGAAAAGAGTTATCGGGATATCATATTCCGCCACAATAGGTATTACATTATGAATGTTACCTTTCCATCCACCATCAAGAGAAAGCCAGACAGCCCCCTTTGGGCATATCACTCTTCCACCCAGAATCTCTATCAACTGGTCACAAGAAATAAAAGTATACCCGTTGTTCTTCAGCCAAATTACTACCCTTCTGAAAAGCTTCCTACCCGGGTTGTGAAAATAGATTGGTATAATTACGCCGTCTTGAAACGATTGTCGTTTAGCTTTATTAACGTACCCCAGTAGAATGAATGCTGTTGCTAAAAGCCAGCATACGGTATTCCTTACCATCCTCTTCCACTTCATAGTACACCTTTCATCACTTAATCAAAGCAGATTTCGGTTATGTGCCAGTTGTTCACATCTCTAAGATCAACACCGTTAACAAACCAGTTACTTTCTGAGTAATTCTCCACAGTCGGTCTAATGAGTATCGGGAGACTGTATGATTCCTTTCTTATCCTCTTCTCCATCCAATCAAATGCGTAGAAGTGCTTACTCCGCAAGAAGACCTCGAGGTTTTCTTGTATACTGGCGGTCAAAAACGAAATTGAACTGAACCTACTGCGGTCAACAATGAAGTCAAAGAGCTTCCTAATCCCGCCAGAACCCTCTTCCTCCCCGTAGTCAATAACATGCGCATGATTTCTTCTTGAAAGTATTACATAGGCATCAATTCCAGATTCACTTAGGTGATAGAAGTATACGTATCTAGCACGCTTATCCGAGGATCTCCATGCGACAAAGTCCGGGCTTTTGTTTAGAGAGAATTTCTCTTGTTTATGGGCGCGACTACCATCTATCCTAGAAATGTCAGCAGGACGATTGATGTCGGAAACCTCGATGTCTCCGAAATTGCCATAGTCTAACATAGTTCTGCTGCTTCCCAGAATCCTGGCTCCGGCTAGATTTAACATGTTGAGGTGCCGCAGATACTTCCTTGGAAACAGGGGTTTCCACCCAGAATGCAAAGCCGGGGGTATGAATAAATGATTTGCGGTAAAGCAAGCGAAGAATTTGTATTCATTACAATACTCTCGCATTATCTAGTTTGAGCATCCCAGAATACAGGCCTTTCCCCCGATATCCAGGATGGATAATCGTATCACAGGAAATTAATATATTGATTTTTTCGCTCCCTATTCGCCATTCGTTGGGAAGAAATCCCCAGAACGCAACAACCTTACCGTCATGTTTAGCAACAACACTAACTGGTTTCTTCAAGAAGGGATTTCTTTGATGCTTCCAAATAAAATACTCTTTATTGGATGCTTCGTCGTTCTCCCACAAGAAACTCAAGACCTCTACTATCCCGTCTACGTCCTCACTGGTATATTTGGATAGCTTATAACCTCTCCATTCCATCTCTACCCACCACCTTTTCTTCTTGAAGAACTGTGATAATCACCCCTCCCTGCTATGTCGCAAGTCGTCCAACCGATAACCATATACAACGGTCGCTTCTTCTTTAGCACCCAATCTGCTTCATTTTAAATGCTAATCTCTTTGGGTTGAAACTTGGTAAGACGTAAGTAGAAATTCGGTTAGAATCAGGTCATTGACGAATTAAAGCTCAACGGGGCATAATAATAGGCCGGTTCACCCAGCTACGAATGAAGGACTCACTAACTCAGGAGGTTGCCACCGGGATAAATCTCAATTTATTGAAGCTCACAGGTCTTGCTTCGGCTCTGACCCTGCCACTTTGCGGACCTGGCACCATTTATATTAATATTGCCGTTTGGTTAAAATTTCTACCGAATTCTCACAAATCCTAAACCAGCATCTGGTTGGTTGACAAAAAAACATGTTTATCTCTATACTTCAAATGGGGATAGGAAACTATAGTATGGTCACTGTCCCGTAATATCGGTTACATGCCGTTATGAAGTATTCGCGGAATTTAAATACCTGCGGCCTGCTAGTCCACAAGTATTCGAGGAGTTGAAATAAACCCCCAGCTTAAAGCTGGTTTGTATAACGTTAAGTCTATAGTTTAAATTGCTCAAGGAGACACCGAGAGATAACCAAGATTTTCATAGCCGAGAATATTCCCAGCCTTAATAAGGGAGAGCTGACTATCCTGGAAGGCATGCTGGAAACATTTAGACTTCTGGGAGAGACAGAAGTCAGCATGGTTTCCTGCTTCACCAAGATCGACGGCCTACGTTATGGGACAAAAATCAAGCTAATAGATCCGTGTGAGGCTTTGCATCTGCCTTGTGCTCCGGAAAACCTCCTTAAAAGGCTTTACGCCTCTTTCGTAGCCTTACTCGAACATATCCTCTTTATGATACTTTACAAAGCTCTTGGCCCAAGAGCCCTTAAGCTCATGAGGGCGAAAATCTGGAAGGAATACATCGACTGTGACGTGGTTATTGCAGGGCATGATGGTGGTTTTGGTCCCTGGGGAGGCTGGCTTACTCCATTGTACCTCTACCCTGTTTATATTGTGCTTTTAGCTAGGGTGCTTGGTAAGCCGATAGTAATTTATGGTGCTTCGGCTCCGAAAATTCAACGGCTAAGGCGTCTGGGAAAATTTCTGACCAGACTTGTCTTGAATGGGGCCGACCTGATAACGCTGCGGGAGAAGACTTCAGCTGAATATTTAAAGAGCATTGGTGTCACTAATGATAAACTATCCGTGACCGCCGACCCTGCTTTTTTGCTTCAGCCAGCTCCCTACAAACAAGTAGCGGAGATAATAAATCGAGAAGGCATTAATACTGCCAGAGCGCTCATCGGCATGACGGTAACACGAGAAATTGCATCTAAGGCGTTCCCCGACCTTGGCTCTGAGAGCAGCTATCGTAAACACACAGAGATGCTTGCGCAGGTCATTGATTATCTTACTGATAAGCTTAATGCGGTGGTGATTTTTGTACCTCATTGCCTCGGTTTGGTAAAAGAGTCCGATGAAAGAGATGATAGAATCATAGCTAAGGATATTCTTCAGATATGCCACAATAAAGAGATGGTAAAAGTAATTACTAATGAATACAAGCCGGCAGAGTTAAAGGGGCTCATCGGACGGTTTGATTTATTCATGGGAGAGAGGTTGCATTCGGTCATTAATGCTATGTCCATGTACGTGCCTTCTATCGCCATGTCCTGGCCAGAAGACACGAGATTGGATATCATCAGGATGTTGGGACGAGAGGATGCTGTATTCTCGATACAAAATTCGGAGGCTGCGTCTCTCATTGCTAAAGTAAATGATATCTGGACAAAAAGAGACACGATAAGGGAGCAGCTAACATCTCAGGTAAAAATCATTAGAGAGCGAGCCATGCTCAACGGGAAGCTACTAAAGGAACTCTTGGACTCTCGATAACAAGAGCGTTGATTACA
>CAZEUJ010000091.1:0-7936 GCA_964514525.1 uncultured Dehalococcoidaceae bacterium
CCAGCATATCGTCGGCGCTTTTTTCCCAGTTTTCGCCGAACTTGGTGCAGCCCATGCCGACGATGGCGACCTTATCTTTAATGCTTTCCATCTATTTCGTCTCCTTTCCGGGCCAACTTTCCCTCGGCGGCATGCAGCGCCAGAAGTAGTTATGGATGCCGCCGCCCGAGCCGAGCGTCCGGAAGGTCATCTCAACGTCCATGCCCACTTTCACCTTATCGGCGATCATGTCCGTCATGCCGAAGAGCGCCCGGCCGCCCTCTTCAAAGTCCACCATAGTATCGACCCCCGGGCGGGCGAAGGCGGGGATATCCCCGCCGTGTTTCAACGTAAAGGTAAAGACTTTGCCCTTCTTATCGGCAAAAGAATAGGATTCGAAGTTATCTTTGGTATGGCAATGGGTACAGATACGCTGCGGGGGATATTGGACAGTCCCGCAGGTAAGGCACTTAACACCATGCAGGGCATAGATAGCGTCCCGCTCGCGCGCGATAACCGATGCCGAAGCCCCGCCGAACTTTTCGGGGTCGGACGCGGCGAACTCACGATACGCGGTGTATTCGCCCTGACCGCGCATCATCATTTTAGAGGCCAGACTGCGTTTCATGCCCCACTTACCAGTGATGTGCTTTATTTTGTCCGTTACTCTTAAAAGCAGGACATCGGTGCCGTCACCGTAGGATGCCACGAGGATTTTATCGGCGGGTCGGGCGTCTTCTAAAGCCGCCACGAGCATCATCGGCACAAACGCCGTGCCGGTGTTGCCCAGCTTATCGAAGAACGGCTCCTGCACCTGCTCCGGCTTGAATCCCAGAGCGCCGACCATCTGACGGTGGCGGCGTAAATCGGGACCGTATAAAACGGCTTTGGTGATATCTTTAACACTGAGACTATATTTCTCCAGGAAGCTCTTTACCGCCCGCGGTAATATTTTAAGATAGCCCTCTTCAAAGACGAAGCGGTCTTCCCAGGAACGCACGTTCCGCGCGCCGCTGGCGCGCCATACATCCAGAAGCTCGTTGGAAAGCGAGTAACCGCCCTCAATCGTCGCGATAACATCTTTATCGCCGACGATGAACGCCGCGGCGCCGTCCCCGAAACCAGCGTCCAAACCGCCGCCACCCATACGCAGGTCGGAAGCGGTTACAAGGATATTTTCCGCCGACCCTGCTCCAACCGCATCCGCCGCCATCCTTAATGCCGCCGTCCCCGCCCTTAAAGAGTCGGTGATATCCACCGTCAAAATATCGGGGCGGAGGTCGACTGCCCACGCCGCGGTGGTCGCCGCCAGCTTTTCACTATAAGGCGGGGTGGTGGTGGCAAAATACAGTCCGTCGATCATTTTTCTATCGAAACTCCCCAGGCAATCTATAGCCGCCGCCACCGCCATCGTCAGGCTGTCTTCATCCCAGTTCGCCACCGCTTTTTCGCTCTGGGCACCGATACTCAAGCGGCGTAGAGGGAGATAAGCGCCGTATGATACGATACCTGCCATAAACTCCTTTCTGATTGAGTTTACAGTTTACAGTTGTTAGTTTTCACTTTGGAAGTAAGAGAAACCGTGTAGTTCCGACTTAGTTTAGTCTCTGTGCTTTGAGTTGTCAAAAAGTGATATAATCGTTTAGCAATTTTCAGATAATAAGGAGGTGCTTCATGAATATCATGGTCATGGGAGGCAGCGGGCTTTTCGGCAGGAAAACGGTGGCGGCCCTGCTTAAAGACCGGGAGGTCAAAACCCTGGTATCTCTGGACATGGCTCCCCCACCGGCGTGGTTTATGAAGACCATCGAAAAATATACCGCTAAATTCCATTATGTACGCGGGAACGTTGCGGAAATCGAAGATATTCTAAATCCCATGAAACGATACGCCATCGACCGCGTGATTAACTGGGCGTTTATCATGGTGACGGAGCTCCAGGGCGAGCCGCGCTTGAACACGAAGGTAAATGTGCTCGGTATGAGCAACGCCTTCGAAGCCGCCAAGATAATGGGCGCTGATAGAGTCGTCTACGCGAGCTCGGAGACAGTTTATGGACCACAGGCGATGTACGGTATGCGACAAGTGACCGAAGACGACCAGACCAATCCCACCCATTCCTACGCTGTTTGCAAACTTTACGCCGAGATCATGGCGGAGCAATACACGCGGTTATACGGCATGAAATTTACCGGCCTGCGACCAACCATCGGCTACGGACACGGAGGCAGGTCCCCAGCCCAATACTGGTCGGACATGCCCTCGGCGGCGGCGGTAGGTAAGCCTTTCGCCATGGAAGGCGACGGCAACGGTCTTTCCTCGCTGGTGTCCGCGGATGATGTCGCGGAATTCACCAGAATCCTGATTAAAGCCCCTTCTTCTCCTCACCCCGTCTATAACGTGGGCGGACCCCCCAAAAGCCCCCGGGACCTGGCGGAGATGATCAAAAAATACATCCCTGAGGCTAAAATTACATTCGGGAAAAAGCCCATAATGGACAAGGAAGGCAAGTTCGGTCTGCCGTGGCTGGTAAGCGGAAAAAGGGCTAAAGACGACTTCGGGTTTTCCTGCCTTCCGATAGAGAAAGCAGTGCTGATACACATTAATGACGCGCGGCTGGAGGCAGGACTCAAACCGATAAAGGGAGGCAGGGCTTTAACAGCCCCGCCTCCCTTTTTGTTGTTTGTCCTTTAGGTGTGATTACTTAACGTTCTCTTTTTTGTGCGAGCCGGAATACATGCCCTGGGGACCAGCGGAAAAGACGAGGGTCGGCCGCCTGATATCGTGGAAAAGCCAAGGGCAGTGCTTCGTCCGTTTCGGGATACAGACCAGGGTGCTTAAATCGGTATAGTGGGTCTCGTCGCCGAGGACGATGCTCATTTTACCGCCAAGCTCGCGGGGATGAGTGGGGTCGGCCCCGGCCATAGCGATAAGCTCCGACCACTCGTGGGTGTGCTCCGGCGCGGGGGCGCCGCCAGTGCCTTCGAAAATCCAGACGAAGTCCACATAGAACGAACCGGGGACCATGTCGTCTTCGATGTGCAGGATGCGGGCGCCTTTCGTGGTTATCGGTCCGGGTGGACGAGGGGCCTCTTTAAAGTCGCCGCCCACAGAGAACCGCTCTTTGGTATGGTCCATAATCGTGTATTTTTTCTCTTTCGGCGCCGCCGGCGCGGGGGCGGCTTTGTAGGTGTATTTTCCTGTCATAGCGATGGTGATGAAAAACACAGGGCGGGTGATTTTACTGAATAAAATCGGGCCGTGCACGACGCCCGCCGGCACAAATATCAGGCAGTTGCGGGTACGGGTCTCTTTATTGCCGTCCAGCCAGAGGGAAATCTCACCGCCGAGGTCCTGCGGGTCCGGCGGGTGCCCGCCCACGAAACCAATGACATGAGAAAAATCGTGCGTGTGGGGTTCGCCAACCGGTCCCTTAGCGGCGCCACTCCAGAGCCAGGAGCAGTCCACGGTGAAGAAGCCCTCCTGGACGGTTTCGTCGGCGGTCATAAGATGGGTAGCTTTGACTCCCGGCACCGGGTCTTTACTGGTGCTTCCTCCTTTTCCCTGCAGCTCCAGGGGGAAGGGACCGGGTTTGTGAACAAGACAGTCTCCATACTTGGTCTTAGCCATTTCTCTCCTACCTTTCTATTATCTATTCTTAGCCAGTTTCCTCTTCTTGGCGATACATTCTTTAACCGAGACAGCGATATCCTCGGCGCGGAGGGCGAAGTGCTCTTTAAGATCGTCCTTGGGGGAGAGTTTGCCGGACTGGCTGAACTCGTCCTCGACGCCGACTTTTATTAAAGGCGTGGGCAGGTTTTCCGAAAGTATGGCCGCCACCCCGTCTCCCAACCCCCCGATAATCGTGCCGTTCTCCGCGGTGACGATGGCGCCCGTCTTCATGGCCGCCTTGATTATCGCTTCGTCGTCCAGCGGCTTGAGGGTGCACACGTCTAAAAGGCCCACGTCCAGGCCGTCTTTCTCCAGGATATCCAACGCCCGTATCGCCTCGGTGAGCATATAGCCAGTAGCGATGATGGTGGCGTCCTTGCCGTCTCTCAGCGAAAAGGCCTTGCCGATATCAAAAGGCACATCTTCGGCGAATATCTTTATCGGCATCGGACTGGACTCCTGCCTCAAAAGCACGGGCCCCACATACTGGAGCATGGCTTCGGCGGCTTTTTCCGCCTCGACGGCGTCAGCGGGGTTCAGGATAACCAGGTTGGGCAACACACGCGTGCTGCCTATGCCCTCGACCGTGTTGTGGGAGATGCCCGTCTCGCCCCAGGCGCCCTCGCGGCCGATGAACTTCACGTTAAAGCGGTCGACAAGTATGCTCTGCCTTATCTGGTTGTACGCCCGGCCGATATTAGCGAAAAGGAAGCTATTGATAATGGGTATATACCCTTCCGCGGCCAAGCCCGCCGCCATCACCGCTGCATTTGCCTCGGCAATACCGCACTCTATCATGCGGTCGGGGAAGTTTTTCTTGAACCACAGCACCCCCGGGAACTCCATGTCTTCGAGTATGGCGATGATGCGCGCGTCTTTGACCACCATCGCGCTGATGCCCTTTTCCAGGCCCGCCGCCACCATGCTCGGCTTGTTTTCTATCTGCACGTATTTGTTAAACCTTACCATACTTCTCCCTCCCTTCCCTGATGCCCCTCATAATCATCTCGCCCCTGCCCAGGTGGATATGCTCGCGCTCCCAGGCCGGGATGCCGTGCCCCTTGATGGTGTGGGCGATAATGCACTTGGGGCGGTAATCGCCGTAGAGCTTGTCAGTCAGGTCGAGGGTATCGACTATCTGGCGGAGGTCGTGCCCGTCGATTTCGGTGACCCACCAGCCGAACGCCTTCCACTTGTCGATCAGAGGTTCGAGGTTCATGACCTCGTTGGTGGGTCCATCGAGGGAGAACTTGTTATAGTCCACGATGGCGATGAGGTTATCGAGCTTGTACTTGGCAGCGAACATGGCGGCTTCCCAGACCATGCCTTCCTGGCATTCGCCGTCGCCTAAAATGCAGTAGGAGCGGTAAGCGGGGTCGAAGCGCACGATATATCTCTTTAGGAACCCGGTCTGCGGGGCGGTGGCGTTTTTTATCGCCATTTTCATTTTCTCCGCTAAAGCCATGCCAACGGCAAAGGACAGCCCCTGCCCCAGCGAACCGCCGGAGTAATCGATGCCCGGCGTGCACCAGCGGTCGGCGTGGCCCTGGAACGGCGAGCGGTAACAATAGTAAGTCTTTAATGTCTCTTTAGTATAAACGCCCAGCTCCACCAGCGCGGCGTAGATGGCCTCGCAGCAGTGGGCTTTGGAAAGGACGAATCGGTCTCTTTCCGGCCAGTCGGTGTTCTTGGGGTCGAACTTCATGTGATGGAAATATAGCGCGGTGATAAGCTCGATGATGGACATGGTGCCGCCGGCATGTCCCATCTGCGTAGACTCGAAGATTTCGAAGCAGTCCCGGCGCAGTAAATTCGCCTTTTTCTCGAGGTCCCTGATCAATCTTTCATCGTGCGCCATATTTTTTCCGCCCTTCTGTCTTAATGTTGACCGTTTTCAACGTGAGTCTGGCACCGCAGCGGGGGCAGGTATCGTTATAGTACCCCAGCACCGTCTTCTCCGAGGGAATCGCCCGCATGTAGAGTCGGCGTTTGATTTCCTCGCCGAAGTACAGCAGCATGCCGCATTTTCCGCAGTTGATTTTTTCCGTCATGGTTACCTCGCTTTCTTTGTGGTTATTAACTATTAGCAATTAGTTTTTAGTTTTCCCCTCCCCTGGATTCCAGCTTTCGCTGGAAAGACAACGGAATCTAAGGCTTTATCAGTATTTTTATAGATTTGCCCGCTTTATGTAATTCGAAGGCTTTTTTAATGTCTTTAAGCGGGACGATATCCGTGATGAGGGACTTGAGCTCAAGCTTGGGCAGCATGGCGAGCGCCCGCGGGAAGGAGTAAGGGGATACGAAGGTTGAGGTGATGGTGAGCTCTTTGGCGTACATCAGGAACGGCGGCACGCCGATTTCCACGTCCTTGCCATAGACAGCCGCCCAGAGGATGGTGCCCTTGTTATCCGCCAGGTAAATGCATTGTTTGGCGGCGTTAATGTTGCCGCTGGCGTCGATGACGGTATCGAAACCGCGACCGTCTGTGAGTTTTTTACCGGCTTCCAGGATGTCCTCTTTGAAGGGGTCTACCACCACGTCAGCACCCAGTTTTTTCGCTAGCGCCCTCTTCTCGGCAATCGGCTCGGAGAGGAGCGTCCGGGCCGCTCCGGCTTTGAGAGCCATTTCCAGGCAGAGCAGGCCGATGGGGCCGCCGCCGCAGATGGCGACGCTGCCGCCGGTGCGTACCCTAGCCTGGTCGATAGCGTGGACGGCGACGGATACCGGCTCTAAAAGAGCACCGACTTCCAGGCTGATATCATCGGCCAGGGGATAAACGGCGCTTTCCGGGTAAACGGCATATTCCGCGAATGACCCTGAGGCACCCTCACCCCGACGGCAGAAGTGTTCCATCCCGTTGCGGCAGTAGTAGCAGGCGCCGCAGGCGCTGCGGAAATTCATCGCCACCCGCTGCCCGACTTTATAGTCCTTGACGTTTTTACCTATTTCGGCGATGGTCCCGGAGGCTTCGTGCCCGAGAATCCGGGGCTGTTTATATGCCTCCGGGGGGAACAGCCCGAACCGCCCTTCCAGGTTCTCCGGGTCGGTGCCGCAGAGTCCGCAGTAAGCTATTTTAACTTTAATCTGGGCCGGCCCCGTGATGGGGTCGGGATAATCCTCCATGGCAATGTTGCCGATGCCGCGCATCACGGCTGCTTTCATGGTCGCAATCCTCCTGTCAAATAATCCAGTGAACTATTTCTTCGGCGGCGCGCCCATCTTCCTGAACTCTATAGCAACCCCGCCGAGGGGAGTGGGATCGGAGTAGAGAAAACCACCGCCGCCCGCCTCGCGAGCTATCGTCCAGATGCCGACGCCGTTCTTTTTAAAATTGGTTATCTCAGCATCAAGGTCGTCGGTAATAAAGCCGATGTGTTGCAGCCCTTCGCCGGTGGCATCCAGCGATTCTTTGAGCGCCTGGTTGCCCTGAGTCGGCTCGAGAAGTTCCAGCTCTACGTCGCCGATTTTTGCGTTGCTGATAGTGGTCGTCCAGGCGGCCGGTTTGCCGTGCAGTTCCCCTTTAAAAGAGACCGCAAAAGTCTTTTGCCCCCCGGGCACTCCGAACGGCCCGATACCTAGCGACTCAAAATAGGCGATGGCTTTTTTTATATCTTTGACCACTACGCCGACGTGATGCAACTTCGCGAAGGACGATTTCTTTTTGTCCATGCCGACTCCTTTCGATATTTTTCAGTAGAAAAGCGGCACCGCCGACACGACATCACCACAAGTTTATCCATCCGCATTAGTCATGTCAAATTGAATTCCCCGCCACTTTATCCCCGACCTGATAATAAGAAGAAGAGGGGCACATGCCCCTCTTTAACTCCGCATTTTGGATATTTTTTGGTTCTCATGTGGAAGAGCGGGGCTGATGCGGGGACACCGTCGGCTCTTCAACGAATTTGAACATGCGCGTCAGCCCGCCCGGCGTCCTTAGATTGTAGAGGCGCACGGCGTTGCCGCCCAGTATCAGATTCATATCGTCCTGGTTGATATCGAGTCGCTGTATCTGCTTCAAACTCCACCCCCAGATATCCACCTGGTGGCGCGGGATGCCCTGCTTGAGGTCCTGGCGGGTATAGCCCGGCGGGTAGCGGTTAAGCTGAGAATAAACGGGCAGGCTGGCGCCCCAGTCCGTGCCCCAGATGAGCTTTTCCGCCCCGACAGAGGGGTCGTTCAAAGCCTTATAGTAAAGCTCCGTCCACCACCTGCCCGTCTCAAGATAGATATTTTTATGGCTGGCGGCGACGTGCAGGCAGCACTCATAAAACCACTCCCACCA
>CAZEUJ010000092.1:0-7784 GCA_964514525.1 uncultured Dehalococcoidaceae bacterium
TTTTTCCGCGAAATCTTTGATGTTCATTTGTGTTCCTCCTTTTATTTTTTAAGTAAAGCCTGTAGTAGTCCCATACATCCAGCCTTCACTGACCTTGCCGCTCTTCAAACGGAAAAGCCAGAGTTCATTAGCGACTACCTCCTGACCCTTCGGCGGCGGCAAGCCAGGGAACTCGCCTGTGAAACGCTCGCGGCCGCTATACAAGAACCCGATGAGGTTGCCTTCGCCCGCTAAATATTTAATATCAAATCGAATGTCGGAGAACGCCTTCCGTGCGGCGACGATGAATTGCTTATGGGCATCGCGTCCCTTGACGTCCGGCATCGGTGGTGTCAAATGATAGACAACATCGGGTTGTTCAACTTCATCCAGAGCATCGATGTTACCCTTGTACCACGCCTCGTTTTCAGCTTTAATAAATTTCTCCGCGAATTTTCTTATATCCATGTAAATCCCTCCTTTAGTTGAGTGACATAATAATACACCTCGATTATTTTAATGTCAAACGTTTGCCAAGCGCACGTACAAACGTGTAAAATATAGCTGGAGAAACGTTAAGAAAACACTCAAAATCCCTGAAAATTACACTATTAAACGGAACTAATCATGCTCCGGCCAGGAGGACAGTCTTGAACAAGGTAGCGGAAATAACGATAACCTCCGATGCCCCCGGCGCCCGGCTCTTTATGCTCGGCAACGAGGCTATTGCCCGGGGGGCTATCGAGGCAGGGGTTCAGGTCGTGGCGTCTTACCCCGGCACGCCTTCCAGTGAAATCACCGAGACTTTAGTAAACAACTCTAAAATCAGCGGCATGTACGCCGAATGGTCCGTCAATGAAAAGGTCGCTCTGGAAGTGGCGATAGCCGCTTCGATAAGCGGCCTCAGGGCGCTAGCCATCATGAAACACGTAGGCGTGAACGTCGCCCACGACCCGCTAATGTCCGCCAGCTACATGGGCGCCCGCGGAGGTCTAGTGCTGATTTCCGCCGACGACCCCGGTCAGTGGAGCTCACAGAACGAGCAGGACAACCGCTACATCGCCCGTCAGGCTTACATACCGGTGCTGGAACCGGCCACCGCACAGGAAGCCAAAGACATGATGGTGGACGCGTTCCGACTTTCCGAGGAGTTCGGGCAGATGTTCATGCTGCGGTCGGTAACACGGATAGGCCATGCACGCAGCGATGTGGTGCTGGGTGGGATAGAGGGGGAAAAGCGGCAGGCAAAGTTCGTTAAAGATTTTCAAAAGCTGGTCTGCCTGCCGGCCAATTTTCGCATCAACCGCCGGCTGGTAATCCAGAGGATGGCGAAAATCAAAGCAGTAGTCGATAGCCTACCGTATAACCGGATAACGCTTAAAAAGGGCGCCAGGCTAGGAGTCATTACCAGCGGTATTTCCTATGGCTATGCCCTGGAAGCTATACGCTGGATGGGACTCGAGGAAAAAATTTCCGTATTAAAAATCGGCACGCCGTATCCGATACCGGAAAAGCTGACGCAGCAATTCCTGAAATCGGTGCCGGAGGTGCTGGTCGCCGAGGAGCTGGAGCCGTTCGTCGAGGACGCGGTAAAGGTGGTCGCCAAGGACGACGATATTGCCGTTAAAATCCATGGCAAAGATTTACTCTCGTTGGCAGGAGAGCTTTCCACGCGGCAGGTCGCCGAGGCTTTGAGTAAGCTGACGGGATTAAAACCGCCGATAGATTTCCAGCAGTTGGATAAAATAAGGGAAGAAACCGTCGCCCTTTTACCCCTGCGCCCACCGACCATGTGCGCCGGCTGCCCGCATCGTGCCTCCGCGTATGCGATTAATATAGCCATCCAGCGGTATCAGCGGGAGACCGGCATCGAGCCGGTAAAGACCGGAGATATCGGCTGCTACGCGCTATCGGCCAATCCGCCGCTCAATGCGGACGATATAGCAATCTGCATGGGAGGAGCTTTCGGCCTGGCTAACGGATTTGCCCACGTGCTGGACGCGCCGGTGGTGGCGCACCTGGGTGATTCCACCTTTTTCCACTCCGGTATCCCGCCGATGATCAACGCCGTATACAATAAAGCCAACGTGACGATGGTCGTGATGGACAACTCGACCACCGGCATGACCGGTTTCCAACCGCACCCCGGGGCCAGCGGCGATACGACCCTCGATATTAAGATAGAGAACATCGCTAAAGCCAGCGGCGTGAAATTCGTCGAAGTAGTCGACGCCTTCGATCTGCCGAAACTCATCGATGTCGTCGGGAAAGCCATCAGATTCAAGGGGCCTTCGGTCATCGTCGCTCGCCGACTCTGCAACATCCTCGACCAGCGAGAAAAACGAAAAGCCGGCGAGAAGACCGTACCTTATATCGTCGATGAGGAGAAGTGCCTGGCGGGCAGTCCGCCGGCCTGCCAGGCCACCTGCCCTCTGCACATCGATATCCGCGGCTACATTAAATATATCAAGGAAGGCAAGTTCGACGAAGCGTTGGCTCTGATAAAAAAGACCCTGCCTTTCCCCGGCATTATCGGCAGGATCTGCACGCGTCCCTGCGAAGGCAAATGCGTACGCCGGGAAGTCGAAGAAGCGATTGCTATCAACGCCCTCAAGCGCGCGGCCACCGAATACGGTAAATATACGGAAGATTACACCATCGCCGCTGAAAAGAAAGAGAAAGTGGCGATTATCGGCGGGGGACCGGCCGGCATGATGGCCGCTTACGACCTGCGCAAGGCCGGTTATAAGGTCACCATCTTCGAAGCCCTATCAAAGCTGGGCGGCATGATGGCGGTGGGCATCCCCGAGTTCCGCCTGCCGCGGGATATCCTCAGACAGGAAACGGATATCATTAAAAAGCTGGGCGTGGAAACAAAGCTCAATACAAGGGTTGGCAAAGACGTCAAGTTGTCAGATTTGAAGAAGGAGTACAATGCAGTCTTTATAGCGGTGGGGGCGCATAAAGGCCGGAGCCTGGGCATCGAGAATGAGCATGTCGGCGGCGTCATCGACGGCGCCGATTTTCTATATAAAGTCAACACCGGCGAGAAGGTCAGCGTCGGGGACAAGATGATAGTGGTGGGTGGCGGCAACGTGGCGATCGACTGCGCCCGCACCTGCGTAAGATTAGGCTTTAAGGACGTAAACATCGTCTACCGCCGCTCCCGCGCGGAAATGCCGGCCATCGCCGAAGAAGTAACGGAAGCCGAACACGAAGGCGTCAAGTTAACACTTCTGTCCGGTCCCAATGAAGTTGTTGTCAAAGGCGGAAAAGTCGCCGGGCTGGAGTGTATCAAGATGAAGCTCGGCGAGCCCGATGAAAGCGGGCGGCGCCGGCCTGTGCCGGTAAAAGGCTCGGAGTTCGTTATCGAGACCGGGCTGATAATCACCGCCGCCGGCGAAGAACCCGACCTGTCTTTCATAGTCGGAGATATGGCGGGGGCGATTAAAAACGGCTATATCAAGGCCGACCCCGTCACGCTGGAAACTGGCATAAGAGGAGTCTTTGCCGGCGGTGACGCCGTCACCGGGGCGGCCACTGTCATCCAGGCCATGGCGGCGGGGAGAAAAGCCGCTATTTCCATCGATAGGTATATCAAAGGCGAGCCCCTCGACACGGGGCGGGAAGGCGAAGCCGTTTTCGAAACAAAACTGATCGTGGAAACCTGGGGCATCAATAAAGAGTCGAGGGCATTAATACCGGTGCTGCCCGTCACCCAGAGAAAAGGAAATTTTAAAGAAGTCGAGACGGGCCTGAGCAAGGAAAAGGCTATCAGCGAAGCGAAGCGCTGCCTTTCCTGCGACTGCCGTATCTGTATAAATCTGCTGGGCTGTCCAGCGCTCATTACGGACAAAGGCAAGGTAGCGGTTGACATAACGGGGTGCCCGGGCTGCGGGGTCTGCGCCCAGGTCTGCCCGCACGAGGCGATTAAAGCAGGAGTATAAAATGGCGACGAAGAACGAAATCAACATTATTATATGCGGGGTGGGCGGACAGGGTGTCGTCCTGGTATCAGAGCTCTTGGGCAACGCGGCGGTGAGGGGGAAAGTAGCGGTGAAGGGCTCGGAGGTACTGGGGATGGCGCAGCGGGGAGGCTCGGTATTCAGCAACCTGCGGTTGGGCGGGGACGCCATCGCCCCGATGACACCGGAAGGCAAGTGCGATGTCCTCATCGCCGTAGAGCCATCGGAAGCGCTGAGGAACATCTATTACCTGGCGAAGAACAGCGTCGTTGTCCTCAACACGACCACGGTCCTGCCGTATACAGTGTACCTGGGCAAGAGTGGTTACCCGACCCAGGACGAAATAATTAAAAAGCTTCGTGAAGTCACTGACCGCATCATAATGCTGGACGCCAGCGGGCTGGCCAAAGAAGCGGGGAGCTTACAGGCGGCCAACGTCGTCATGATGGGGGCCTTGTTCGGCACGGGCCTCATGCCGATACCGGTTGAGACCGCTAAAGAAACGATACTTGCCCGGTTCAAGGGGAAGGCCGGCGAGACGAACATCAAGGCGTTCGACCTGGGCTACCTGGAAGTACAGAAGGCGCTGAAGAAGTAGTCTATCTATCCGGTCCGCGGTATTTCTGATAGTATAAATCCTTTAATTGACTATGGGTTGACGTCGCTCTCTTTTTAACGACGTTCGGCAAATTCACGCCCTGTTTTACCAGATTAGCCCTTAAAGCCTTATAGTCTACTTGGCGCGGCGGGACGCCCGCTTTGATGGCTAAAGCCGCCGCGGTGCCAGCCGCCTGGCCGTAGGCGAGGCAGTGCGGGATGATATTGAAAGTCTCGTTGATAACGTCGCTGGAAGAGAAGGCGCGGCACGCCACCAGCAGTCCGTCTATGGTCTTGGGTACCAGGCAGCGGTAGGGGATGCAGAGGGCGGGGTGCTTTAACGAAATTTCGCCGTAGTCGTTATTGGCCAGCACGGCGATAGTATCCTCAAAGACCTCGTCCGACTCCAGGTCGTTTTCCGTCAAAGTATATTCGCCGATAATGCGGCGGCCGCCCTGCGTGCCGAGTTGCGGGGCGGAGAGCATGATAAAGCTATTCTCGAATCCGGGCACGCGCTTTTTCATGAAATCATAGGTTATTAACGCCCTTTTCCGCGCCCTGATTTCGATACGGGACAACTGCTCGACATCCATAGCATCGGTCCGTTCCGGCTGCGGTTGCATGCAGTGGTACCAGGCGGTATTCGGCATATTTTTAAGGACGCTTTTAAAGAAGCCGGGATAGCCGCCCAGCTTCGCCAGTTCCTGCATTAGCTCCTTGAGCTTTTCCGGCTGCGACGCTTTGAAATCGTCGTACTTTTTTAGGTTGACGTTGGTCACCCACCAGACGAATGCCAGCCAGGCGGTGCGGCGCCTGTTATCGCACTCGTTATCGAAAGCGGCCCCCGCCGACACGAAAATGTCGCCGTCCCCGGTGGAATCGATGATGACCTTGCCGAGGATGGCCTGTGTACCGGACTTGCTTTCGAAGATTACGCCTTTGACGGTATTACTTTCGGTAATGGCGCGCGTACCCCAGGAGTGGAGGAGAAGCTCGGCACCGGACTCGAGCACCATTTCGTTAAGCTCGTCCTTGAGTATTTCGGGATCGACGACAGCGCTGTAGAGGACCCTCGACCGGCCATCAGCGCCTTTACGCAGGTAGAACCAGCCCAGGTTGGCATCCTGATAGAAATCGACCACTTTTTTAGAGGCGGTGCCCCGGTCTTTCTTAGCGGGATAGGAAGTCCCGCCTCTTTTATCAAGCCTATCGAGCATTTCCTGGGTAATGCCGTAGATATGCTGCCGGCCGCTGATATCGGAGAGGTTGGGGATAATATTGACCAGGCCGCCGGTGGCCATGCCGCCAAGGTGTCCATATCTTTCGATGAGAACGGTCTTTGCCCCGTTTCTGGCCGCGCTTATCGCCGAGGCGACCCCGCCGGGTCCGCCCCCTACTACTACAACATCCGCCTCACGCCAGACTCTAATTTTCCGGGCCGATTCGGTAATAGTTTTGGATGAAAGTCGGGCTGTCATAATCGACCTCCAATTTTAAGGGGGTAGCTTATCAATACTACCCCCTGATCTATCTACTTATTTCGACCTGATCACTCCCGTTTAGTGGGGTGGGGTGAAGGAAGCGGAGACCAAAGGCGGTCCTTTATACTTATAGTCCACTTTTTTAGTAACGTCCGGCAGCGGGACGCCCTGCTTGGCCAGCTGCTTCTGGAGGGCCTTGATATCCACGTTCTTAACGCCGACGCCGGCTTTAAGCGCCATGGCCGAGGCCGTACCGGCAGCCTCGCCGAAGGCGATGCAGTGCGGGATGAGGTTAAAGTAGTCCTGGACATGCATGTCCGAGGAGAAGGCGCGGCAGGCCACGAGGAAGTTGTCCAGGTTCTTCGGTAGCAGGGCGCGATAAGGAATGTACATATTGGGATGGTCAAGTGATTCCTGACCGCGGTCGAGGTCCGGGAAGATGGCAATGGTATCTTCGAACGGCTGGTTATCGGCGAGGTCTTTCTGGGTAAGCTGGTACTCGCCGACCATGCGGCGGCTGGAGCGCGTGCCAAGCTGCGGGCCGGTAAGGACAAGGAAGCTCTTTTCAAAACCCGGCATGTTCTTTTTATAGAATTCCAGGGTTTTTACCGCTACCTTGCGGCCTTCGAACTCGACGCGGGTAAGCTCTTCCACGTCCACCTGGCTCTTGTTGGGGTAGCGGTTGTGGAACCAGACGACAGACTCCTGGTCGGGGAGGTTGCTGGACATAAAGCCTCCCTGGCCGCCGGCTTGCATAGCTTTACGGGACAGCTCCATGAACTCCCGCGGGTTGTTTTTACGGAAATCCATCGCCTTTTTAAAGTCGACCCCGTCTATCCAGAAGACCAGGGCTAGGTTAGCGATGCGGAAATTCGGCGGGATGTTGTCTTCGAACTCGATGCCGGCATAAGGAAAGAGGTCGCCGTCGCCGGTGGAATCGATAACGATCTTGCCGAGGATTGCCTGGCGGCCGGACTTGCTTTCGATGATGACGCCCTTGCAGTGATTGCCTTCCATGATAGGCTCGGTGCCCCAGGCATGGCAGTAGACCTTGACACCGGCTTCTTCCACCATTTCATTGAGGATGAACTTGGAGATTTCGGCATCGATAATAGCGCCGTAGACCACGCGGTCGAGTCGTGTCATGAAGAAGCTGCGCTGGAAATAGAACCTGACGAGCTCTTTGTCCAGTGAGCCCCAGTGCTCTTTTTTAGGCATATCTACAGCGTTGCGGGCGATAAGGCGGTCGATCCACTCCTGTGTAATACCCACAATCTGCTGCTTGCCGGTATAATCGGTCAATTGGGGGATAATGGTAACGAGCCCTCCAGTGCCCATGCCGCCGAGGTAGCCGTAACGCTCGATGAGGACGGTCCTGGCGCCGTTGCGGGCGGCCGATACGGCGGCGCCGATGCCACCCGGCCCGCCGCCGACGACAACGACATCCGCTTCATAGACGACCTTCGTCTCTCTGGCGCGTTCTTTAATCGTTTTCACAGTATTCCTTGCCATGAATCTTCCTCCTGAATAGCTTTAGAGATAATACTGTATCCGGTTAATAAAAAGCATATAAGAAACTAGAACTTAAGTCAAATGGAAAACAGCCTATTTCTTTATGAATCTACTCTCCGGTTATAGGGTGCTTGTAATGATAAGGGACATTCCCGACAAAATAAGGGTAAGGATGGAAAGCCGTGGGCGGGGCATCGGCGTCGGGGAGGCCCATCCAGCCCATTAACGGCAGGTTAAGCCAGCCGTCCTC
>CAZEUJ010000093.1:0-7770 GCA_964514525.1 uncultured Dehalococcoidaceae bacterium
TTTCTTTGGCTGTATCCGGCAGGTATATCCCGGACTTGGTCTTTTCTTCCTTCTCGATGGGTTTTACCAGGACGCGGTCAGCCAGCGGCTGCAATTTAGCTGCCATATAACTCCTCCTCTCTTTTATTAACAGCTTTTAGCCTTATGACATTTTTTAGCACTCTCCCCGTGAGAGTGCTAACACCATTATAATACCGCAGTTACCAATTCATCGCAACTTAATATAGAGTTATTTAAAGATAGTTACGGTTATTTAAATTGCATTATCTCTCATTTTCGCTCAATATCTCTATAATCTACAGTTAGTTAATCATTGACTTAGACTTATTTATCTCCTGTTTTATCTAATGTTATAATAAAATTATCATGTCCGACCTCAATAACGAGCTAAAGACTTTTCTCATTTCTCAGGGCGCCAGCCTGGTTGGATTTGCCGACCTTCGTGAAATAGATTTAAAAGCGCGGGACGGCTTTCCCTTTGGTATTTCCATAGGTATCGCTTTGAATCCTCAGGTTATGTCGGAAATAAAAGAAGGCCCAACCGCCGCGTACTATAAAGAATACAAACGACTAAATGAGAAATTGGATAATCTCGGCCAGCTGACAGCAAAATGGTTGATTGAGAAAGGGTATAAAGCTATAGCCCGCCCCGCCACTTTCGCCGAGGACAAAGCCTCTCTCACCGCCAAATTGCCCCATAAGACGGTAGCTACGCGCGCCGGACTCGGCTGGATTGGCAAGTGCGCCCTGTTGATTACCAAACGCTTTGGTTCGGCTATCAGGCTGACCACCGTGCTGACGGACGCCCCTTTGGTCGTTGGCAAGCCCATCAATGAATCCCTTTGTGGACATTGTATCCACTGCGTTGACGCCTGCCCGGCTAAAGCTCACACCGGCGTCAACTGGCAGCCCGGCTTGCCCCGCGAAGCTTTGTATGACGCCTTCAAATGCCGCGAGACGGCGCGCGACCTTTCGTTCAAATCGTTCGGGGAGCCGGTGTCTCTTTGCGGCCTGTGCATCGTCGCCTGCCCCTGGACGAAAAAGTACCTGGAAAGGGGACGTTAAATAAAGGTTTTGACGCCCCTACCCGCCGATGTTATTATCATCTAGAGGATTTTTATGCAGCGTTTACGCATCCTGTTCAGCCGCGGGGAGGTATTAAAATACATCTCCCACCTCGATTTGATCCGTTTGTGGCAAAGGGCGCTCAACCGCGCCGGCATCGCCCTGGCCTACTCGGAGGGCTTTAGTCCCCACCCCCGCATGTCACTGGCGGCGCCTTTAGCTTTGGGCGTCACCAGTGAGGCCGAGCTCATGGATATTACCTTGGCAAAATTTATTTCGCCCCACTCCTTTACCGCCGCCGTCGGCCATCAACTGCCGCGCGGTATCGAAATTCAACAGATATACAATACGTCCCTGACCATGCCTTCGCTGCAGTCACAGTTGCGCTTCGCCGAATACACGGTCGTCCTTGCCACCGGGGAAAGTCAGCCGGAGATAGAAGCGGCCATAAACGACCTGCTGAAAAAGGAAAGCCTGCCCTGGCAGCACCAGCGCGATACCGGCCCGCACAAATACGACCTGAGGGCTTTGATCGACGACCTCTGGCTCATAAATTGTCATAAGGGCGGGTGTAATATCGGCATGAGGTTGCGCTGTGATAGCGCCGGCTCGGGGAGGCCGGAGCAGGTCGTCGCCGCTCTCGGCTTTGATTCGTACCCCGAATCGATACATCGCACCAGGCTGATTCTCCAGACTACCTAGGAATAAAAATAACCGACGTTTTGAGGGAGGCGGAGGGAACAGGTGCCAGACGTAAAAAAATCCGATCAACAGCAAAAAGTACTCGATTATATTCGTAAAAAAAAGATGGTCTCACCTGGCGATAAACTGGTGGTGGCCGTATCCGGCGGTCCCGACTCGGTCTGCCTGCTTTATATCCTGTCAAGCCTGCGCCGGGAGCTCGGCATCGAGCTACATATAGCCCATCTCAATCATCAGTTACGCAGCAAGGATTCCGCGGCCGATGCCGGGTACGTTACAGGGCTGGCGCGCCGCCTTAATATCCCCGCCACCATAGAGTCGCGAGATGTGAATGCCTATCGTAAAAAAAACCGTATTTCCCTGGAAGAAGCAGCGCGGGAGGTACGTTATAACTTCCTGGCGCAGGTTGCTAAAAAAGTCGGCGCGGCGCGGGTGGCGGTGGGACATAACGCCGACGACCATATCGAGACAATCCTCATGCACCTGCTCCGTGGTAGTGGCACCAGGGGATTAAGGGGGCTTATACCAATCAGTCAGTGGAAATCCGACGCGGGTAATCTGACCATTGTCAGGCCGCTGCTTGAGTTGAGCCGCGAGGAAACTGTTGCCTTCTGTCGCCGGCTTCACCTTAAGCCTCGCATAGATATTACAAACCTCTCGCCGGAGATGTTCCGGAACAGGATACGCCGCTATCTACTGCCCGAGCTGCGGAAATACAATCCGCAGGTGGCCGAAGCTTTACTCCGGACGGCCCGTATTGCCGCCGATGATCTGGACTTCATCGATAAAGAGGTAGACCGACTTTGGCCTGAGGTCGTCCGTGAACAAAAAGACGCCGTGATTATCCATAAAAAAGATTTTATCACTCTGCCGCTTACCCTGAAACGATATCTATTGCGCCGCTGTATCGAGTCGGTGCTGGGCAACCTGGAAGATATCGAGGCGGGCCATATCGAGGACGTTCTTAGTGCCCTGGACAAGCCGGCCGGCAAGGCAGTCGGCCTGCCCTCCGGCCTTAGCTTTACCATCGAGTATGACAGATATGTACTGTCTAAAGCTGCCGCATCTCTCTGCCCGCTTCCGGCCCTGGGAACTGAAATAGCGTTGCATATCCCTGGCAAGACCCGTGTTCCCGGCTGGAATATCGAAGCTGTCATTTTACTCATATCTGAAGTATCGGCGGGAGAAGGGAAAAGCGGCGATTATTCCGCTCACTTCGACTTCGACCGGACCGGGAGCCGGCTGACCGTCCGCTCCCGACGCCCGGGCGACCGCTTCCAGCCGTTGGGAATGAGCCAGCCCAAGAAGCTAAATGAGTTCATGATAGACGCCCGTATACCTCGATTATGGCGACGTAATATCCCCATCGTGGCCTCGCCGGAGCATATTCTCTGGGTGGTCGGCTGGCGCATCGACGAGCGGGTGAAAGTCGCCAACAGGACGTCACGAGTGCTCCGCCTGGAATTCAAACGCAACGATAATGTCATTCCAGCGCAGGCTGGAATCCAGTCCGTATAATGCTATCGCATAGGTCTTCCCATTCAGGATTCATCTCTTCAATTAACCTGATTTTCCACTTCCTATGCCATACCTTTAGACGCTTTTCACGCTGTATTACTGATTCAACACTTTCACATTCTTCAGAGTATACGAGTTTGTGAACGCCATATTTCTTGGAAAATCCCTCGATTATGTCATTTCTATGCTCATAAACTCGCCTGACAAGGTCATTAGTAACACCGATATAGAGTGTCCCGTTACGCCGACTTGCTAACACATAGATGTAGTAAGTTTTCGGATTCATCATCTGGATTCTGGCCTTCGCCAGAATGACACATTATTATGTAATTAATTACTACTCGTTTCCACAGGCTCGGTCGGTGGACTCAGTTGTTCTTCCTTTCCCTTGCGCCAGCGCAGCCAGAGGACTAAAGCGGTCGTCAGGGCAGCTATTCCCGCCACGTATATCTCCACCTGATTAATGGTAATTAAGCCTTTATTGTAAGGCAAAACTATGAAATTCATAAGACTGTGTAACCCGGCGGCGATGAGATAAAATTGCCAGCCGAGGCCTTTGGCCAGCCCGTATCCTGCCAGAGAGGAAGCCCCGATATGAAATGCTATCACCCAGAACCTATCCCAGAACGGGATTAACTCCAGCAAGCCGCCGGACTGCACCTGCCCCCACGTCCACCCCGACATGAATACCTGGTTAAATCCCCAGATCGCCTCGAAAATACCGAAACCCGCTCCGGCAATCGCCCCGATAGCCAGACCCATTTTGGGGTCGATGTTCCTGCCGCTGCGCCACCACCACGCCACCATCGGCACCATTTTGGCGCCTTCCTGTACCAGCCCGCTTAATAGTACCGCCGGCAAACCCGCCAGCAGTAGCCAGTCATAAAGCGTCGATTGACTCCAGAAATGCGTCATCGCCTGGCCGATATAGTACTGGAGCGGTAAATGGACGAAAGTTATCGCCAGCATGGTGAAGAAAGCGCTGAAGATTGCCACTGCCCACAGCCAGTGCCTTCGAAAAAGCGGCGGCCAGTGACAGATAAGCCAGATAGCCCCGAAAGCTAATGCCAGGCCGATGCCGATGAACATGAACTTCAATTCAAGTCCGGGGTAGTTGAACCATGATTTAAGGAAGTAGTCTATCTGTTCCCACAACATAATTTCCCCTCCTTTAAAATACCCGCTTCAGCCGCGGATTGGGCGTGATACCCGGTAGGCGCCCGCGCTTGGCGATTGGCTTGCCGTCCACTTCATGCAGGTCGGCGGTAAAATCGATAGGCCGGGCGCCGCTGATATAGCTGCCTACCCCGAATCCGTCCACCGGCGCTCCGTTCTCCAAAAAATAAATAATTCGTTCGGGGTCGAGGCCGCCGCTGACGAAGATGCCAACATGTTTGAATCCGGCCAGGTCGAGGTGGGCCCGCACCTCTTTGACCAGCCACGCGGTGACCCGGCCGCGCTCGGACGGGGTATCGAGTCGCACACTCTGGAGCTTATCCCGCAGCGCCTCGGCCACCCGCAGGCTCTCTTCGGCTTCATCTTTGAAAGTATCCACCAGCGATACCCGGGGAACGTTAGACGGCATATATTTGTCAAAAAGCATGGTGGCTTTTACCGTATCCCCCACGATGAGAATCAAAGCGTGAGGCATCGTGCCGGCCGGTTCGATTCCGGCCAGTCGTGCCCCGGCAATGCTGGAGCACCCCGCGCATCCTCCCACTACCGCTGCGTAATCCATAACTCCTGCCACGGAGGGATGCACATGGCGCGCCCCGAAACTGATGATGGGTATGCCCCCGGCCACGACAACGCACTCCCGAGCGGCGGTCGCCCATCCTGAGCAATGCGCCAGCATGCCGATGATAGACGTCTCATAAACCCCGTAACTCTGGTAGGGGGCTGTTATCCGCAGCACCACCTCTTTAGGCGCCATGTTTTCGCCTTCGCCGAGCGCCCAGACCTCGCGTTTGCCCTCGGGCAGGACCTCTGCCAGCAGCGACTTTACCTCTTCGATGCCGCAGAGTACCCCGGCCCGGCTGTTGAAAACCTCCATGGTCGCCATCGGGTCAAGGCCCTCTTTTCGTAATATGTCTATGGTGCGGACAAAATATATATCGGCGGTATCGCCGCTGAGGACCTCCGGCGACGGTTTGAACTTCGGTTTCGGTAGTGCTTTCTGGATGGAACTAGTCAGCTTGGCGCCGAGCACCTTCTCCATATGTTCCAGGGCGTAATAATGCGCCTTCTCATCGAACGATACCACGCAATCGACCGGTACTTCGACCGCGTAATTTCTATTACGCGCGTCGCCGACCGTATGGCAGACGCAGATATCGGTGCAGACACCACACACGATGATTTTTTCCGGCTTGAGCTTTTTAAGCCTGGCTTCGAGGTCGGTGCCGTAAAAGGCGCTGTACCTTTTCTTGGGGATAATCTCGCCGGGGTATTCCGCCAGTTCCGGGATTATTTCTACTTCCGCCGTCCCTTCGATGCAGTGCGGCGCGAACATTTTAAATTCGGCGTCATCTTTATCGTGGTGATCGCAGATAAAAAATACCTTGGAGCCCTGTTTGGTTTCGCGTTCCAGGAGGTGCTTGATATTGGGGACAATACGGCGGGCGCGGTCGCCGCAGTAGAGCGGGCAGTCCTTGTCCATGAATCCCCGCACCATGTCTATGACCAGGACGGCGTTAGCCATAGCCCTCACCCCCCTTTTCTTTAATTGTCATTCCAGCGGAAGCTGGAATCCAGGGGAGGATAGTGACTGGATTCTGGCCTACGCCAGAATGACATTTTTTCAAGCCGCTGTTTAGTGTCTAAAGTGCCTCTCTCCCGTCAGCACCATCGCCATATTATATTTATCGGCGGCGTCTATCGAGTCCTGGTCGCGTATTGAGCCGCCCGGCTGTATGATGGCCGTCACGCCCAGCTTGGCCGCATGCTCCACGACGTCCGCGAACGGGAACATGGCGTCGGAAGCCAGGACGCTCCCTTTCGCTTTATCACGTGCCTTTTCCCCCGCAATCTGCGCGCTGACGATGCGGCTGGGCTGTCCCGCCCCCATGCCGGTTATCGTCTTGTCCTTCGCCAGGAGGATGGCGTTCGACTTCACGTGTTTGACCGCCCGCCAGGCGAAGAGCAGGTCTTCTTTCTCTTTAGTGGTGGGCGCGCGTTTGGTGACTACTTTCATGTCCACCTTGTTTTCCGGTACGGAGTCCGAGTTCTGCACGAGGAAACCGCCTTTGACCCGCCGGTAATCGATGTATCCGCATTCTTCTTTACCGTAGCCGGGCGGCAGCTCCGCCTCTAAAATACGCAGGTCTTTCTTCTTTTCTTTCAGGAGCTTGAGAGCTTCCGGCTCGTAGCCGGAGGCGATGACGATTTCGTAAAAGACCGGCCTCATCGCCTCGGCCATGGCCACGGTGACCGTCCGGTTGGCAGCGACAATCCCGCCGTAGGCCGCCACCTCGTCGCCGCTGAAGGCGCGGCGGTAGGCCTCGGCGATGTCTTTATGGCTGGCCAGTCCGCAGGGGTTGGTATGCTTTATTACCGCGACTGTCGGCGCCGCGAAATCGACCGCCGCTCCCCAGGCGGAATCTGCATCGAGGATATTGTTGAAGGAAAGTTCCTTGCCGCCAAGCTGCTTCGCCCAGGTGATGCCGGTGTTCTGCTTTGCCCCCACCGCCAGTTCCGCGTAGAAAGACGCCTTCTGGTGCGGGTTCTCGCCGTAGCGGAGCCCGTAGCGTTTTTTCATGGCTATTGTGAGCTGCTCCGGCAGGCTTTCGTCGTCTTTCCGCAGGTATTGAGCGATGGCCGTATCGTAGATAGCCGTGTGCTGGTAAGCCTTTTGCGCCAGCCGCTGTCGCTCGTCTAAGGGCAGGTCGCCCTTTTTCAGCTTTTGCAGGACGACAGGATAGTCGGCAGGGTCAACCACTATAATGACGCCGGGGAAATTCTTGGCGGAAGCCCGTATCATCGCCGGCCCGCCGATATCGATATTTTCCAGCGCGTCCGTCAGGGTGACGCCCTCTTTAGCGACCGTCTGGACGAAGGGATAGAGATTGACCGCCACGAGGTCGATTTTCTCGATTTTTTTCTCTTGGAGCTCTTTCATGTGGGCGGGGAGGTCGCGGCGGGCTAGAATGCCGCCGTGGACCATCGGGTGCAGGGTCTTGACGCGCCCGTCGAGGATTTCCGGGAAGCCGGTGATATCTGAGACGCTTTTAACCGGCACGCCGGCTTCTTCGATAGCTTTCCTGGTGTGGCCGGTGCTGAATATCTCGTAGCCGAGTTTTACCAGTCCTTTAGCAAACTCCTCCGCCCCTGTTTTATCCGAAACGCTGATGATAGCTCTCATCAAGCTCCTTTCTTATCAAATTAAGTCCACCTCACCCCCTGTGTCCCCCTCTCCGCCAGCGGAGAGGAGGAATAGATAAAAAGAGGGGTTTCACCCCTCTTAGACGCCCGTTTCTAATTTATAAT
>CAZEUJ010000094.1:0-7724 GCA_964514525.1 uncultured Dehalococcoidaceae bacterium
CACCTCGACCTCTCAGCGATAACGGAACGCTACGCTGGTGAGGAACGTGGGTATCTGTACCGGTCACAACCTGCTCAAGCTATTCAAAGTCTGTGGCCGACGGTTACTCGGCCAGGAAGTACTGGCCGTCGCGCCGGCATAATAAGGCCTCTGGCGCACATTTTTTCCGTTCACCATCCATAGCCGGAAAAACCGCGTCCTTCTTTTTCCACCGCGGCTATTTTTCTCGTTAACTGATGGCAAATCATCCGTTACTCGGACACACTCCTAGTTTTTGGGGGAAGGTCAGAGTATGTCTTAAAAGGAGGTGGGGAGGGGCAGGTTCTAACTTAATCCTAACCTACGTCTTACTCGTTCCTAACTTTCGCAGGCTATGATTGTAGGAAGTAAAGTGCCCCACAGCAAGCTGTGGGGCATTACGGGAAAGGGAGCCACCCCACACCATGTCACGGACGGGGCCGCTTTCCTCCCCCCAGCAAGCTGGGGGGTATCCAGCGGAGGGACAATGAAGGTATTTCACGGCGGGATAAACAACAGGTGTAAATCAGCATCAAGGAGATAATGTGAAACTAGTTGGGAAGAATATCTTGATTACCGGTGGTGCCGGGTTCATTGGCAGTCACCTTGTAGATGCCTTAGCTACTATAAACCTGGTGACCGTCATTGACAACCTGTCTAGCGGCAAATTGGAGAACATCCAATCTCACCTGGAGAGAAAAACCATCAACTTCATTCAGGCTGATATTACTGATGTTGAGCAAATGAAAAAAATAGTCCGTAACAGCCAGATTGTTTTTCATTTGGCAGTGCAATGTCTGAGGCTTTCCCTATCCAACCCATATAATGTACATGATGTCAATGCCACGGGGAGTTTGAACCTATTACAGGCGGCATATGAAGCAGGGATAGAGCGATTCGTCTATGTCTCATCATCCGAGGTCTATGGGACAGCCAAAACTGTTCCGATGACTGAAAATCACCCCTTGGAGCCTACCACTCCCTATGGAGCCAGCAAGCTGGCTGGGGAAGCCTATGCTCGGTCGTACTACCTCTCATTCGGGCTGCCCGTGGTGGTAGTACGCCCTTTTAACACCTATGGACCCCGAGAGCATCTAGAAGGGGCTTACGGGGAAGTCATCCCGAGGTTTGTACTAAGAGTAATGAATGGTCTTTCACCGATAATATTTGGTGATGGCCAACAGACACGGGACTTCACCAATGTGAAGGATATTGTAAGAGGCATCGTTTCAGCCTGTGAGTGTGAGGCTCTGATAGGTGAGACAGTTAATATCGCCTTTGGAAGAGAGGTTACGATAAATGAGGTGGCTCAAAATGTCCTCAAGCTACTGGGCCAGGATAATAAGCTCTCACCTCAATATATGGATCCCAGACCCGGGGATGTACGGCGGCATTACGCGGATATATCCAAAGCTCGAGAATTCCTGAACTTTCAGCCTCAAATTGGGATTGAGGACGGTATACAGCATTACATCGATTGGATAAAAAAGCAGAACTGGAATCTGAAACGCCTTCAGGAGCAGGAGGTAATTCAAAACTGGAGACCGTGAAGATGATTGAGGTGGAGCACGAGCTGCGGGGAAAGCATATCTTGGTTACTGGTGCCTCTGGTTTTATAGGCTCAAGGCTAGTCCAGTTGCTTCTTAACCACGATACGAAAGTCGTGGCACTGGTAGAAGAGGATGCTTCTTTGGCCAGGATAGAGCCATTGTTAGCTGACCCCGGACTTCATTTGATACGTTGTGATTTAACCGATATGCATACTCTATCGGCTCAGAGACAGAAGTGGGGAGAAATAGACCTTATAGCTCACCTGGGGCTAAGGCTGCCCAGCGATGGCAGTTTTTGCGGACAGTCTATAGAGAATATAACCAAGAATGTGTTACCTACTATGAATCTTATCAGGACATTGGGTGAATCTATACAGGGTATTTGTTTTGCCAGTAGCGTCAGCGTGTACGGTTATCCGGCTGGACTTCCCGTGAGGGAGAGTGACCTTCCTGCTCCTTTCTCCAGCTATGGAGCAACAAAACTGGCCATTGAGGATTACCTGAGAGCCTACGGAAGAACAACTAAAGTACCAGTAACCGTATTAAGGTTCACTACCGTCTATGGTCCTGGGGAATTCAGACACCGGGCAATACCAAATTTCCTGCATAATATTGTTAATGGACAACCTCCCGTGATTCATGGCGATGGCTCCGAAATACGGGATTATGTTTACATTGATGATGTGGTACATGCTATAATATGTGCCCTCGCGAAGAGGCCAGCACAGGTCTTTAATATCGGTTCCGGAAAGGGATATACAGTCCTACACATTGCCCAAGAAGTTATTAAGCTCTGCTCGGTTGATATAAAACCTCAATTCATCCCTGCTGAGAGGCAAAATCTTAGCCTTACGTGTGATATCTCCGCAGCTGGGGAAGCTTTATCCTATTCTCCTCAGACAAGCATTGAAGAAGGACTGACGCGGGAAATTGAGTGGTTTAAAAAGCAGGTACAAGACACGGTACCAGAAGAGAAAAACGAGCATATACCCGACTTGAAGAACCAAGGTAGACTTCGTCGCTTGTTTCACTACTCTTTCTGGAAGAGTGCTGCCGACCGGTTGATGGCACTTTTGGGAATAACCATTTTATCCCCCCTGCTAGCCCTAATAGCCGTGGGCATCAAACTCGATTCGCATAAAAGCCCGATATTCGCCCAGGAGCGAGTGGGAAAGGATGGCCGTAAGTTTTTAGTTTACAAATTCCGAACTATGCATAATAATAACGACGATAGTACGTACAAGGAATACCTCATTAAGTATGTCCTTGAAGACGCCCCTTATCGAGTAGACCAGAATGGACAGGGCATTTACAAGGTTGACAATTCGCAGGTCACCAGGTTCGGTGCCTTGCTCCGTAAGACAAACCTGGATGAGCTTCCACAACTTTTCAATGTCTTAAAAGGCGAGATGTCCTTGATTGGTCCACGGCCGGACGTCCCCTTTGCTGTCAGCATGTATAAGACCTGGCACCGACAAAGGCTCAGTGTAAAACCGGGTATCACCGGCCTGTGGCAAGTCTCTAGGCGGAAAGAACTCTCTTTTAATGATATGGTACGTTTCGATATTGACTATATCCAGAGGCAGTCTCCTATTCTGGACGCCAGGATTGCATTATTTACTATAGGCACCGTTCTCAGGGGTGATGGCAGCTGATAATCAATGGAGGTAAAAGATGATTAATATTGGCGTTGTTGGTTGCGGATACTGGGGGCCAAAGCATATCAGGGTCTGTCATGAATTAGCCGAGGCAAAAATGGCTATGGTCTGCGACCTGGATGAGAATAAGTTACGACAGGTTCAAAGCCAGTATCCCGGTATGGAAATTACTACCGATTTCAAGGAATTTCTCAAGAGCGGCATTGATGCTGTGGTAATAGCAACACCGGTCAAATCGCATTACCAGCTGGCCAGGCAAGCGCTACTACACGACAAGCATGTCCTGATAGAAAAACCGATGACCTCAACAAGCCGGGAGGCCCTATCACTTATCGAACTGGCAGCAAAACGGAACCTGGTGCTTATGTCGGGGCACACCTATGAATACCATCCTGCCGTGGATTTCCTGAGGAAGGCTGTGGAGAGCGGCGACTTGGGGGATATTTATAGTATAGATACTGACCGGCTCAACCTCGGGTTGTTCCGGCCTGACGTTAATGTACTCTGGGACCTGGCTCCTCACGATATTAGTATTATATTGACGCTATTACATCAGGACCCAATTGCCGTGAGCGCCCGCGGTGTGAAGCATATCGCCCCTGATATTTATGATATCGCCTATCTGGAAATTCTATTTGCCAATGGGACCATGGGCCATATACATGTGAGCTGGCTCCACCCACGTAAAATCCGGCAGGTTACTGTGGTCGGCAGCCGGAAGATGGCTGTCTATGATGACGTTTCCGAAACAGAGAAAATCCATATTTATGATAAGGGCCTGACTATTTTCGATGATAATAATCATAATGGTAACGGAAATAACAAATTCTCTGCCTGGCCGCCCAATTATCGTTACGGGGATGTCCTAATACCTTTGATTTCCAATGCTGAACCTCTGAAAGTGGAATGCAGCCACTTCATCAAATGCATCACCGAAGGCACCAAGCCAAGAAGCGATGGTTGGGCGGGACTCAAGGTAACCAGTATTCTGGAGGCAGCTGACAGGTCCCTGGCCAATGGAGGACAAAGGGAGAAACTGGAACTGGCTGTTACATCTGCTGCCTAGGCCGACATAGCTAAATATCAATAAGGGGACGATTTATGAAACAAGAACTACAGTCTTCGGCCGATTTAGCCATCAATAGTCAGATGATACGCCTGGGGAAAGGAGCCATCATTGACGATGGCGTCATCCTGGGTTACCTTCCGAGCCGGGGAGGAGAACACCTCCTTATTATTGGTGCTGATGCCCATGTCCGCAGCGGTACAATTATTTACAGCGGGAGCCGCATCGGTAGTAACCTGGAAACCGGTCATAACGTGGTTATCAGAGAGGAAAATGATATCGGTGATAATTTCCGTATCTGGAATAACTCTGTTATTGACTATGGCTGCAGAATCGGGAATAATGTCAAGATTCACAACAAAGTATATGTCGCCCAATTTACTCTCATCGAAGACGATGTCTTCTTAGCCCCCGGAGTAACCCTGGCCAATGATATTCATCCTGGCTGTCCGGATTCTTCCACATGCATGCGAGGTCCGAGCATTAACAAAGGAGCCCAGATTGGTATTAATTGCACGATACTTCCCCGGGTAGTCATCGGAGAAAATAGTGTGATTGGCGCGGGAAGCGTGGTCACCAGAGATATTCCGGCTGGAGTGGTCGCCTATGGTAACCCGGCCCAGGTTATCTGCGATATAGAGAATCTTAAGTGCACCTCCGGGCTAAGGGAAAAACCCTATGACCATCTTGTGGGGAGGGCATAGAGTGCGCGTACCATTAGTTGATTTAAAAACTCAATATCAAGGTATAAAGGAAGAGGTTCTGGCCGAGATTGGCCAGGCCCTGGAGGGAATGCAGCTGTTTCTGGGCAAGAACGTTCAGGCGATTGAGTCCAGTTTTGCAGCTTATTGCGGTACCGAGTTCGCCATCGGGGTTAGCTCGGGGACAGATGCTCTCCACATCGCCCTCCGTGCCTGTGGTATCGGCCCGGGAGACGAGGTTGTTACCGTCTCCAACACCTTTATCGCCACGGTCGAGGCTGTTATCCTGGCGGGCGCCCGGCCCGTGTTCGTTGATATCGACCCCGTAACGCAAAACATTGACCCTTCCCGTATAAAGAAGGCCATAAATAGTCGCACTAAGGCCATCATTCCGGTACACCTTTTCGGGCACCCGGCCGATATGGGACCTGTACTAGAACTGGCACGGAACTACAACCTCAAGGTTATCGAAGATGCCTGCCAAGCCCACGGCGCGGAGTATAAAGGCCAGCGCACCGGATCACTGGGAGACGTCGGTTGTTTCAGTTTTTACTTTACCAAGAACCTGGGAGCCTATGGCGAGAGTGGCATTATCACCACTTCTAATGCTGATATTGCTAAACGTTGCCGCATGATACGGGACCACGGTCAGACCACCAAGTACTATCATAGCGTGATGGGGTTCAACGGCCGCCTCGACGAGATCCAGGCCGCCGTGCTGAAAGTGAAACTCCCGCATCTTGATAAGTGGATTGAAGAGCGAAGAAACCTGGCCCGACTCTATGACTTGAACCTTCCACTTTCAATAATGAAGCCGCAGGAAATGTCGTGGGCGAAGCACGTCTACTACGTCTATGTAATCAGAACGCCCGACCGCGACCGGCTCCGGGACTGGCTGGACGCCAAGGGAATAGGCACCGGGATCCATTATCCTATACCCATTCACCGGCAGGAAGCCTGGCGCGCTTATGGCGGCGATAATTTCTCTTTACCAATTACCGAGAAAATAACCGGAGAAATACTTTCGCTTCCTATGTACCCGGAGTTAACCGAGGGGGAAATCGCCAGCATTTGTGAATGCATCCGCGAATTCAGTTAATCCCAACTGAACGTAGTGGGTGTATAATAAGACTGACAAGTTTACAATATAGCGAGAGAGCGAAAGTGATAACTCCAATGAATACAGAGCATAATATAAAATCAGCCGGGGAAAGAAAACGTAAGCCAGAAGCCAGGGTAGCCCCGTTTTTTAGCTGGCGGTCAATTTTAATACTGGATCTCGGGCTGATTTTAGGGGCGGTGCTGGGATTTGGCTACTACGAGGCCAGACCATACATAAGTCCCGATACCGTCCTGAACTGGAGAAGTGAAGTCCAGATTCAGGTCATAAACCTTACTACAGGTTATATAGACCCGAGTACCATCGAAAACAGAACGAAATATTACATTGTCAAAACTCAA
This sequence comes from uncultured Dehalococcoidaceae bacterium, assembly GCA_964514525.1. Lineage (GTDB taxonomy): Bacteria > Chloroflexota > Dehalococcoidia > Dehalococcoidales > RBG-16-60-22 > JBFYTX01. The sequence continues at coordinate 6,455 of CAZEUJ010000094.1, forward strand.
AGTTTGCCTTTCCTCGAATTCCTGAGCCAGAAAACAGGTGAGGAAGAACCCCGGTATCTCCACACTGCCAGCGAACTGGCCGGGATGATAAGCTTAGAATATGACACTTCTACTACCAATCTGGTCACTAACTACAAGATAGCCGTGACCACTACCTCTGCTGAGGAGACTGCCTTCTTTATCGTTCGCATTCCGGGGATTTTTATAGATTATTTAGTTGCTGAAGAAAGCAATAAACAGCAGCAGCAATACCAGGACACCTTGAAAGCCATAGAGACTACCAAGGCAGCTTTACTTGATGCTCAGCAGGAGCTAAATGCGATTGCACCGGATGGAATTGACAGCAGTTTAGAAAATAATCCAACCTATGTTATGCTCACGGCCAAGATTAAAGCTCTGCAAGCACAGCTGGATAAACTAACGCCCGGGCTGGCCGATATCATTGCCCAGGGCACCGATACAAATGATGAATTTGCGAATTCTCTTGTGGCCGCAATCGAAAAAACCAGCGCGGCCCTGGTTGAAGCCCAAAAGGAACTGGCCATTCTAGAGATGCAGTCGACCGAAAATAGCTCATCGCTTAGCCTGGATTATAAGCTGGCTCAGGATAAGGTCGAGAACCTGAGTAAACAGTTGACAAGTCTAAACGAAAAGCGAGACTCTCTTCTCGTCAGCAGTGTTGACGCTTCGACAATAACTGATTACCTTGTTATAGGAAATCCGAGTGTACCTGGCCCGCCTAGCTCATTAAAACTTAATACTACCATACTGGTAGGCGCCTTAATTGGCATTATTATTGCCTGGGTAGTATTAAACTTCAGGTGGTTTACCAAAGGAGCATCTACATCACCTGAAGAAGAAGATTGAGCATGAAAGTACTGGTTGTCACCAACATGTACCCGACTCAGGATAAGCCTGCTGGTGGCGTCTTTGTCCAGGAACAGGTGGAAGCCTTACGGAAAGAGGGAGTTGAGGTAGATGTTCTCTTCGTCGACGGAAGTAAGCATAAGCTTAACTACGTATGGGGTATCTTCCGACTCTGGGGTCGTCTTTTAACCCACCGCTATGACCTCATCCATGCCCATTATGTATTTTCCGGTATTGTCGCCCGAGCCCAATTCCTCTATCCCGTGGTGCTTACTCACCATGGTCTCGAAGCTTTCATGACCTGGCAGCGCATTCCCTCGCGCCTGATTATCCCATTTGTGGACAGGGTTATTCTGGTATCGCAAGAGCAGAAGAAAAAGCTGGAGTGCGAAAAGGCCGAGGT
>CAZEUJ010000095.1:0-7654 GCA_964514525.1 uncultured Dehalococcoidaceae bacterium
CAGTTTTTTCTCAAACTTGACTTTCTTAAAGACAGTATTAGATAATACAAACATAAATGCTGCGTCTACGAAAGGGGTAACCTGATTGTTTCAACCGGCCAGATGGAAAGCCTATTTGGAAAGTCTACAGTACGATGACGCCGCTGATAACGGCGATGGCGATAAGAGCATCTATCATATCTATCATTCCCAGAAACTCTGGTTTACCAGGAATGACGCTATCATTCACAACAAGACCGCCGGCGAGCACCTGGAGCGTGCTGACGCCCTTCTTGACGACTGTGCCAACAAGGTAGACGCCCTTGAAGAAACCTTGGCCAACACGCCCAAACCCAGCGAGGTGTTGGACTGGAATTCACTCCTTTAGAATATTTTACTATACTTTAATATCCACCGGTATCAGCGAGTGCGTCGTCGTGTCGTTTGTCCTGTCATTTTAGAATCTTGAATTGTCCCTTATTTAATGCTAAAGTTTAAACAGTGCAGGAGAGAGGTTTTTTTATCAAAGCGGCAAACAGGAGGTAGCTATCCCCGATTTTATCGGGGGTAGCTTTTTTAATGCCTATGGCTGATAAAATTTCGTTGACCATTGACGGCAAAAATGTAGCGGTTGAAAAAGGCGCCACGGTGCTTCAGGCGGCCCGGAGCGCCGGTATCTATATCCCCACCCTCTGCTATCACCCTGACCTCCAGCCCTACGGAGGCTGCCGACTGTGTATCGTGGAGATTGAGAACATGCGCGGCCTGCCCACCGCCTGTACCACGCCTGCCGCCGATGGCATGAAGGTGTCTACTAATACGTCGCAGTTGCAGGAACTCCGGCGTGCTTTTCTGCAGCTTATCCTGAGCGAGCACCCCAACGCCTGCCTTACCTGCGAGCGCCGCGACCGCTGTGGGCCTTACGATATCTGCCTGCGCAGTGTGGCGGTCACCGAGCGTTGCGTCAACTGCCCCGCCAACGGCCAGTGTGAGCTTCAGCGGGTGACGGACTACATCGGTATTGAAGAGATTTCCGTCCCTTACAAATATAAGCAGTTGCCGGTGGATTTCGCCCGCGAGCCCCTTATCCGGCGCGACTATAATCTCTGTATTTTATGCGGCCGCTGCGTGCAGATGTGCGCCGATGTCCGGGGCATCGGGGTCTACAGTTTCATCAATCGCGGTTATGATACTGTTGTCGGCACGGCTTTCGATAAGCCCCTCCAGGACTCGGGTTGCCGCTTTTGCGGCGCGTGCGTCGAGGTGTGTCCCACCGGCGCTCTCATGGATTCCGAGGCGGCTTATCATCCGGAATGCGATTGGGAATCGGTGGCGGTGCCGTGCCAACATGACTGTCCCGCCGGCATCAATGTTCCGCTCTATGTTTACCTCGCCGGGCAGGAGAAGTACCAGGAATCGCTAGCTGTCGTCAGGGAAAAAGTCCCCTTCCCGGGCGTGCTGGGGCGTGTCTGTATCCATCCCTGCGAGGAAGCCTGCCGGCGTAACGCCCTGAACGACCCCATTTCCATTAAGTCTTTGAAACGTTTCGTGGCCGACCGCGATGCCGGTTTCTGGAGGCATTATTCTCGCAAGCTCCCGCCGACCGGTAAGAAAGTGGCCATCGTCGGCTCGGGGCCGGCCGGGCTTACTGCCGGTTATTACCTGGCGAAGGCCGGGCATACCGTGACCGTCTTCGAGCAATTCTCTAAAGCCGGCGGCATGATGCGCGTCGGTATTCCGGACTACCGTTTACCGCCCGCAGTGCTCGATGCTGAAATCGATGTCATCAAAGAAGCCGGAGTTGAGATAAGGCTGAATACGAAAGTCGATTCCGTCGATAGCCTTTTCGACCAGGGCTACGAAGCGGTATTTTTAGCACCGGGCGCTCACCGTGGTCAGACGCTCGGCGTTGAGGGCGATAAACTGCCCGGTGTTTACGATGGTGCCTCGTTCCTGAGGGATGTTAATCTCGGGGAAAAGGTAGATGTAGGGAAAAAGGTGGCGGTCATCGGCGGGGGCAACGTGGCTATCGATAGCGCCCGTGTCGCCCTGCGCCTGGGCGCTAAAGAAATTCACATTATCTACCGCCGCACCCGCGCCGAGATGCCGGCCAGCCCTGAGGAGGTGGAGGCGGCTTTGGAGGAAAAAATACAGATAGAATTTCTCACGGGGCATGTCAAAGTGAGTCAAAAAGGTAAGCGCCTGGTCCTGACCTGCAACCGTATGGAGCTCGGCGAGCCGGATGCCAGTGGGCGCCGCCGCCCGGTGCCGATAAAAGGCTCCGAGTTCGATGTCGAATACGATGTTATTATCGGCGCTATCGGGCAGACGCCCGATATACCCGCCGGTTTTAAGGTCCGTACCGCCCGCGGCAATATCATCCAGGCGGATATGACCACCATGGCGACGAGTCGCCCAGGGGTCTGGGCTGGCGGCGATGCTGTCACCGGGCCGGACTCCGTCATCAGGGCGATTGCCGCCGGACGGGTGGCGGCCAGCTCTATAGATAAATATCTCGGCGGCAGCGGCAACATCGACGAGCAGCTTACCACCGAGCGTCAGATAGGCGCCTGCGCCGGTATCACCGCCGAGGATTTTAAAGGCCAGCCGCGCGTGAAAATGCCGTCTCTGCCCCCGGAGCAGGTGATAAATGACTTTACCGAGGTTGAGCTCGGTCTCCTCAACGACGGTGCCGTCGCCGAGGGCAAACGCTGTTTCCAGTGCGGCTTCCGGTCGCAGATTTCTCCCGCGCCGCGCCCGCCGGTTCCGGAGAAAAAGACAATCGTCGCGCTGGAGAAGACCGAAATATCGGTATGATCATATCCGGAACGTTGATATAAGGGGACGGGTTTCTCGGGGAGCTGAAATTTACATTTAAATCTAGTACGGGGACGCTACTGATATGACCGACCGTTCCGGTGCCAGGGTAAATAAAAGCATCATCCTTATTATCTCCACGACTACCGCCTTCATCCTGCCGTTTCTCGTTGCTTCCGTTAACGTGGCCCTGCCGACCATGGGACGTGATTTTGACATGGAAGCGGTGGTGATGAGCTGGGTAAGCACCTCCTATTTCCTGGCGATAGCCGTCTTTCAGGTCCCCTTCGGTCGACTTTCCGATATCTTCGGGCGGCGCCGACTGTTTTTGGTTGGATTGCTGGTATCTACCTCTGCCTCTTTTTTGGGAGGGTTCGCCAACTCCGTGCCGATGTTGATTATCAGCCGGGTCTTGCAGGGTGCCGGTTCTGGTATGTGTTTTAACAATAGCGTGGCAATTTTGATGTCGGTTTTTCCGGCACAGGAAAGGGCGAAAGCTTTGGGCATCAGCCAATCCGGGACGTACCTGGGGCTTTCGCTGGGGCCGCTTATCGGCGGTGTCATGACCGAGCAGTTCGGCTGGCGGAGTCTTTTCCTCCTCAGCGGATGTCTCGGACTTGTCTTGATATTGCTGGTCTTCTGGGGCTTGAAAGCGGAATGGCGTGAAGCCAGGGGCGAAAGGATCGATCGTATCGGCTCTGTCGCCTATGTTATCGCCATAGCATTATTCATGTATGGCTTTTCCAGTCTGCCGTATCTGTTAGGTATCATTCTCTTTGCGGTGGGTGTTCTCGGCCTGGCGTTCTTCGTGTGGTGGGAATCCAGGATAACCAGTCCGGTATTGGACCTCAGCCTTTTTCGCCGGAACCGGGTCTTTATGCTTTCCAATGTGGCGGCGTTGATTACTTATATCTCTACTTTCGCCGTAAACTTCCTCCTGAGTCTTTACCTGCAGTATATCAAAGAATTTTCCGCGCAGACGGCCGGGCTGGTGCTGATTGCTTCATCGGTGTTGATGACGGTGTTTACGCTGCTTTCCGGGCTCATCTCCCAGAAAATAGAGCCGCGACTGGTAGCTACCCTGGGCATGGCTTTGAACAGCGCCGCGTTGATCATGCTGATTTATCTCGGTAGTGACACCTCGCTGTGGTATATCATTCTGGCCCTGGCGGTATACGGCGTCGGTATCGGGCTTTTCGTCTCCCCCAACACCAATACCATTATGGGGTCGGTAGAACACCGGGTCCTGGGAGTGGCTTCCGGCACGCTGGGGACGATGCGTACCGCCGGCATGATGCTGAGCATGGGCATCGTGATGATCCTGTTCTCGCTGTACATCGGCCGGGCGGGAATCACGGCCGAGTATTACCCGCAGTTCCTGACGAGCGTCAGGGTGGGTTTTGTCGTTTTCACCGCTCTCTGTATAGGTGGTCTTATCGCCCAGCTAATAGCCAGGAGTGCCAGGAAAGTGATGGTCTAGGATGAGGGACGCTGAAAAAATTCTGCGGTCTACTGGCAAGTTTTGCGTCAAATACGTGTTAAAATAGCACAGATACTCCGGTTCTTCAGGAGTGGGTAATGGAAGGTCTGGGCATCGGGCTTGACCTGCTCATCGTGCTGGTGACGGCCATCGTCGGCGGCATGCTGGCGCGCTGGCTGCGCCTCCCCGTTATCCTGGGCTATCTGGCGGGCGGCATCGCTGTCGGGCCTTTCGGTCTGGAGTTCGTCCACGAGACCGCGAGTATATCCTCCCTGGCGGAAATCGGCGTGGTGCTGCTGCTTTTCGCCATCGGCCTGGAATTTTCCCTGAAAGAGCTTTTAAAGCTGGGCAGGATCGCCGTTATCGGGGGCATTGCCCAGATTGTCCTCACGTCGGCGGTGGGATTCGGACTTGGCCAGGGCGTGGGATTGAGTCTGACCGGTTCGGTATTTTTCGGATTCATCATCGCCATGAGCAGCACCATGGTGGTACTAAAACTCCTCATGGACCGGGGGGAGCTTGATACCACACATGGCCGTATCATGCTCGGCATACTGCTGGTGCAGGACCTGAGCGTGGTACCCATCATGGTAGTCATGCCGGCGGTAGGCGGCGGGACGGAAGGGCTGTGGGCGGCTCTGGGCATTGCCTTCGCTAAGGCGGTCGGATTTATTGCCGTGATGTTGGCCCTGGGATACTGGGGGATGCCCTGGCTGATGAAGAGGGTGGCGGGGCAGCGTACCCGCGAGCTTTTCCTCCTGACGGTGGTCGTTATCTGCCTGGCGGCGGCGTTCGGGACGTATTACGTGGGGCTTTCCGCGGCTTTCGGCGCTTTTGCCGCCGGTCTTTTGATCAGCCAGTCCGGTTATGCCCGGCAGGCTTTCGCCGATATTCTCCCGCTGCGGGACACCTTCGGGGCGCTTTTCTTCGTTTCTCTGGGTATGCTGGCCGACCTGCATTTTATCCAGGATAACGCAAGCACTATCGCCATCGTTGTGGCGGCGATAATGCTGGTGAAATTCATCATCAGCACGGCGATAGTCCGACTTTTCGGCTATGGCCACAAGACGGTGTTGATGGTGGGGACGGGACTGATACAGATAGGAGAGTTCAGCTTTATCCTGGTGCTGATGGGCAGGGACGAGGGCCTGTTCTCGGAGCGTTTATATAACATCACTATTGCCTCGGCTATCATTACGATGCTGCTGACGCCTTTTATCATGGGTTTAAACTCTTTTCTCTATCGCTGGCTGAGCCAGCGGAAGTGGTTCGCCCGCCAGCTTACCAGCCGCGTCGACCCGGATTTCCATGTAGAAAAACTTGAGTTATCGCGGCATGCCGTCATCTGCGGTTACGGCGATGTCGGCAGGCGCATTGCGGGAGTGTTGGAAAAACAAAAATTTACTTATCTGGTTATTGACCTCGACCCCACCGTCGTATCGGATTTGAAGAACCGGGGCATTCCCGTCATCTACGGGGACGCATCGAATCCGGAGATTCTTGCCCACGCCTCCCTGGATAAAGCACGCGTGTTGATTTGTACCATACCGGACTATGTCGCCGAGGAGCTGACCGCCCGCAACGCCCTGAAAATCAACCCTAAGCTGGATATCGTGGCGAGGGTGCACCGTGATAGCGATGTCGAGTTGCTCAAGGGTATGGGCGTGACCGAGATAGTCCTGCCTTTCTTTGAAGGCAGCCTGGAGATGATACGGCATACCCTGCACCGCTTCGGCATGAGCAGCACCGATATCCAGTATATCCTTAACAACCTGCGTCAGAGCCAGATAGAGAAGAAAGAGTAAGGCAGGATTTCACCCCGCCTTTCCCCCCCTCCTGTCATTCCAGCGCAGGCTGGAATCCAGAACCTGCTCTCCCCCTTCCCCCCCCAACGTCCTTGTCATTCTGAGCGCAGCGAAGAATCTCGGTTGTGGGGCTTACTCCTCCTTATCCCCCCGCCCATTTGTTCATTTTCTACCTCACCCCCTGTGTCCCCCTCTCCTGCGTAGGAGAGGGGGATAGGAGGAGAGGTTAAATCCATCCCCCTGACCCCCTTCCTTTGGCAAAGGAAGGGGGAGGAAAAAGAAAGAGGGGCTAGCGCCCCTCTCCGCAAGCTACTCCCCTTAAATAAATCGCCCTATTCCCTATCTCCTCTCCCCTTGTGGGAGAGGATTAAGGTGAGGGTATAAGCGTCTCCCTTTGAAAAAGAGCCTGCCCTGAGCGTAGCGAATGGAGAGATAAGAGAGGGATTTTGGGGGAAGAAAAAGAAATGTTAATATACTTTTTCTGTTACTTTATCCTTGATTTGAAATGTTTGAACAGAAAAACCTAGGCTTTCACGAATAGCTATTAATGAATTTAAAGCTTGGTCAGATGTATTCCAGCCACTTGCTTTAATAATAGTAACTAATTCTTCCCCTTTTGCTTCTATATGAGGGGAATGGATATTAAACAATTTCTTAAGGCTATTCCATCTATTATTTGGTTGCGTAAAATAGGCATAAGCATACATCAAGGAAGCATTACACCAACGGAGTCCACCTTTTGTCGGTATATCACTCGAAAGAACAGCTTTTTTTAAGTTATCGTATTGTTCATGTGTAATGTGAGTAGAATCAAAAGACCACTCTTTCAATCGGTCCTCGTCGTTAAGGTCATGAATAATTGAATTCAACATAATTCCAACTTCACCAATAGGAGTTCCGCGGCTGTATCTTGATGCAATAATTGGCCATCCTTCAATAATTTGTACTGCATGAATCATTTCGTGAGCTATATGATGTTCGAAACTCGCTTTATTTAAATCTAAGCGTAATTCGATAATTAGATTCTTATTTTTATATTGGCAACTGCCCATTCCACGTTGCGGAGTAGGGAAAAATTGTGGTTCACCAGTATAAACAATTGTTTGTTCATAGAAAGAAATAAAATGAGCACTAACACTTTTCCCAAGGATTTTCATATAATGTACCATTCTACCATGTCATTTGGGGATATAAAATCTTTTAGAGTAATAATATAATTCACTGAAGATATAGATATAGTATCGCCATTTCCTTTTCCCCCTCTTTTATTTTTACTCTGTGGCTTTGACTTTTGACCTTTGAGGTTTGAGTTTTATCTGCTACAATATTCTTGCCATGAAAGAAGACGTCACCCCCGTCCGCCGCCAGTACCTCCGCATCAAAAAGCAGTACCCCAACGCCATCGTGCTTTTCCGCCTCGGTGATTTTTATGAGACCTTTGACGAGGACGCCCGCATTGCCTCTAAAGAGCTGGAAATCGTCCTGACCTCCCGCGAGATGGGCAAGGGCAACAAGATACCGCTGGCCGGCATCCCGTATCACGCCTTGGACGGCTATCTGGCCAGGCTCATCA
>CAZEUJ010000096.1:0-7573 GCA_964514525.1 uncultured Dehalococcoidaceae bacterium
CTCAGCCGGGGGGCAGGCTGGGTGGACTTTGTTGAAAGCGAACCGAGGTGTTGTGGTATAATTAGGGAAAATTTGGAGAAAACGAAGCTATCAGCAAATGCCCGGGTCTACTGCTGCGATGTCTCTAAAGCGCTTTCTTTTCTCGATAAGGAGTATGACATTATATTGATGGACCCTCCCTACTCCGACACGTCAATAGGTAATTTCATCACACAGCTGGCAAATTCCCGACTGGTCGGGACAAAGACGACGGTAATGGTGACCCATTCCCCTCATTTAACTCTAAGCCAGAGCTATGCCACGATAAACCTCGTTAAAGAACACCGCCATGGTGACAGCTGCATTTCAATATACCGTAAGGAGGTCACGTCGTGATTATCGCTCTCTACCCGGGCAGCTTCGACCCGATAACGAACGGACACATCGATATCGCTACCAGGGCATCGAAACTTTTCGACAAGATAGTCATCGGCATCTTCGCCAAGCCGGAAAAAAGTATAATGTTCTCACTCGATGAGCGTGTCGAAATGGCCAAGCGCGCCACGAGCCACCTGCCCAAAGTCGAGGTGAAACCCTATAGCAACATCACGGTAGAATTTGCCCGGGAGATTAAAGCCCAGGTGCTGGTGCGCGGACTCAGGATGATCGGCGACTTCGAATGGGAGTTCGAAATGGCGATGATGAACCAGATGCTCTCTCCCGGTCTGGAGACCGTCTGCTTCATGGCCAGCCAGGAATACCAGTTCCTCAGCGCCAGCCTGATAAAAGAAGTCGCCAGCCTGGGGGGCGATATTCACAGTCTCGTTCCGAAAAACGTCGCCGACGCTCTGAAAAAGAAGGGCGTTGTCAAGAAATAATATATACAAAATGCATTCAGTAACCGGACTATTTCAGGGACAAAATCAGGAGGTAAATTGAATGGCTTATATAATTACGGACGAGTGTATCAGCTGCGGAGCCTGTGAGCCAGAGTGCCCGGTACAAGCCATCAGCGAAGGCGAGACGATTTACGTCATCGACCCCAATAAATGTGTCGAGTGCGTCGGATATTTCGAATCATCGAAATGCGCGGAAATTTGCCCGGTAGATGCCGCGAAGCCCGACCCTGCCCACCCCAGGAAAAAATAAGCTATTTGCCCAAATAAAATAAGAACGGGTGCCGGCATCCGAAACTGCACCCGCTATTAATCAAATTCAATCCAACCTCATATATTCGGCAAATGAGGCGGGGATAAATAACTCCCTTTAGAAAAAAGTAAATACTAAAAGAGAACATTAAGTCCGGGCTTAATCGAAGAAATCGCGCACCGAGTCGAACTCGGAGGGCAGCAGTCCCAGGACCATCGGGAAAGTATCCAATAGGAAATTTGCCAGAGCAGAATTAGCCACAGCATCGCCGATACCCAGGTATTTTACCCAGATAGCCAGGATAGCCGAAACGAAGATAGCGCCCACCACAACACCAACGACAGCGCCAGCCAGGCGGTTGACCCAACCTAACAACACCAGTGAGATAAGCTTACTCAATACGGCGGCAAGTATGCCGGAGATAATCAATACCGCCACCAGGATAATAGCGAAAGCGGCTATCTTGGCCCAGTTGGGGTCGATAAAAGTGAGAACGCCGGCAAAAGAATCGGAGAAACGGCCTGCCAGGACAACACCGACAACTATCCCGACGACGGTGAAGAGCACTTTAATGATACCGGCTTTCAGACCGGTAAAGGCAGCGACGGCTAGAATTACGATGATAACGATATCCAGCCAGCTCATACGAGCATTGTACTACCGATAACGTCGGACGTCAATAGGTCGTTCGGAATATTAAGTATTTTTTCCCAGCTCTTTAGCACGCAGGTAGGCTGCCTGAACCGCAGCCTCGACGAGTTTAGCGAAGCTACCATTTTCAAAGACCTGTAAGGCGCGTTCCGTGGTACCGCCTTTAGATGTTACCGCGCCGCGGAGCTCAGCAGGCGGCTCCCCGGACTTTAGTAACAACTGGGAGGCGCCCAGCATCGTTTGCTGGACCATTTGTTCAGCGTCGGGGCGGGAGAGTCCGATATTGACCGCGGCATCCACCAGAGATTCGGCGAACAGGAAAAAATAGGCCGGGCCGCTGCCGCTGACGGCGGTGACCATATCCAGGTATTTCTCATCATCGAATGAGATTTCCATACCCATAGCACCGAGGATAGCTCTCGCCTGTTCTTTCTGCGTTCGGGTTACAGTGCCGGTAGCGGTCCAGCCGGTAAAGCCAAAACCAATTTGAGCCGGGGTATTGGGCATAGCACGCACGATACTCTTATAATCCAACCCCTGAGATATGGTATCGATGCTGACGCCGGCGGCGATAGATAACACAAGCTGAGGGGATTTCACATATCCCCGTAAGCCGTCCAGTACATCCGGCATGTTCTGGGGCTTGATAGCGAGGACGATGACATCTTTTTCTTTAACCGCGTCACGATTGTTTTCCGTCACGGAAACGCTGTATTGTTTTTTCAGATACCGGCGACGCGATTCGATAACATCGCTGACAAAGACATCGGCGGGCGCCGCCAGCTTTTTTTGCAGGACCGCCGCCAGCATTGCCTCCCCCATGTGGCCACCACCGATAAAGGCTAGTTTCATATTTTAAAATCCATCCCCCTAACCCCCTTCCTTTAACAAAGGAAGGGGGAGGAATACTTGGAGGGACTTCGTCCCTCCAAACCACCCTGTCAATGCACTCTTAGTCCACCCTCTTAAACGCCCTACCGAATAGAGAAAGGGACAGCATAACTCTTAGACGCCCTACTTAATGATGAAATTTATAATCTTCCCTCTGACGTGGATTATTTTTACTATCTCTTTGCCCTCAAGATATTCGGTTATGCGTTTTGACTTTTCCTTCGCGAGCTGAGGCAATTCAGCGTCTTTGATGGATGCGACTATTGATACCGATATCGTTATGGTGTCACGCAACTTTCCGTTTACCTGCACCGGAATAACAATCTCTTCTTCTTTAATTAAAGCTTCATCCCACTCCGGCCAGGGCTGGCTGTGGATACTGTAATTGTAATCCATACGCTGCCAGAGCTCCTCGGCAAGGTGGGGAGCAGTTGGCGCTAAAAGCAACAGCAACGTTTTTATCGAAGATTGCCAAGAAGTCGCCGAGACGCTGCCGTCCTCTTTTACTTTGCCCAAGTAGTTGGTGAACTCCATGAGAGCCGCCACCATCGTATTGAAACGGATTTTTTCGATATCTTCAGTCACCTTTTTAATCGTACGGTGGGTAAAGCGGGCAAGCTCGATGTCTCCATGACTACCGTCGGAATTATAGTCGTCCAGCACCAGGTTCCAGATGCGTCTCATCCAGCGACTCATGCCGCTGATACCGCTATCGTCCCATTCACCGCCCTGGTCCCACGGGCCGATAAACATGAAATAGCCCCGCAGAGTATCCGCTCCCAACTCAGCCACATAATCGTCGGGGTTGACCACGTTGCCTTTGGACTTGCTCATCTTCCGTTGACCGGAGAGGATAATACCCTGGTTGAATAGCCTCAGAAACGGCTCGCCGAAATCGACTATGCCGATATCCCGGATAGCCTTGATGAAGAAGCGGGCATAAAGCAGGTGCATGACGGCATGCTCGGCGCCGCCGGTATAAAAGTCCACCGGCAGCCAGTGTTTCACCTTAGCGGGGTCGAAGGCAGCCTTTTGATAGTGCGGGCTGGCGTAACGCAGAAAATACCAAGAGGAGCATACGAAGGAATCCATGGTATCCGTTTCGCGCTCGGCCGGGCCGCCGCATTTCGGGCAGGTGGCATTGACGAATTTATTATTGTATTTCAGGGGCGACTCACCGGTAGGCTTGAATTCGGCGTCCTCAGGCAGGAGCACAGGCAAATCTTTTTCCGGCACCGGGATAATACCGCATTTCTTACAATAAATGATGGGAATAGGCGCGCCCCAGTAACGCTGGCGGGAGATAAGCCAGTCGCGGATTTTATAGCTGACGGTACGCTTGCCCCAGCCCTTTTCCTCCAGGTATTTAGAGACAGCCTCGATGCCCTGAGGACTGGGCAGACCGTCGAACCGCCCGGAGTTTACCATAGTACCGGGCTCGATATAGGCTGCCTTAAGCTCCTTATGATCCCAATCGGGCGGGGCGATAACAACAGGAATCGTTAGATGGTATTTTTTAGCAAAAGCAAAATCCCTTTCATCGTGGGCGGGCACGGCCATAACGGCGCCGGTGCCATAGCTCAACAGAACGTAGTCGGCGATCCAGATAGGCACTTTTTTACCGTTAAGGCGATTGACGCAATAAGCCCCGATGAAGACACCGTCCTTTTCCTTCTCGGTGGACAGGCGCTCGATTTCGCTCTGGCGGCGCGATTTCAAAACATAGGCTTCGACCTCGGCTTTTTTCTCCGGCGAAGTCAATTTAGCCACCAGCGGGTGCTCCGGCGCGAGCACCATAAAGGTCACGCCGAAAACGGTATCCGGGCGGGTGGTAAAGACCTTTATCTCCTTCTCGGCAACGCCGGGATGGTCCAGGGCGAACGATATCTCCGTCCCGAAGCTCTTGCCGATCCAGTTCCGCTGCATTATCTTGATACGCTCGGGCCAGTCGATGCCATCAAAGTCCAAAAGCTCGTCGGCGTATTTCGTGATACGGAAGAACCATTGCTCGAGGTCGCGCCGGATGACCGGGGTCTCGCAACGCTCACAGACTCCCTCCCCCACCACCTGCTCGTTAGCCAGCACTGTCTGGCACTCGGGACACCAGTTGACCGGTGCCCGGGCGCGATAAGCCAGTCCGGCCTCGTAGAGTTTCAGGAAAAACCACTCGGTCCATTTATAGTACTCCGGCAGGCAGGTAATGACCTCGCGAGACCAGTCATAAATGGCGCCGATACTCTTGAGCTGGCGGCGCATGTTATCGATGTTCTGCATGGTCCACTTGAACGGGTGGACGCCCCGCTTGATGGCGGCGTTCTCGGCGGGGAGACCGAAGGCGTCAAAGCCCATGGGGTGGAGCACGTTAAAGCCGCGCATGCGCTTGTAGCGGGCGTGGACATCGGCGGGGATATTGTTATACCAGTGGCCGATATGGAGGTCGCCGGAGGTATAGGGGAACATGGTCAGGGCGTACCACCTGTGGCGGGGGTCGTCATCCCTGACCTCGTAAAGCTTATCCTCAGCCCACTTTTGCTGCCACTTCTTCTCTATTTCCTGAGGATTGTATCTATCCGGCATTGGTCACTCTCCGTACGGCGAACGTAAGGTCGCTTTGAGTTATTTTAGCAATAATAGCTGCGCATGTAAATGGCGCGACACAGGGGATATTTGTTTCTAGCGAAAAGAAACAAAGCTGCTCAGCTTTGATTTGTTTTTAGAGTTATGTTAAGTTGATGGGGGAGGCGGCGGCGGGGGCTCAATGCCCTTCATGATACCGCGCAGATAGCCTATCTGGCCGCTGTGCTCGGCGACCTCGGTGATGAGATGCGCCAGCGCCGAGCCGGTAGTGCCTTTACGCCAGCCGAAATCTCGAGCTTCGTCCATTTTTGCGGCGGTCAATGACTTCAGGTAAGTCAGCGTTTTTTCCCGGACAGCCCCGGCGTATTCCTTCAACAGCGAGAGCGGCGGGACAGGCCAGGAGTCAAGTTTAGCCACATCATATCCGAAACCCGAATCCTGAGCGTGGGTACGGAACTTTTTGTACCAGCCTCCGGTCTCGTAGAGCTCTTTCTGTCCCAGGAGAATCCTGTTTATCCACAAATCCTCGCCACGCGCCACATGCCACATCAGGAAAGCGATGCAGTTGCTGTGCGGTTTCGGTCTCCAGGCCAGCTCAACCTGAGAAAGGCCTTTAACAGCATCGGCGACGTATTCCTGACTCTCTTTCAGCGAAGTCACAATTAACTCGGTTGCTTTCATACAGATACCTCCAGATAATAATTGTAAAGGGTTATACGATAGCAGTTTATAATACCGGAGATTAATAGGCAAACACTCCTTATGTGGTCTTGTTTGGATCAGACCATATATACTCATTGGTTCCTGACCTCACCCCCTTAATCCCCCTCTCCGCTAGCGGAGAGGGGGAAGAAATGGAAGAGGGGTCGTGACCCCTCTTAGACACCCCGCGTATTCCAAGTGCTTGCGCCGACGACATTTTTCACATAGAATAATATAGCCCGTGCCGAAGTGGCGGAATGGCAGACGCGGCAGTCTCAAAAACTGTTGAGGGGCAACCCTCGTGTCGGTTCGACTCCGACCTTCGGCACCAGAAAAGATAGTTTCCTTTCCCATTGGCAGCGGGTATCGCCCGATGGTATAATCAGGCAATATAATGATATTCCCGGGGCAACCACAGGGATGAAAGGACATCAAGGATATGATGTCGATGATATGTCCCAAGTGCAATGCGGAAAGCAAACTTTCACTTGTCAGCGACAGCTACGACGGACCGCGCCGCTGCTGGAAATGCCACGAACTGTTTTTGATAAAGATCAGGAACAATATGCTGATATCTTGTGAACCGCTCAGTCAGGAGGAATTCGAAAAGCTACAGGAAATCAACGCTCTTAAGAATAAATTCAGGAAACCTCAGGTTTAGAAGAGTGTTTCCTATTTTTTTGAGTTCTGTTTTTTAGCCCGCCTGGCAAGCTCTTCCCGCTTCGCTTTCAACTCGATAAGCCGAAAAACCGTTTTAGCCTTCCCTGCGATAACAAAGTTCTGCATTTATTTTACCTCCCCTGCCGGGTATTTCGTGTCCGGGGAATTCAATTTGTTCAATGTTTCTTATATTTACCTTAACAAGCATAACAATACTTCATAAAAATACACATAAAATATATAAACGTTAACTAAACTAATCCTTAAGATTTCATAAAGATAAATAGCGATTTATAATAAGCCAGCTATGGAGACCGGAAAGGGCTGCTTTTCATTTGAACGAGGTAACCGAGGGGTACTATTGACAAGAGTGGTATATAATTATATAAATAGGCTACGATAGCGCCGGTAAAAAGGGGGTATGATATGGCAAAAACACATGCGGTACAACCAGGCTATTGTGTAGCCGTACACCTTACGCCGGAGACGGCGCCGGACGACTGCTATATAGGAATAGTCGATGTCGTGGACGAGCACGGCATCCTGATAAACCTGGTGCACTGGGACGACAAGCTCGACATGCCGGGAGGATATACGGAGAGCATCTTCATTCCGTGGACAAACATAAATTCGATTCTTATCAGCGCGCAACCGACGCGGCGTTTCCTAGCCGATAAAGCCCGCAAATGGAAATTGCGCATCGAGGCGATGCACGATAGAGAAGATTTCCTCGTGAGAAAAAGACCGTCCTCAAGATAGTAGCAAAAGCACGGTGAGAGATATGCCCCGCTTTCGATGGCGGTAAACCGCGACAGCGGGGCGATTTTTCACTTTACTATTTACGTTTTTAAGTTACAGGCAATAACCTCACCAATATACCTCACCCCTTAATCCCCTCTCCAGCCAGAGACATTGATAATAAATAGAGAGATTTATGGCTGGAGAGGGGAGTTCAGTAGAGAGG
>CAZEUJ010000097.1:0-7542 GCA_964514525.1 uncultured Dehalococcoidaceae bacterium
AATAAATTGAACTCACAATGGCAATTGACGCCCTGGACTATGGGCTGAAGGTATACCCCCAGGTCCGTGCCGGGATAATCCGCTGCTTCGGCCGCAGAGTACATAGTCTGAATAAGATTCGGCAGTTTATCGAAGATGGTCAACAAGAAAATATCGTGGCAGCCACCTTTGTAGTTCAGCTTCCAGTAGGGTTCATCTGAAGGGTGCTGTATCAATTTTAAAAACCTATCTGCCGTTATGCCGCTTAAAGCCTTAACAGGGTCTATACCAAGGCGCTGGGCCAGTTCCAGCATATCTTCGGTTTGGCCTTTAATTCTCTCCTCGGGCAGAAAATCATAAGCGGCGATATTGAAGAAAAGAACCCAGGGAGGTAAGTCTTCTTTAATCTGGGAATATTTCTGAGAACCATGGGCGGCCATTATTAATGCCAAGTTAGTGTTGTTCAATACCAGGCACTCATTGACCAACCGCAGCCTAATCAACCAGTGTACTGCTTCCAGAATTTTTTCGAGGTGCGGAGAGCCAACGAAAAAAGGCTCTTCCAAAGACGGCATAAGTTCGCATCGGGCCGAGGCCCAGGTAACGATTCCCATCGTGCCCTGAGAACCCTGAATCAACCGGTACCAAGAAGAGGCTGATGGTCCTGCCGCTTCTTTCTGGGCACCTCCCGCTGACCATTGTTCTTCGAGCGTGCCTGAACCGGCGGCGGCCCCGGTGCGGAACTTTTCCCCGGTGCCAAATATAACCTCGGTGCAAGCCAGAGGGTCGGAGATGTCCCAGTGATATTTCGGCATCAAGACCGGTTCTCTCTCGAGCAAACTACCGACCACGGACTTAGACCGGCGGGGTAGAAGGGGCATATTAAGCCTGAGACCTTTTTCGGCGATTACTGAAGCCAGTTCGCCGAAATTGACACCTGGCTCAAACATTACCACCCGGTTTTCACGGTCTACGTGGATGATTCTTTTCATGTCGCTCAAGTCCACGACGACCGTTCCGCCAGTGCCGGGGATGACATCTCCCCGGAAATGCGGCGGACCAGAACTTACCGGGACGAGTGGTGTCAGAGTCTCTCTGGCCAGATTTACGATGCGGGATACCTCCTCCGCATCTTTAGGTTTCAGCACGCAAGCCGGCTTGATAGGATGCGCAAAACTCATATCTTTGGAATATTCTTTAAGTACCGGCTCTTCAAAGATAACATTATCTATACCGACTATTTCGGCCAGCTTCGCTTTCTCAATCATTTTTGCCTCCTGATTGGTGAACCCCATGCTCGAGTAAATCAATTAAAAACCTTAATAAGACGATGAGCGTTCAATAATAGGTTGAAGAGGCTGCCGGGTCGATACGGACTACCCACATATCCTTAGCTCTATCTTCTTCTTATTTAAGGGCCGGCACCCCGTTTCGGTCACCAGTACGGGGCCTCCCAGCGTCGCGTTGAACTTTTTATCTTTAGTCATGGTATGCGGCTCTAATTCCAGCACCATGCCGGGCAGAATCTTGAACGAATCACTCGGCACACAAGGTGACCCGGCGGGACCCCCTCCCGGAGGTCTCTCGGTGCTCAATCCGAGCCCGTGAAAACCCGGCCTCTCGTTTACGTAGCCCGCATCCATAATCACGGATAAAAACGCTTTATTCAGCTCTCCCAGAGTAGTCCCGGGTTTCAGAGCCTTTAAGCCGTTTTCATAAGCCATTACATCCACTTTAGTAATTTCAAGCCATTCCTTGGAGGGTTTTCCCACGGCGAACATCTGATTGTGCTGCGCTACATATCCGTTATATTTAGCGTCGAATTCCATGTGTATGATATCGCCTTTTTCGAGCAACCTTAGATATCTGGGGAAAATAAATACTCCCTTGCCCGCATCGACATATTCTTTCCCCGAACCGTAGAGAAATAGGGCATCAGTCTCACATCCATTCCACGTCAGAGCTTCCAGGATTTTCGCGACCACTTCGCCGTCTCTAACGCCGGCCCTGGCAGTATCAATGACGGCCTGTATCGCCTCGCTGGCTGCCGCGCATCCCAGTTCCAGACAACGTATCTCTCCATCGCTTTTGATTCTTCTTGCATCATTAAGAATATCGGCGGCATCCTGGAATTGAGCTCCCGGTAATCCTTCTTTAAGGGCCATGAAGGTGGCATAAGGAAATCCCGACTCCGCGTCATTCCCGATAAAGCTGATTATACCAATGCTGGCTTTTTCAAGGCGCAATTCGTTCAATTTATTGATTATTGCTTTGGAATATGAGGGGAACTTGCCCCGGATATCCTGAATCCATAGGCTGTCTGCTGCTGGCATCTTGGCAAAACCGATAATCGTTGGCTCGCTCTCGAGCGGGAATATCAGGTAACCAGGGTAGGAAAGGTTCCCGTAGGTCGCCATATTGGATAAATACCTGAAATTGGCGCATTCGGCTGAATTATAGCCGGCAAATCCCCAGATAACCAGGGCGCTGATGCCTCTTTTCCTCATGTTGTTACGAACCTGCTGCCACCTCTTATCTCGCTCTTCTTTTCCAAACTCAAATATCTCAAACAATTTGCTTTCCCTCCGAAAAATAAGGCCCCAGTTATCGTAATATTACTCCGGTCATTTTCAGAAAAATCGATAATGCCGAAACGATATACTAAATGTTAGCTTTCTTAAATGTTAATCTGGAATTCGCCTGGTCTTTGGACTTTGCCAGCCAGGACTCAAGATAACCGTACGCTGTCCAGCCTCCATCGATAATTATGGCCTGCCCCTCCATGTATTTTGACTCCTCAGAAGCTAGGAAAATAACGGCGGTGGCTATTTCCTCTGGCTCCGCTAACCTGCCAAGAGGTGTCCTGGTCGCCAGTTCTTCCACATTAAGTGTGCCTTTTTCTGCCAGTTCTTCGACAAGGTAAGTTTTGACATAACCGGGGGCAATAGCATTGACATTGATATTATACCTGGCCCATTCACACCCCAGGACTTTCGTGAGTTGTATTACCCCTGCCTTGGCACAGCTGTAACATACCCTCTCCGGGAAAGCGAGTATTCCGTTTACAGATGCGATATTAATAATCTTGCCACTACCCTGTTTTATCATCTCCCTGCCAGCTGCCTGGCTGCAGAAGAAGACGCCAGTCAACATCACGTCTATGCCCCGCCTCCAGCGATTCTCTTCCAGTTCCCCGGAGGCTCCCACTACGGACATCCCGGCATTATTCACCAATATATCAATTTTGCCGAACTCATCTACGACCTTTTTTACCATGGCGTCGACTTCTGATTTACTGGCCACATCGGCCCGGATTACCATGGCTGATTGTCCGAGCCTTCTTATTTCTTTTGCCACCTTCCCAGCTGCCTTCACCGAAGCCGAACAATTAAGCGCGACGGCTGCCCCTTCTCCAGCAAGGGCCAGCGCTATGGCACTGCCAATACCGCGGCTAGCACCGGTAACCAATGATACTTTGTCCTTTAATCTCATCTGCCGCATACGACTCAACAAAAACGTCCCCAGATTTATGGAATTACGCCGTTCTCTTTAAACTGTTCTATGTCCTCCCAGGAATAGCCGTGTTCCAGCAGC
This sequence comes from uncultured Dehalococcoidaceae bacterium, assembly GCA_964514525.1. Lineage (GTDB taxonomy): Bacteria > Chloroflexota > Dehalococcoidia > Dehalococcoidales > RBG-16-60-22 > JBFYTX01. Next base: position 3,574 of record CAZEUJ010000097.1, read on the forward strand.
ACTTCCTCGGTATGTTCTCCAAGTTGCGGGGCCACGTGTTTTATCCTGGCGGGTGTCTCAGTGAACTGAACGGGACTGTTTAACAACCGCGCCTGCCCCACTATGGGATGCTCGATATCCGTGAAGAAATTATTCACGATGGCCTGCTCATCCTGTAGAATCTCAGGAATAGTCTGGTTGCCACTGACAATAAGGTCATTCGCCCTGAATTCCTTCTCCCATTCCGGCCAGGTCCGGGTGCCAAAGAGCTTATCCAGTTCCTTAATCAGTTCTTCAGCGTTTTGCTCCCGGCTTTCCATAGTAGCATAACGCGGGTCATTTATCCACTCTGACTTACCGATTGCCTTACAGAACGGCTCCCAGTAATCCTGATTGGGATGAACCATCATCATCCATCTACCGTCTTTAGCTTTATACGAATTATACATGGGATTCGGATTACGCTTTCTGTCCCATATTTTGGGTGGATACCCGTACAGGGCAACCTGGGTATCCAGGCCCAATGTCCAAGTCGCCACATGGTACAGAGAAATTTCCAGCCCCTGCCCTTTGCCCGTCCTCTGTTTATAGTACAGGGCAGCCAGGATGCCGCTGGCTATATGGCCTGATGCTACCATGTCCATCATGCCGGGACGCTGTATGGCAGGAGGGCTCGTCGGGTCGGCTGTTACCAGGCTCATCGGGCCGCCATACGACCAGGCCGCCACATAATCATAACCCCGGTCTCTCGCTTTTGGGCCCCTTGTCCCAAATCCGGTGAGCAGGCAGTGAATAAGCCCCGGATACCTGTCTTTCAGGCTGGCATAGTCCAAGCCAAAACGCTCCAGAACGTCGATAGAATAATTAGTAGCAAAGACATGAGCGTCTTTAAGGAGTGCGTACATTATGCCCCTGCCCTCTTCGGTCCGTAAATTTATGGCCACGCTTCTCTTGCTGCGGTTTAAAAACTCAAAGTGAAGCTCAATCTCTCCCTTCTTGAAATTGAGAAGAAGCGGGGTTCTGTTAAAGCTGACGAGACTTCTCTGCCAGTCGCCCCACATCGGCTCAACCTTGATGACATCGGCACCCCAGTCTGCCAGAACAGCTGTGGCTGCCGGCACGGCGACGACCTGCTCAAAACCGATTATTTTAACTCCTTCTAACAATCCAGACATTGTCCTCTACCTCTTTGATAGCCGGTAAATCCAGCGCCATCGTGGTCACGGATGCGTGGTGAAATGCCTCCTGAAGACAAATGGGTTGAGCAGATCCACGTCATTAGTAGCTAATAGCCACCAGCATGGTTACAGTTTTATTGGTCTTGTTGATGATTTCTCTGCCTTCATTTGGGGCAAGGTACAGTGAGTCCATGGGGCCTAAGGTAACTTCTTCCTTCTTGGTTTTAACGGTGATTTCTCCGTCCAGAACGACATATACCTTCTCCGTAGGCGAATCTTCGTAGGCGTACTCAGCCCCGCCCCCCGGCAGGAAATAGGAAAGCCCCACCCAGAACTTCTGAATACCGGTCTCTTCTTTCCCCTGAAGTCGCATCGCTGTCATGTTAAAATGCTTGGCGGCAGCATAAGGCTTGACTTGAGACAGACTAACCTTCTTCATTTCACCTCCCTTATGAGTTGTGAATTTTCAGGATTATTGTGTCCCGTATTTGTAAACTCTATCTGGTACCGGGTTCAGGTCTTTCTCATCAATGAAAGCCACCATTCGAACAATAGAGCCGTCGCCCATATACCAGCGAATCGGGAAACCCGATATTTTACAGCGCTTCCCCACTACTTTGGCGATATCCCCACCCACATTTTCCCATCCTAATATGCCGTTCCGCATTAAGAGATTATGGCATGGTTCCCATTCCGGGAAATCATCGATTACTTCATGACCGCCGGAAAACTTCTTATACTCCTCAAAAAGGTCTTTTCTTAAGGGCCCGGGACCGTGAGGACCGATGGCAGTATGAAATGGATGATCCAGAGCTTGTTGGTCTACGCCCACAGCCTTGACTTTATGTTTGACAAACCACTCGCCGGCTTCTTTCCCGAGTCCCGGCGAATAGCAGAAGTATTGCGTGCTGTCACCCCAATATCTGTTCCAGCCGGTGTGAACAATAATAATATCGCCTTCTTTCATCGGCAATTTCTTGTTGGCGGCATCCAGGTCTTTGGCGGTAATTAGCTCCCATTTCTTCTTGGGGATATCCCAGACTACGGCATCACCATAATAACAGGATAAAGGAATTTCATGGGTGAAGCGTCCTCCCTCAAACACATGAGCCGGCGAATCGGCGTGGGTGGTACAGTGCATGACCGTAGTCACCTTCTGAGAGAGAACTCCAGACTTGGCCATATAATGCATCCTCTCGATTTTGACATCCTCGAAATATGGCCATAGAGGCGAACCATTCCCGAACGGATGGCTCAAATCTACCAGTACTTCCTTTCCCATAATAGATACCTCCTTAATTTTTTACTATCAAGTATTTTTTATCCGCCTTTTTCTAACTTATAACTGCACGACTTATTTATTATATTTCACCTCTTCTTCGTTACCTCGACGATGCCTTTTTCCCCATCGACTTTTACCCAGTCACCCGTTTCGATAACTTCACAGGGGTTCTTATCGAGTCTATCGACCAGAGGTATATTCAACTCGATGGCCAGCGCCGCCCATACCGGATGTGCCCTTACATTAACGATAGCCTTCGGCGAGGTACCTACCGCAACCATGTCCATCATGATATTGGTGCTGAAGATTCCTCCCTTGCCGGTGGGGAAAACAAGTACCTTGCCGGCGAAGCTTTTACCATATACCGAGGGGGTTGCCACTTTATTGGTGAAGGTGGCATCCCCGGGGTCGGTCCAGACATTCCCCGTATCGGCCATCAGATTGATTGGTTCCTGGCAGACCAGTGCTTCACCTTCGGATGTCCCGCCGATGCCTTTATGCCCTTTAAGAATAATCTTGGCCATCTACCGTACCTCCATCTTTCCGGCTAATGCAATTTTCACGCAGTCATCGAGGCTCTTGAGTACCGTTTGAATATCCTGGTTAGCTGTATAGTGGCATGACTTCGCATCGCAGAAGACCAGCGTATTTAGGCCCAGTCGCTTCGCGCTTGTCACCGGATTATTCGAAAAGTCCGCCGCCGGGATACCGACCATCCCCAAAAGCTCAATCGCCCTTTTACGGGCATCGTCACCGCTCATCTTGAGATGTAAGACCAGCATCTCCGTCAGCTGCTGGCCGATGGTCAAGACCGGGTTCAGTGATGTCATGGGTTCCTGAAAAATCATGGCTATTTTAGCGCCGCGAATGGAACGCATCTCCGCCCCATGCTGCGGATATTTAAGCAGGTTCTGCCCCTCGAAAATTACCTCGCCGCCGGTAATTTTACCGGGGGCATTGATAAGCTGCATCACGGAGAGCTGGCTAACTGACTTACCACACCCGCTTTCCCCCACCAGCCCGATGATTTCCTGCTCGTTAATATAATAGGAAACACCGTCACAGGCCTTGACTATCCCGCTTTCTGTCTTGAATTGTGTCTCCAGATTCTCTAATTTTAGTAATTCTGCCATGTAAAAATCCCTCGCTTCAGATTATGCCCCGGAGTCTCGAGGTTAAAGCATCCCTCAATCCGTCCCCCGGTCTCTTTTTTATCCCCTTCTACTTTATTATTTCTCCCGGGTTATTACCAGGTAGTAACGCCGCCATCTATATAAAGGATCTGGCCAGTGATAAAATCTGACGCCTTTGAAGCGAAGAAGATAGTAGCGCCCACAATATCCTCTGGCAGCGCCCATTTTCCCAAGGGTATACGTGACTTCATCTGATTGGCATAGACCGGATCCGCCAAGGCAGAGCGGGTGAGGTCAGTTTCAACGATGGTGGGAGCCACCGCGTTGACCAGCACGTTATACTTCGCCCACTCACAGGCGAGGGTACGTGTCAGGGTATCCACCGCCCCTTTACTGG
>CAZEUJ010000098.1:0-7512 GCA_964514525.1 uncultured Dehalococcoidaceae bacterium
CTGGCGGTGGATCCCCGCGATATCCAGGAGATAAAGCGGGCGATTATAAGACTGCGCGATAGCCCGCAGCTCTGCCGCGAACTCGGAACGAATGCCCGGCAGGCCTATGAACAGCGTTACGGCTGGCATATCATGGCCCAGCGACTGGTTGGATTTTACAGCCGGCTGACACAGGAGCCCGATGGTGCCGGATAAGCTGAGTGTGGCATTAGTCGGGGTCTACCCTCCCCCCATAGGCGGGGTATCCGTCCATATCCAGCGGCTGCTGGCCGGCTGCCTGGATAACGGTATCCGGTGCACGGTCGTGGATGTCAGCCGTCGCCTTAAGAAAGCCCCGAACGTACTGAATTTCATCCGCATCACGGACTGGCCGCGTATCTTTACTGCAGGCAAGGATATTATTCACATCCATTTCACCAACTTGAACTGGAAAATCCCGTCGCTTTTCCATTATCTGTCCAGGATTAAGGGCGCCAGGCTCGTAGTGTCCTGCCACAGCATGAGGTACGGTCCCGGGGATTTCAGTCCCATCGGCCGCAGGATGATGAGGTCCATGCTGAAATCGGCCTTGTACTATATCGCCGTTAATCCGGAGATAAAAGAAAAGCTCATTTCCCTGGGCGCCCGACCCGGCGCAATATCGGTTGTTCCGGCTTACCTGCCGCCGGTGATAAAAGAAGAGGAAATCGCGGAAGTCCCGCCGACCGTATGGGACTTCGTGGCGGGGCACCGGCCTGTAATCTCCGCCAATGCCTTTAATATCGTAAAATATAACGGTGAGGATCTGTATGGTATCGACCTGTGTCTGGAACTGTGCGCCGCCCTGAAGAGCGTTTATCCCGGCGTCGGCTTTGTCTTCTGCCTGCCGAACATAGGTGACAATGAATATTTTGAAGACCTGAAGTGCAGGATATCCGAAAAAGGCATTGAAGATAATTTCCTCTTTCAGACGAAACCTTGCCAGTTCTATCCGGTGCTGATGAAAAGCGATATTTTCGTCCGGCCCACGAACACGGACGGGGATGCGGTTTCCCTCCGCGAAGCCCTGTATCTTAAAATACCCTCGGTGGCCAGTGACGCTGCCCCCCGCCCCGAAGGCACGGTAGTTTTCAAGAACCGCGATATTGGGGACTTTATCGACCGCGTTAAAATGGTCTGGGAAAACTATACGGACTATAAAAAGAAATCGCAGTCCCTCAAAATGCCCGATGTACTGGTTGAAATTTTAGCCATTTACCGCGACGTGGCGGGCAGGGAGCAGGGTGTGTCGTGAAAGTAAGCGTTATCATGCCGACCTATAACCGGGCTCATCTGGTCGGGGCGACCATCGAGGCGATATTGAAGCAGACCTTCCGGGACTTCGAGTTGATTATCCTGGACGACTGTTCGCGTGACGGTACGGAAAAAGTAATTAGAGGATTTACCGATAAACGCATCCGGTATTTTAAGCACGACAGCGGCCGGCTGGTGGCCATCAACCGTAATTACGGCATGTCCCGGGCAGACGGAGAATATATCGCTTTCTGCGATGACGACGATATCTGGTTGCCGGAAAAGCTCGAAAAGCAGTTGCCGGAATTCGAAAAAGACGAGAAGCTTGGCATGGTCTGCTCCAACGGGATGAACTTTGACGATACGGGCGACCTCCACATAATGTATGGAGATAGAATATCCGATAGCTCTTTCACCTTGAAATCCCTGTTAAGGTTTAATCCTGTAAATACCTCATCTGTAATATTAAAAAAGAGTGTCATCGATGATGTCGGCATGATGAACACGAGCCCGGCGCTCCGCACCGGCCAGGACTATGAACTCTGGCTGAGGGTTGCGCGTAAATACAAAATACGGTACTTGAACCTTAAGCTGGTGAAAAACAGGGTCCATGCCGGGCATCTCAGGCCTGAAGGTGTCGCATCCGTCAAACGCATGAGGGAAATATACCGGTGGCTGCGGGATACTAATTTCATCAGCCGCGGACTATATTGGTGGCTTACTCGGCGGATGCTGATCATTGAGTTCCTCTGGCGTACCCGCACCATAAAGCTGGCCTCCCGACTGTGGCGACTGGTACGCTAGGTTTCACCCCGTTAAATTGCTATCGTCGGGTCGGCCTCTCTTTAGAGCCGAGCGTATCTCCTGTTTTAGCAGCCGGAATTCGGTGGCGGAAACATAGTCCCGGTAAAAAACAACTATTATCAGCGCCCATATTACCACCTGGGCACCCAGCGATATGCCGGTGAAAGCCCACAGGCTTATCGCTATCGACTGCAAATAGGTGTGGATAAAATAGAAGGGAAGGCACGTCAGGAAAGGTATCACGATGATTATGGCGTTCTTCCTGAATTCAGCCGCCGTGGCGAAGACATAGTCTTTGATGAGATAGTATAGTATCAACGTCACCAGGCCTTGCGTGCCGATGGTCACCCAGGCAATGCCGGTTACCCCGTAGCCGAGCCTGACCACCATGATATCTAGGCCGATGCTTATGGCCAGGCCGATGGCGTAAAAGAGTAGCGGGAGCTTCTGTTTGTTTACCAGGCTGGAGTTCAGGATGAGCGACGGTATTATCGCTATTGCCATGAGGTAGAGATTGTAAGATAATACGTTGAATATCGGGATGCTGTCGATGTATTTTTTCACCAGCAGGGTGGCGATCAGGGTAAAGACCAGCTGCGCCAGGGGGACGACGATAGCGGTGCCTAACGCCAGATACACGGCGATGCGACGGGTATCTTTGAAGCCGTCGTGAACATTCCCGACGGCGCCGGCGTGCCGCCACAGGACCGGTTGCAGCACCCTAGAAAAATCGTCGAAAAGCGAGAGCGCATACAGCAGAAAGCCTGTGGCGAATACGTATAATCCCAGCTGTTCCCTGGGCAGCGCTGCTGCTATAACCGTCCGGTCGACCATGCGGAAAGCCATCAGCACGATCACGAGCCCCTGCAGAATGATGCCGACCTTTGCCAGTCGCATGATTTCGCGCCTGTCCAGAGTGAAGCGGAAGCCTATGGAGCCTTTGGTCAGGTAATAAATCGTTATCAGGACATAGCCTGCCAGCGGCCCGACGACCAGCGCGTAGACTTTCAGCCAGTGCAGGCTGATTAGCGTGACCGCCGGTGCCGCAATGGCGATGATGATGTTTCCCACCGCTACCGTGTTGAACCGCTCCCTGATAAAGTTCATGGACGACCACAGGTTGGTCAGCCGGCTGGTAATATAGGTTCCGGCGATGATCAGCAGGCCGGTCCTCATAACGGTTTCGGTATAAAAAAAGGAGGCCCCGATGATAACGGCTGTCGGGGCTATGGTATACAGCAGCTCGACAGAAATGGAGATGTTCTGTACCCTCAGGGCATCTTTTTCCTGCCCTTTCCCCAGCAGCACGGGTATTTCCCTGGCGGCGGCGCTGTATATCCCCGGCGCCACGAGGCCGACATACGTCAGCCATAGCGTCAGGAGGCCGTAGGTCCCGAACTCTTCGGGGATAAGGATGGTGGCGGCATAAAGCGTTACCCCCAGCCCGGCCACCGCCGATATTATCTTTATGGAGGTGAACTTTATCGAGTTCCTGGCTATGCTGATGATGCTTAACGGCATATCGTACCTAAACCGACTTTTTCAGGGCTATTGCTTCTTGCAGGCTGGTCTCCAGCTGCGCCGCGATGTTTTCCACACTGTGGACCCTGCGGACATATTCCAGGCCTTGCCGTTCCAGGCGCTGGCGGTAGCCGCTATCCTGGAGCAGGGTGATGAGTCTTTCCGCCATGGCTTCGGGGGTGTCGGCAAAAACCAGTCCCTGTTCCTCTCCCGGCGTAACCGCCCTCAGGCCGGGCAGCGGTGTCGCCACGACGGCTTTGGCACAGGCCAGGTACTGGACAATCTTACCCGGAAATATTTCTCTCGTGGCGCCGGTTTCCCGGAAGGGGTTCAGGCATACGGTGGCCATATTGATGTACTGGGGCATGGTCTCGTAAGGCTGGAAGCCGGTGATAATCACTCTATCCTTCAGCCCCGTCTCCGCAATAATGCTTTCGAGCATCTGGCGCTGGGGCCCGTCGCCGACGATGAGGAGTCGTGTGCCCGGTACCTGTCCGATTATTCGCGGGAGCTGGCATATTATTCCGTCCAGTCCGCTGAAATCGAAAAGGGTGCCCATATACAGTATAACGCTGTCGGTTACATTGATGCCCCATCTGCGGCGGAGCTCAGCCGGGGCGAGCGAGGGGTAAAAGATACCGGTGTCCACCGGCATCGGCAGTAGCTTTACCTTGTTTTCTTTAGCCCCCAGTCCCTTAACGTATTTGGAGAGGCTAGGGGTAAGCGTCAGGACCATGTCGGCGCGGGCGTAGACCATTTTTTCTAGCATTTTGGTGAACGGCCGCAGGAATGGGTAGGCGACCATCCGGTTGAGGATATCTATCGACCTGAAGACGACGGGGATATGGAGCCGGCGGGCGTTGGAGATGGTCTGGAGGCCGTTGGTGGCCACGCCGTAAAGGATAACGGCGTCTACCTTTTTCTCCATGATTGTTTTCCTGATTGCCCGGTGGTGGGTAAAAGCGGCGGAGAGCCGACTCAGCCCGCTTATCTTGATGAATCCCGGCCTGACGAGAGTTACCGCCGAGCCGGTCATGGCGCGCGATACGCCCTCTATCTCTCTTGTTTTGAGGGTCCACAGGTCGGTCGGTCCCTTGCGTCGCCAGGCGTTTTCGTAGTCGATGGCGTAGACCTTGTGCCCCCGCAGCGATAGTGCTTCGGCCAGGGTATGAATGTCGAAGACTACCTTGTTCAGCCAGTCGATTTCATGGACGAAGAGGACGTTCACCTTGCCCCTCCGCTACTTAATGCCATATACGGACTTCATCCATTCGATGGTCCGGGGTATGCCCACCTTGGGCGGTACTTTCGGGTCGTGTTTCAGGTCCCGCCGCGACTTTGAGTAATCGATGTGCTTGACCTGGGTGGTAAAGGGCTCTCCTTGTTTATAAGTTACCTTAGAATCGTCCTTGCCCAGGTAGTCCAGTATCATGTCGGAAACGTACTTGATATCGCACTCCCAGTCTTCCTTCCCGCCGATGTTGTAGACCTCGCCGGAGATAAAGCTGTCCGCGATGTTGGCGAAGGTCCGGCACGTATCTTCCACGTAATCGAAGATGCGTTTGTGCCCCATGTAGACGGTGTATGGTTCGTCGTGGAGGGCTTTGTAGATAAATGCCGGGATGACGCCCCGGTAGGGGTGGTAGTGCTCGTGAGGCCCGTAGGCGTTGACCGGCCGCACCCTGACGGTCTCCGTGCCGAACATCGCCGCCGAGTTCAGCACCATGAGCTCTCCCGCCCACTTGGTAATGGCGTAGTCGTTCATCTGCTTGATGGCGAGCTTGTCCATGACGTCTTCGACCATCACTCCGGTGTAATCGCCGTAGACCTCGGCGCTGGAAAAGAATATCATTTTGAACTTTTTCTGCTCCTGTATGCGGAGCATGTGCTTGGTGCCGATGACGTTGGTCTGCCACAGGTTTTCGTAGTAGTCCTCGCCGTTCCAGCGCCCGTATTCCGCTGCCAGGTGGTAGACGAAGTCGAAGTCGTGGTTATTGAATATCCGCTCGATCTGCCGGTATTCGCGCGTGTCGCAGCGGATGTAGTTGGCCGTGACGGCGGTGTTCATTAAGTCGCAGACCCACACCTCGTGGCCGCGTTTTCTCAGTTCCGGCACGAGGTTCGAGCCGATGAATCCTGTCCCTCCTGTAACCAGTATCTTAGCCATTTTAGGCCTCCGTGATGATGTTGATGATTCTCTCGGCGGCGTACCCATCGCCCAAGGGATTGTTCCATTTATTTTCTCTATCCATCATGGTGGCGGCGCTGGCAATGATTCTTGCCGCCGAGGCGCCGGCCAGGACGTTGGCCCCCGCCTCCACCGTTTCCGGGCGTTCCGTGTTGTCCCGCAGGGTGACGCAGGGAACATGCAGGATACAGGCTTCTTCCTGGACGCCGCCGGAGTCGGTCAATATCAGCCTGGCATTGCTTTCGAGCTGGAGGAAGCTGAGAAAGTCCACCGGCTCGATGATTTTCAGGTTCTTCGGCGGCTTGGCCAGCCCGTCTATTATTTTACGGCTCCTCGGGTGGGCGGGGTAGACCACCGGGAGCCGGAACATGGCGGCAACTCCGCTTAGTCCCTCCAGGATTGAAGCGAACCGTTCCTTGTTATCGGTGTTTTCCTGGCGGTGCAGGGTGGCGAGGAAATACTTTTGCGGTTTGACCCGAAATTGACCGGCGATGTCTATCTTCCGCCGGGCAAGCTCCAGGTTTTGCTGGACGGCATCGACGACGGTATTGCCGGTCAGGAATACCTTTTCCTTGCCGATTCCTTCTCTCAGCAGTGTCTCCTTCGCTTTCGGCGTCGGCGCGAAGAGGTAGTCCGCGATATGGTCGGCGATGACCCGGTTTATCTCCTCCGGCATTCTCCGGTCGTAGGAGCGCAGCCCCGCCTCCACGTGCCCGACCTTTATGACGAGTTTGGCGGCCGCCAGGGCGCCCGCCAGGACGCTGTTGGTATCACCCTCCACCAGTACGATATCCGGCTTCTCATTTTTAAGTATTTTCTCAATGCCGATGAGCATTTTGCCGGTCTCCTTGGCGTGAGAGCCTGAGCCTACCTCTATATTGTATTTTGGAGGGGGCAGCTCCAGCTGATCGAAAAAGACTTTATCGAGCTGGTAGGAGTAATGCTGGCCGGTGTGCAGCGTAAAGAAATCTGCTTTTTTCGCCTCGAGTATTTTTAGCAGCGGCGCCATCTTGATTATTTCGGGGCGTGTTCCGAGGATTATCGAGATTTTCATGCGGCAGACTTATCTCCTGATAGATGGCTGTCCCGGAGCCTTGTGTGCGGCTCGGCTCGAAGCCGGATTATTGCCGAAGTCAGGCTGGCTTCTTTATGTAAATGTTTCCTATCATTATAGTTGAACGTATCGGCTTTATCAAGACTTTAGCCTGCACCTTCGTCATTTCGTGATTCTGTTGCAAAGCCATCAGATATATGCCATAATTTACCCAACCTTTTCCCCCAACCCAAACTCCGGCTCGAAAACACGATATGAAAATTAGCAATTTGTCCCCGAAAATCATTGTGGGTGTCCTGATTGCTGCCATTTTCGGTATTGCCTTGCTCTTTCGTATCGTTCTCCCCTACGAACAGGTTTTCGACGGCGAATGGATTAAGTTTACCAGTATCGATGCCTATTTCTACCAGCGTATCGTTGATAATATGGCTTTTAATTTCCCGCACTTTATGAGTTTCGACCCGTATTTTATTTATCCCGGCGGCAGGGTTTTAACTGATATCTTTTTCCCGGATTGGATTATGGCGGGTATAATCTGGGTAGTCAGCCTGGGTTCGCCGACGCAGCACACCGTTGACGTTGTCGGTGCCTATTTCCCGGCAATTATCGCCGCCCTTACGGTAATCCCCGTTTATTTCATCGGAAAAACGTTGTTTAACCGGTGGGTCGGCGT
>CAZEUJ010000099.1:0-7388 GCA_964514525.1 uncultured Dehalococcoidaceae bacterium
CTCAGTAGCTATTCCTGCCGACTCAGGATCTGTACATGATGCTGTAACCAGTTATAGAGACTATCTATCGGAGCTCGCCAAGCATATCGAGGAGCTTGCTTCTTCCCGGACTCAGGACCGAAAGCTGAAGCAGCGCATTATTGAAGCGCTGAGGCAGAAGTTGGGTTTGCGCTCATTGCAGGCTGATAAGACGGCTAAGTTGATATAGGTTTATTATGAAGGTGGGACAATCGGGAGGTAGGATATGAATACTATTGTTTTGTGCATTGAAAGCCTTCAAGCCAAGTTGGAAAGACACAGAAAGGATGACCTGAAAGAGCTCCCAACCCGAACAATATTTACAGACGTATTATTACAAGCCCTTGGTTGGGATGTCAGGGACCCGGATGAAGTAGAACTCGAGTGCCCAACTATAGATGGAAAGTCCGTTGACTACGCACTCAAAATAGACCGCAAGCCAGTTCTATTCATGGAAGCGAAACCACTGAATGACCCACTTACAGATGTTAAATCGATTACTCAAGTGGTTGGCTACGCTGCCAATGCTGGCGTTGAATGGTGTGTCCTTACTAATGGTGTCACATACAGAGTCTATCACAGCACAGAGAAAGCGGAAGCTCCTGATAAGCTGCTCTTTGAAGTGTCTCTCGACACAAAGGAAAATAAAGGCATGTCAATCCAACAGATTGCAGAACGCTTTTCGCGTTTCTCACGCGATTCAATGGCGAAAGGTGTTCTTGATGAAATTGGTAAAGAAACATTCACTATGGGGAAAATACGGAAAGCCTTGGATAAGATCTTTGCGGAACCCCCAAACGCTTTTGTCAGACTCGTACGTTCAACAATAGGAGATGACACTATTAAGCCAGCACAGGTTAAGAAGGCTCTTAATAGACTCTGGGCTAGGACATCGGAGGTAGAGATTACTTCAATCTCTAAACCGAGCGTGCTGACCGCAACTATAGAAACAATGAAACAAGGAGGTAAGGAGTCTAGCGATAAGCGAGTGCAACCACCGGATAATACAGAGGGAGTCAACACAATTGTAGTGCCGGCACAAGAAGATGGCTTCCAAGAGACATTCTTGGGAGAAAATCGTTGGTATGCAATCCGTATGCATGCGAGCATGATTCCGCGGATAAAGTACATCGCAGCGTATCGTGTAGCTCCTATTTCCGCCGTGACTCACTGGGCATCAGTGAACAACATCGTGCCTTGGGAGGACACCGGAAAATTCGTGGTTAATTTCACGCAGCCGGCGAAGGAAATAGAGCATATCAATCTGGTGCCGAAGAGCAGGGTGAAAGCACCTCAAGCACCACGGTATACCTCTTTTAGCAGACTGCAACAAGCCAAGACCCTGGATGAATTATTCTAATGCGCCATTTGAAGATATTCTAGGTCCCAGCAGGCTTAAGACAAACATCCTACGAGTAACTTTTCGTCATAAAGTACAATCAGGCTGGTCTTGACATTCCTGCCCTGTGGTCATAGAATGTGACTCTCTAGGAAGACAACTCGGGGCAACCCTGCGTTAGATTGCCGAGAGAGCATGGCGGGTGTAACTACTGCATAGTGAGCCGAAAAGCACGAAGGGGGCAATAAATGCCATTCGCTAAGCAGAGTTACCGATGGGTCATGTTAGCCCTGATTTGGTTTCTATACGCCTCGCTTGGTCTGGTCATGGGGTCCCTGGCCCCCCTCGTCACACCCATCGTCGAGGACCTGAACATATCCTTTTCTCAGATGGGACTGATCCTGGGGTCCTGGCAGTTTGTTTACATTATGGCCTCCATTGGAGCCGGCAATCTCATTGACAGGTGGGGTGAGCGCAAGTCTCTTCTGGTCGGAGCATTAATCATCGGTCTTTCAGCAAGTCTCCGCTATTTCTCGCAAGGATTTTGGACGATGCTCCCCGTTGTTGCCTTACTTGGCGTGGGAGGTCCAATGATGTCTGTCGGTGGCCCAAAGGTAATTTCTCTGTGGTTCGAAGGTAAGAGGCGTGCAACGGTTCTCGGCATATTCATGACTGGGTCATCGATCGGCATTTACCTGGGATTTGCTCTGACCAACAGTGTTGTTATGCCTTTATTCAATTACAGCTGGAGAATCACCTTCTTATCCTATGGCATCTTAGCCTTCGTCGCCGGGTTGCTGTGGTGGTTTATGGCCAAAGAGGTCAAGCCGGAAGCAACCGCAGAAAGGATGGATGTCATCAGGGTATTAAGCCAAATCATCAGGATACGCAACGTCCAGTTGGTCCTGATAATGGGGCTGTTGTCCTTTGCCACCATCCACGGCCTGATGAATTGGCTCCCCAAGATACTGGAGACAGGTGGCATGTCTCCATCACTGGCCGGCTTTGCCGCCTCTGCCTATATCATTACCGGCATACCTTCCATTTTAATCTTTCCGCACGTGATACCGTTGCACTTCAGAGGGCGTTCCCTGGCTCTGTCCGCTTTGGGCAGTGCCATTGCTTTATGCGGTGTCATCTTTATGTCGGGGGTGCTTCAGTTTATTGCATTAGTAGTGTTGGGTGTCGTAGGATCTGCGTTTGGACCGATCCTTCTGCTGGTACTGATGGATAGCTCCGGAATACCGACAAATTACCTGGGAACAGCCAATGGCGTCTTCTTTTGTGTGGCCGAAATCGGGGGCTTTCTTGCTCCCTTAGTAGTGGGAGCTCTTTTTGATATGACCGAAGGTTTCTTGGCAGGGGTGCTCCTTCTGGTAGCATTGAACCTTATTATCTTACCTATTACATTCCGCCTCAAAATCCAAACCTCAAGTCCGAGTCATGTAGGTTCATAGTAGTCAAATAACAAAGAGCCAAATTGTTAAATAGCCGATATTTCGCTTTTTTCTAGTATTATCTGGTACTCACGGTTGATGTTACGATGAAAACACGGACATCCCGATGACCGCGTGTGGGGATTTTTTCTATTTCCACAAAACGGCACTAATTTTAAGGTTAAAATGTAGGGCGTTACGTTGACTACATGAATTTGTTCCCATTGAAGGCGTTTTACATGCCTACACAGCAGTATTCATGCTTGGTATTGCGCATCGCCTTAACTTTGTTTACTTGTAGCCGTTTTTGGGCCGCATCAAATTTACGCCATTTTTACCATAGCACTAGCCCTTGTCATCAACTTATTTCTCTAGGAGTTCCGCTACGCATGCATGAAGTTATGACTGATGAGAACACCGGTAAAAACGGGATAAAAATTTCTCGATTATTCTGACCTGAGTGCTTCTATTGGATTGAGCCGGGAAGCGTTCCAGGCGGGATAAAGGCCGAAGAACAGCCCGATACCAACCGCCACACAAACAGCCAGAATGACGATATTAAAGTTAACTACGGTTGTCATGAATCCCATCCTATCAATTACTAGAGAAATTCCCCAGCCGCAAATCACCCCGATGATACCGCCGGTAAAGGTCAAAGAAGCCGCCTCAAATAAAAACTGGCCCCAGATATCCCTATCCCGCGCTCCTAGGGCTTTGCGAATACCTATCTCCCTGGTTCTTTCCAGCACGGAAACCAGCATGATGTTCATGACACCGATGCCCCCCACTAGCAGTGAAATGGCTGCGACGGCGCCTAGAAGAAGCGTTAGCGTGTTGGTGGTCTGAGTCAGTGTCTCGGCGATCTCCTCTGTGGACATGACACTAAAATCGTCATCGGCGGTGACGCTGAGCTGGTGGCGGGCGCGTAACAAACTGGTGATGGAATCGATGATACTTTGTGTATATGCTTCGTCAGTTACCGTAAGATATATTGTGGATATGACACGACCTCCCTGGGCCGTCCGCGGTTGAGCGACGGTCTGCTGCATGGCGGTAAGTGGCATAAAGACGCCATCATCCGAGGAGTTCATCGCCCCGCCTTTACTTTCCAGTACACCTACCACGCGCACGATAATCGTGCCCATCCGCAATTGTTGACCTATCGGGTCAGTGTTTGTGCCAAAGAGATCTTCGGCGATATTAGGGCCCAGCACGACCACTTTATTGCCGCGTTCATAGTCATCATATGTAAAGAAGTTACCATTAGCGATTTCCAGGTTGTTTACCGCCAGATATTCCGGTGTACTGCCGGTGACTTGGGCATTCGTATTCTTACTACCAGCCACCAGTTGCATGTTGCTGGAATAAGAAGGTGCCACGGCAGATACGTTGGATACCTGCTCTGCAATTACCTCGGCATCCTCCATCGTCAGCGTCTGCGACATGCCCCCTCTCACACCGAAAGACATGAATGCCCCCGGGCGAATGGTAATCAGGTTAGCCCCCATGCTTTCGATATTAGCGAGTATTTCTTTTGTTGAACCCTGCCCGATAGACATCAGAACAATTACAGAGGCAACCCCGATGACGACTCCAAGGATGGTTAAAAAACTCCGAAGCTTGTGAGTAGCCAATCCGACACGCACCGTGTATAGGAAATTAAGCCAGCGTTTTATATTCATTTGATCGCCTCCGAAATCACCTCGCCGTCTTTGATCTGGATTATGCGGTGGCAGTGGCTGGCGATGTTCATATCATGGGTTACTAGAACAAGCGTGATGCCGTGTTCGGTATTTAAAGATATGAGGATAGAAATTACTTCCTCGCCAGATTTGCTGTCCAGCTGGCCGGTCGGTTCGTCAGCCAGGATCACGGAGGGATTTTTCACGATGGCACGCGCAATTGCTACTCTCTGCTGTTCACCCCCGGAAAGCTCGATGGGGCGATGACGGACACGTTCACCGAGTCCCACCTTTGCCAGCGCCTCCAGGGCCCGTTTTCGATCGACCCCGCCGGCATAAGTCATGCCGAGTTCAACATTGGCTAACGCTGTGAGTCGGGATAATAGATTAAAGGTCTGAAAGATAAACCCGATTTTTTTTGCCCTGATCGACGCCAGCTCCCGCCCATTACTACTGCTTACCTCTCTATCCTCCAGGTAGTATTTACCGGAGGTGGGGTTATCCAGACAGCCTATCAGGTTAAGCATCGTGGTCTTGCCTGACCCGGATGGTCCCATTATCGCCACAAGCTCGCCTTGTTTAATATGCAGGTTGATACCCGCCAAGACGGTCAGATCTCTCTTACCCATGGCGTAGATTTTCGTGATATTTTCCAATCTGATCATCGCCTTTAACCCCCCATAAAGAACATTCCACTATCCGGTCTCTCGGAGGAGGATGTTGATGATGAGGTGGTCTGAGATACTATGACCTGTTCACCCTCGCTAAGGCCTTCGGTGATCTCAGTGTACTGCCAGTCGCTGATGCCAGTCTTAACCTCCCGCTTTTCGGTAGTACCGGAAACTGAAACGACTTCTACATAACTCTTTGATCCCTCGGTAATAACTGCACCGTTGGGTACTATCAATACATTCGTCCGGCTAGCCATGATAATGCTGACCGTGACCGTCAGACCCTCGCGCAGCTCGAAGTTAACGGATGCTACCGATGGGTTTTGACTTTGTACCGAAGAGCTGGACACATCTGGCAACTCCACACCTTCTGGTGGTGTGAAACCCTCCCCGGACATATCCGGGAACTCCGTGCCTTCCGGCGGGGTAAAATTTTCAGGTCGTTGGAATCCTTCAGGCGGTGTAAAACCCTCCGGAAGGGTAATATTGTCTGATGGGGTAAACCCACCCGTCTGCGGAAGGCCGGTCGTTGTTTGCGACTGATTCATCGGTTCGGTATCATCCAGTTCAACGGTTACATTGTAGTTGACCACGCCTGACTGTATGGTAGCGGTGGGAGCGATATGAGTTACCCTAGCCGAGTAGGTCAGTTCCGACATGGCATCCGGGGTGACTGTGGCTACGCTACCGATGTTAACCTGAGATATGTCCATCTCACTCACAAGAATATCCGCCTCGAACTTGCTAGGATCGACGATGGTGACCACCACGGCTCCGTTCTTTATTTCATCTCCAACGGCAACGTTTATTTTAATAATAAAGCCACTAAAAGGAGCTTTAATTTCCGGGCTCATCTCCTGCGTCATCTCCTGCGCTTCCAACAGGTTTTGTTGCTCTTCTTCGAGAGCTTTCTGGGCATCCTCCAGACTACTCTGGCTCAGTTGGAGGCTCATTTGCTTCAGGGTTACATCATTACTGGCATCTTCAACGGCTTGTTTGGCAGCGTCAACGGCTTTTTTGGCAGCGTCCAGGTTATTTTTGGCGATTTGTACTTGTATCTTTTTAATGGCGATTTCCGCGGCGTCGTAGCCGGAAAGAATGTTGTCGTAGTTAGTCTGCGCGGCCGTCAGTCTTTCCTCGGCCTCTTGTAGTGTCAGCATATAATCTTCCCATGTTGTGGTGGAAAGCGAACCATACGTCGTGGTCACATAGTCGTACCATCTTTGGGCTTTTCTCAGTTCGGCTAGGGCCGCTTGGGTATCAATCGTACCGATACTTGCCGCCATGGCAGTCTGGGCTTGCTGATAGCTTATCTCAGCATTAAGCACTGTCGTTTCCTTAGCGACCACGTTGTCTTTGGCATTTTTCACAGCTTGTTCGGCATTTTTCACGGCTTGTTCGGCATTTTTCAGGTTAATCTGCGCTTGGAGAATCGCACGTTCTGCAGATGTTACCTGATCTTCCAGAGCTGCAACATGAGTGTCCCATTCGCTTGTATCTATAGTGACTAGCACTTGCCCCTCTTCCACATAGTCTCCCTCCTGGACGAAGACCTCTCCGATAGTGCCTTTTACTCCTGAGGTACCGTAAAAGAGATCAGCGACGAGGTCTTCAGAATAAGAAAATGCCAAATTGCCCGCCGCGGTAATATCCAGAGTCAGACTGCCGCGTTTTACATTAGCTATCTGATTCGCGGACGTTCCATCTGATTTTGCGCCGCAGCCGAAAATGGCGGTTATCAGGCCGCCCAGAACGAATATCATTATGATTGTCTTGAAGGCTTTCATTTTCTTTCCCCTATCTTTTCATTATCCTGTTTGCTGATATTTCATCAGATCGGTTGGTAAAATTATAAGGTCATATTGTTAAGACATTATTAAGTTATTCGGTAAGCACATACCTAAATGGTATAATTCCGCTGATTGTGATTACGCTTTAAAATTCTTAATAACTATCGATCGCTGCAGTATGGCTTGCTTGCTAGTGGCTTTGACACCTATTTTGAGGCTAAAAGGCAGAATGTTTGCTGACTACATGAATTTGAAGCATGTCTCTTCCCCTCAATATTACTGAACCGACAATTGAACAATGATGCCGATGTTTATTAGTACATAATAAAAATAGTAGATTATTAAACCGACTATCCTTGCACAACATACTATATTCAGTAAGTCAATAGCTCCAGCACGATTTTTTTATTTTACATCGGTGTGGGCAGATCCCAGCCTACTTTTACCTGGTT
>CAZEUJ010000100.1:0-7384 GCA_964514525.1 uncultured Dehalococcoidaceae bacterium
CCGGAGAACTTGAGGTAGGGACCAAAGTACCCGCCTGAGTTAGCATCACCCCATCCCCCGGTAAGCGGTGATTTCCCAACTGCCGCATAGCGTGCACCAGAAGGAGTCGGTGTGCCGGTGAGCGGGCCGGTAATCAATCCAAGCGTATTCTCCGGTCCCAATGGGTCTACTCCAGCTTTCTATCGGCTATAGATAATTCTGGCCCCGATGCCGTATCCTCCTATAAAATCCCGGTAAAGACTTTCATCGGGCGTCTCTACCTTTATTTCTCCAGTAGAGAGATTGACGAACAAAATCTTTCCCATGTACCCTGGTAACATTCTTGGCTCCTTTCGATAATGCGAATTTATTTTTACTCACATTGTATGTGCCATTAGTTTAACGTGTCAAAAGTACTTGCTATTATTCCGGAAAAAAGGAAGTATGCTATCTTCATTCGGTGCTTGGTTGCCTTCCACCAAATGAATTCGAGGAGGCGCTGCTTAATCAGGAGAATACCGGAATATCTCATCAGACCTGCCTACCAAAACCTCTCATCTGCCAAAGCCTTGTGCGACAGGCAGGCGTTGTTTACCGGCAAGCACATCGTGTTGATGTGTCTGCAACCCGGTGAAGAAATCGGTAATGAAGTGCCGCCAATGTCGACCAGTTCTTCCGCATCGAACAAGGCGAAGCGCAATTCATTTTCGGGGGAAAAGAAAAACATTCAGTAGAAGATGGCGAAGCGGTGATAGTTCCCGCTGGCACATACCACAACGTAATAATGTTTCTAAGAACACAAAACTAAAGCTATATACACTTTATACTCCCCCTAACTACCCCGATAAGACCGTGCACAAGACGAAGGCCGAGGCTGAAAAGGCTGAAGCAGAGAAACATCATTAGTGTGGAGTGGTAACTCCGTTCATTTTGAGGTATATCTTAATATCCTGATAGTAGAGGGCGGAGGACAGTTTGGTATCAGAAAAAGAAAAAATGATAGCCGGTTTGCCGCATTTCAACGATTTTCTTTACTCCGAGGATTGGCAAAACTTAATTTTACCTAAGCTAAAAAGGTTTATTAAAATCCTAGAATAATTCCACCTACACAAAACAAGCTTTCGTTACCTAAAAGAGCCTTTTAATCCTGCCAATTATCTTAAGTCGCTCGGCGATCACCATTAAATTAAGTAATCGGAATCGTTTGAGTTCTTATTGACTGGATAGAAGCGGCAGCCAAGACGTTAGGGCAAGAAATTTTGGATATCTCGATAGAAGTACCTATCACTTAAAGGGATTGACACCTATAGCAATTAGGGGGTAGGATATGACTAAAAGAGATCTCCACCAGTTATGGGTCACCGCCCCGGTAGAATGTTTCAGTGGAACCTTAAAAGATACGTAAATTTTGCGTCATCCTTTAGCTAGCCGGTTTCACCCAGCCAGCTACTGGCGGGTATTCAGCGCATATATTTATAAATAAATTTCAAGGAGGGTAAACATGTTATTAGCCAACAGAACAGCCATCATAACTGGAGGAGCCAGCGGGATGGGAAGAGGAATCGCCCTACGATTTGCTGAAGAGGGATGCTCTTCAGTCATCGTCGATCTCAACGATACGGAAGCACAGAAGACCGTGGAAATGGTATCCCAAAAAGGCAGAGAAGGGCTCGCCGTGCATTGTGATGTTTCAAATAGTACCCAGGTAAAAGCAATGGTCGCCCAAGCCATCAAAAAATTCGGAAAGGTAGATATAATGGCTAACTGTGCCGGACTAGGGACAAAACCCCGGCTTTTCTTGGATATCACCGAAGAAGAATATGATAAAGTTATGGCCATCAATATGAAGAGCATATTTTTGTGCTGTCAGGCAATCGCTCCGCATATGATAGCCAATAAATATGGAAGGATTATTAATATAGCATCTATTGCCGCTATATCTTATAGCGCTATTTCGCTGCACTATTCTGCGGCGAAAGCCGGAGCTTTTGCGCTATCTACCAACATAGCTTTGGACCTGGCCAAGCATAATATCCGTGTGAATACCATACTTCCGGGCATGATAAGGACTAATATGACACGTGTTTTTGCCCCTGATAATATCAAAGATTTGGATGCTTTCATGGGCAAATTGGCGGAAGGTATCCCCTTGAAGAGGGAGGGTACGGTAGATGATATTGCGTCGGCGGCCTTATTCTTTGCTTCCGACCTATCATCTTATGTTACGGCGGACCGTCTTTGTGTCGGTGGAGGGAACCCCTGGCGATAATAAAGTGTCCTGGATTGCTTATCGGTAAAAAGTGAATTGAACCCTTGAGGTTGGACGTTTTACGTTTAAAAGATTGGTAAAGTCCGGCAGGGGGCGAAATATAATCAGGAAAGAAAGGAATATCCAATGGCAGAAAAGAAAGCTTCGTCTGCACCACCCGCTCCTGCCGGCGCACCGGCAGTCCCCGTTATACCCGGGGGATATAATGGTAAAATTCTGAGGGTCAATCTAACTAATATGACCATTAGTTCGGAGCCAATCAGCGACCGATTCTGTCGCATATATAGTTGGGGGCGGTGATGGGCTCCAAGAACCTCAAGGCCATCGCTGCAAGAGGACATAAGCTGCCGGAGATAGCCGATTCAGAAAAGCTGAAGGCAATCAGGCAGAAACTGGTTACCACTCCCAATCCGATGACCGAGAATTTATCCTTGAACGGCACTGGCTCCCTAGAAATGATAGCGATGGAATCCCGGGGGTTTCTGCCGGTGCGCAATTTCCGGGACGGCGTTTTCCCTGAAGTCAAAAACATACACAGCATTGCCCTAAAAGAGGCCGGTCTGAAAGTAGGTATGGAAGGTTGCTATGCCTGCCCTATCCGCTGTAAGAAAGTAGTCCGCTTCGAAGAGCCATACCATGTGGACGCCGCCTACGGGGGGCCCGAATTCGAATCGCTAGGGGCGCTGGGGTCTAACTGCGGCATCAGCGATGCCAGAGCTGTCTGCAAAGCTAACGAACGCTGCAACGCTTACTCTCTCGATGCGATATCCACCGGTGTTACTATCGCCTTTGCCATGGAGTGTTTTGAGAAAGGCTTCCTGACAAAAAAGGACACCGGTGGGCTGGAACTGAGATTCGGCAACGCGGATGCCCTGCTGAAAGCTATAGAATTGATTAGCCGGCGAGAAGGCATCGGCAACCTGCTGGCGGAAGGGACTGCCCGGATGGCCAAAAAAATCGGCCGGGGCTCGGAGCAGTTCGCCATGAACGTGAAAGGCCTCGAATACCCCATGCCGGAATCTAGGGCGGGCTTGAGTATGGGCCTGGGGTACATGGTGAACTCTCACGGGGCTGACCATGTTTCCAGCGACTCTCCGGGCGGAATGGCGGGGATAGAGCAATTCGGCGTCCTGCTGCCGGTGCCGGAAGGCGTTAACCCCAAACGCTTAAGCCTGTTTGCGCTGATGCACCGCCTGCTTATGTTAAAGGACCTCATGGTAATCTGCGATTTCCCGGCAATAGACTATGATACCAAGCTGGACCTCATCAAGGCGGTTACCGGATGGAATACCAGCTGGGTGGAGCTGATAAAAGTCTGTGAGCGGGTGCTAACGGTAATGAGGCTGTTCAATGTACGTGAAGGCTTTACCGCCGCCGATGACGTACTGGCCGGACGCAGTTTCCAGCCGAAGGTTGACCGTCCCCTGCCAATGCCGGTTCCCGAACGCGAAAACATGGAGAAGGCCAAGAGATACTACTATACCTTCATGGGCTGGGACACAAACGGGGTGCCATTGCCAGAGAAGATTGATGAGCTTTCCACCGAGTAAAAGTTAACGGGCATTATTAAACCTTTGAAGAGAATAACATCGGATATATAATTGGAAAAGGCTGGTCGAGGCAGGTAAGCGCGAAATGACGGATACAGCCTGGAGACAGTTATAGAATGCCTCTCAGCCTAGGGTCAAGGGCATCCCTCAATCCATCCCCCACCATGTTGAAGCCGAACACAACCAGCATGATGGCAATACCGGGGGCGAAGGACAGGATCGGATCGCTGGTCAGGAACAGGTAGCCTTCATTAATCATGCCGCCCCAGGTCGCGGTCGGCAACTGAATGCCGATACCGAGATAGCTCAGCCCGGCTTCGGCCAGGATGGTCGTCCCCATCATCATGGTTACCATTACCATAATCGGCGGAAGGCTATTCGGAATGATATGGCGCAGCATAACACGCTGGTCAGTGGCGCCTATCGACTTTCCCGCCAGGACATAGTCATTTTCCTTTACGGAGAGGACCTGACCGCACATTATCCTGGCATATCCAGGCATCAGGGAGATACCCAAGGCTATCATGACATTGACTAGTCCACCGCCGAGCAGGGAGGTGATAAGCAAGGCCAGCAATATCATGGGGAATGCCATCAGCGCGTCCATAAACCTCATGATAAGGGTATATCGCCACCCGCCGAAATATCCGGCAATCAGCCCGAGTATCATGCCGGCACCGGCAGCGATGCCCACGGCAACCACACCGACCATGAGGGCAATTCGACTGCCGTAGATGATGCGACTTAGCGTATCTCTTCCGAAGTTATCGGTACCTAGTAGATGCTCCCTGGAAGGTCCGGCCAGGGTATTTGTAAGGTCCTGCTTATAGGGGTAATAGGGAGCTATTTGAGGTGCGAACGCCGCCATGATAAGGAATATCACGATAACAACGAAGCCAAACAGCACCACCTTCCGGCCCAAGAACGCCCTGATGAAGCGCCGGAACTCATTAATACGCGGGAGTGTCTCGTTAAAGTTATTCAGTGCCTGTTGATTTTCTGACATGATGCGTGTCCCTATTTATACCTGACTCTGGGGTCGAGCCAGCTGTAGGAAATATCTATAATCAGGTTGACCAGAATAATGGCAGCAGCGATGACCACGGTAATACCCTGCGTGACCTGGTAATCGCGGTTAAGGACAGAACTAACCGCGAGCCTGCCCATGCCGGGGATATTGAATACGGTCTCAATTAGCACCGAGCCGCCGATAATGGTGCTCAGATGAAGGCCTGCTAGGGTAAAAACCGGGATAAGGCCATTTTTCAGGGCGTGCTTGAATATTACTCCCCGTTCTTTCAAACCCTTGGACCAGGCGGTGCGGATATAGTCTTGTTGCATGACCTCGAGCATACTGGACCGGGTCTGACGCGCTGCCGAAGCCATGGGCAAAACAGCTAGGCTAATGACCGGCATAATAAGCTGTTTCGTGCTCAGCCAGAAGTCAGTAAACGGTGAGGTATAGCCCATAACAGGAAGCCACTTAAGGTAGACCGCGAATAGATAAATCATCATGATGCCCAGCCAGAAGGTTGGAATAGTGATTCCTAAATTGGCCAACACCGTGACCACGGTATCCAGCCATTTACCACGCCTAACCGCACATATCACACCTGCCGCGATACCGACTGCGTGAGCCAAAATGAAGGCCAGTACGCCCAGATGAATGGTGAGAGGTATCCTTTCCAGCATCAACCCCCCGACACTAAAGTGGAACCTGATCGAGGTCCCGAAGTCGCCATGGAGCACTCCGTACATCCAGTCAAAATACTGGAGTGCCAGCGACTTGTCTAGGCCATACTCATGCCTGAGTATCTGGATTTCTTCCGGAGTCTTTGTCGACACTTCTTCCGAAGTCAACAACAGGTATATCGGGTCACCGGGCAGAAGACGCAAAGCCAGAAATACCATGATGCTGACCAGCAGAAGAATGAACACAGCCTGTATGCATCTACGGATGATGTAAGTTATCATGATGATAATATGCGAGCCTTAAAGTTGCTTGGCCATATTATGATATAAACCAGGGATGCCACGATTTTTGCCCCGAATAACAGCTTATCCTGTTAAAGTTGTTGTTCATGTTTCGGGCAGGCTGAGCAACGCTCAGCCTGCCCGATTTACCTTTTGACGTGTACCTTAAAATCAGGTTATTTGTCCAGCCAGATCTTATCCGGCCTCCAGAAGAAGCCGCTCGCCATTGTAAGGAAACCGCCGTCTTTAACGTAGGGCTGAATGACCCAGGCACGGACCACATTCCATACGGGGATGCACATTTCATGATCATAGATATACTTTACCACGGCTTTTTCCTTGGCAGGGTCATACTCGATTGACGTGGCGGCCGCAGTCCATAGGTCGATGTACTCCTGCGGCTTATCTACGCTGATGTACTGTTTGTCATTGGGATCGAAAACGCCCTGGATGGTCGTATGCCAGTTGCTCGGGCCGGTAGGTGCCGCGTAAAGCAGGCCGCTCCAGCCTGTTCTCCCGTACTCTTCGAATTTGGCGCTCTCAAGAATCTGGATATTTGCGATAACGCCGATCTCGGCCCACTGACTCTGTAACGCCTGGGATACCGATTTAGCCGGGTCGTCATTAGTGACGAGGAGGTCAAACTCAAACCCCTCCCCTTCTCC
Organism: uncultured Dehalococcoidaceae bacterium; assembly: GCA_964514525.1. Lineage (GTDB taxonomy): Bacteria > Chloroflexota > Dehalococcoidia > Dehalococcoidales > RBG-16-60-22 > JBFYTX01. Next base: position 6,438 of record CAZEUJ010000100.1, read on the forward strand.
CGCTTCTTCCAGCAATTGTCTTGCCGTAGCCAAATTATAGGTACGTTTCGATAGAGAAGCGTCGTAGGCAGCGGAACTCGGCGGGGCATATTGATAAGCAGGACCCCAGAAACCGTAACTGAAGGCATTGGCGATGGCATCCTTGTCAATGGCATATTCGAGTGCCTCGCGTACTTTCTGTTTGGCAAAGGGTGAGTCAGGATTTTCGCTATCCGGGAAATACCCGCCTACCCCCAGGGTCCCCGTGACGGCCACTAACCCGGCATCCACCAGGTCTTTCAGGTTCTTATCTGCGCCGGAAGCCATACCATCGAGCTCCCCGCTCTTCAGGGCGGCAATCTGAGTCATCGGGTCGGAGATACACTTGTAGACAATCCTATCAAGATAAGGCAAGGGCTGATTCCAATAATCAGGGTTCCTCTCGTAAACCACCTGCACGTCACGCTGGTAGCTGACCTGTTTGAACGGGCCGGTCCCAACCATATTCCACCTCATCCATTCAATACCGTTCTTGTCAAACGCCGCTTTCGATATTATAAAGTTGCCACCCTCGAATGAGAAATTAGAGAGAGTGGAGTTGGTCCACTTTTTGAGGTTGACCCGAACGGTATAGTCACCGAGGACGTCCACCGAGGCCCAGTCAATATTTGAAGGTTTTCCAGTGGGTATCTCCAGGTCGTAATTCCATTTAACCACATCGGCGGTGAGATCTGACCCATCATGGAACTTGACGCCTTTCCTGAGGGTAAAGGTAACGGAACTGCCGTCCGGGGCCACTTCCCAGTCCGTTGCCAAGCGAGCGGAGAAGGTACCATCGATACTTTCCTCAAGGAGCGGCTCGAGGCACGGCTGCTGGAACAAGACTTCCGCGAATCCCCTTTCCGGAGGATAACCCAGGGGTTGTCCGGGGAATATAGGTTCGGACACCGTAAGGGTACCGCCATATT